>DCUI01000270.1 GCA_002327785.1 Phycisphaerales bacterium UBA2218
CGGCGATCTCCCGCTCGAACCAGTGGGCCTGCGGGGCGTCCGGCGTCAACGCGGGATACGAGTCGCGGACGCAGGTCCGGCACAATTCGAGCGTCGCCTGCCCATCGTTCGTCAGGACGGCCACGAGGATGAGTTCGTCGTCATCGGGCACGCCGAACAGGGCGGAGATTCGTCTGCCCTTGTGAACTCGTTCGAGCGCGACGGTGCGGAATTCCGACACTGCCAGATCGGGGATATTGCTCCATGGGATGGCCTGGCCATTGTGAATCTGCGGCAGTGTCGTCATTGTACCGGTCCTCCCAGAAGTTGAGCCGCCTCGTGCAGCTTGTCGGCGAGCGGGGCGGGCAGGTACACCCCGAGCAGTAGCGCCAGCAGGGCAAACGCGACCGGCGACAGAACAGTTGTCCAGGATTCATGTGTGCGACTCCGCGTGGATTTGCCGAGGGCCATGCGCAGGACAATTGTGGACATCCCGACGAAGACCAGCAGCAGGAACAGGCTGTAGAGCCCCGCGACGATCCACCGGCCTTGCTCGACCGTGGCCCGCAGGATCGTGAACTCGCTGATGAATGTCCCAAACGGCGGCGATCCCGTGATCGCGAGGAATCCGGCAATCCACAGGACCCCGGAGATCGGCAGGACGCTGCAAACGCCTTGGATTCTCGCGGTGTCCTTCGTGTGGAAACGGGCCAGGATGTTGCCGGCCGTGAAGAACAGCATCGCTTTAACGATGGAATGATTGACGGCGTGCAGGAACGCGCCGAACGATCCCAACCCGCCCAGACCGACGCCGATCGCCAGAATGCCCATGTGCTCGACACTCGAATAGGCCAACATGCGTTTGTAATCGGCTTGCCGCAGGATGAAGACGCCGGCCAGGCCCACGGACAGTAACCCGAAGAGGACCAGCAGGTCGCCGCCGAAGGCCGCCATCCCCGCGGCGGTGCAGACCTGCTGCACCCGCAGGATGCCGAGGAAGGCGCAGTTGAGCAAGGCCCCGGAGAGCAGGGCTGAGACGGGCGACGGCGCCTCGCTGTGGGCGTCGGGAAGCCACGAGTGCAGCGGGGCCAGGCCCATCTTGGTGCCGTAGCCCACGAGGATGAAGATGAAGGCGGTCGAGAGCCATTTATGGTTCAATGTGCTCGCCTGTCCCAACAGGGCAGCAAGCGTGAGATCGCGTGGTACATCCTGCATGGCCATGCGGATGAAGAAGATCCCGAGCAGGGCCATGGCGATGCCCACCGAGCACAGGATCAGGTATTTCCACGCGGCCTCCAGCGACCGGCGATTCCGGTGGTAGTAGATCAGCGGGGCGCTGGCGAGCGTCGTCGCTTCAATGGCCACCCATTGCAGGGCCAGGTGCCGGCTGATGATGGCCAGGCTCATCGTGGCCAGCAGCAGCAGGATTCCGCCCGTAAACACGGACTCCGGCTCGTTCTTGAAGAGACTGCCGTCCTCGAAATCGGGCCGGGGTGCGATGGGCTCGCGGGCCACGTACCCGACGCCATACACAGTGGCCCCGAGAAACAGCAGGCTCGTCAGGACAAGAAAAATGGCGCTGAGAGCGTCCAAGCCGATCCAGCAGCTCATTGTTGCGGCCTCCGGCGGCATCGCGGCCGCCAGCGACAGCACCAGGTGGGTCGCGGCTGTGATCGCCCACAGTGTTCGCCTGAGACGGTGGGACCGAATCAGGTACGATGCGGTGCCGGCGACCGCGGGCAGAAGGATGATCGACAGCAGGAGCATCATGCGAACTCCTCCCCACCGGTGGTCGGAGACTCCGCCACGTCGGACAACTCGGTGAGCTTGTCCGCGTCCATGTGCTCGAATTCTCGGTCCAGATGGAACAGCAGGTTGCTCATGAGGAACACGCCCACGAAGACGTCCAGCAGGATGCCGAGTTCCACGATGAAGGGGAAATCGAGACTCATGCTGACGCCCACGCCGTAGACGCCGTTTTCCATGACGAGGTACGCCAGCGATTGCGTGATGGCCTTGCGACGCGTGACCATGAGGAACAGCCCGACGAAGATTAGAAAGAAGGAGCTGGTCATCGGGAAGCCCACCGGGAGTTGGCCGGGGACCGCGGGCATGTGGGCCGTGACCCAGACCGCAAGGGCGAGCAGTCCGGTGCCGCACAGCAGGGACGAGCCGAACCCGACGAAGGGCTCGATCTCCCGGCGGATCTCGGAGTTCCGCAGGCAGATCCGCATCAGCCAGGGTAGCAGGATGCTCTTGGAAACGATCGTGCTGACGCTCAGGATCCAGATGCCCGCGGAGATATTGTCCGTCGCACGGATTATGGGAAGGATGCCCAGCAAAACACCCTGGGCGGCCACCACGCGGATCGCGACGTTCAGGCGGCTCGACCCGAGCAGGAACAGGCAGGACAGAATCAATAGAACCGAAATGATATCCATGGTTGCGGGTCTTACTCCATCAGCTCCGCGATCAATGCGATGACGCTCAGCGTCGCCGAGCCGATCAGAATCTTCGGCACCTGTCGCAGCCGCAGCCGTGCGAGGACGGATTCCACGACGCCCACCAGGATGGCGACGACTCCCATCCCGAGCAGGAACACAGGGATCTGTCCCCACGCCGGCACGGATCGCACGGGGACGATCAGATTCACTACGAGGGCCCCAAAAACCCACAGCTTCAGCGATACGCCGTACAGGATGTACGCGAAGTCCGGCCCGGCGTAATCGAGCACCATGACCTCGTGGATCATCGTCAGCTCCAGGTGCGTATTCGGATCGTCGATGGGGATGCGTGAGTTCTCTGTAAGCAGCAGGACGAACCAGGAGCAGGCCACGAGGATCAGGAGGATGCCGGAAGTCTGCCACGTTGCCGCCGAGAGCCCCGACATGACGTCCGAGAGCCCGATGGTCCCGGAGTGGAGCACGAGAACCAGCATCCCCAGGAAGAACGAAGGCTCGGCGAGGGCCGCGAACTGGACCTCCCGGCTGGCGCCCATGCCCTCGAAGGCCGAACCCGTATCCAGGGCCGCCAGCACCGTGGCGAACCGGGCCAGGCCCAGCAGGTAGGCCAGCAGAATGATGTCCCCCTCGAAGGCAACCGGCGCCCGCAATCCGCCCCAGGGGACAAGCGTCACGCAAATTGCCGTGCAGGCCAAGGCAACCGATGGTGCGATGCGGATCACGAGGCTGGTCGATCGGCTGTAGACGGACCCCTTTTGCGCCAGCTTGAACAGATCGTAGTACAGTTGCAGCAAGGGCTGTCCCCTTCGCCCGGCGACGACCGCCTTGACGCGGTTGATGATGCCGAGCATCAGCGGAGCGAGGACCCATGCGGCCAATGGAAGGACCCAGTGCAGGACTGTCATGGCCGGCCCCCCGCTTTCCAGATCAGCAGCAGCACCAGGACGATGGCGATATAGAGAAGGTATTCGTGCACGCGCCCGTGCTGCATCCGGCGAATGGGGGCCACGCCACGGTCAATCGCGCGGAACAAGGGGACGAACAATCGTTCGCGCGCCGCGTCGGGCGTCTCCGTGCTGAACATCGCTCCCTTCGGGAAGAATCCCTCGACAGGGCTACCCTGCCTTTGCGTCCCCAGGATGAGGCGGAACAGGTCCGTCAGGGGTTGTGCGAAGGACGAAGCGGTGTATTGCATTCGCGCCGTGGGGCGTGCGTAGCCACAATCCCAGGTCCCCGTTGCAGTCTCCTCCTGTCCTCGCGGCAGGCGGCGGCGGATGAAGAACAGGCCCGCTGCCAGCACAAGCACCCCGAATGAAACCCAGGCGACGCCGGACAGAACTTGAATCGCCATGGCCGAAGACTTGCCCGGCGACACGCTGTCGGTTCCCGCCACGATCCATACCGCCGGAAGGACCAGCTTAATCGCAAGCGGCGCCAGCAGACCGATGCCAAGGCAAAGAGCCGCGAGCATCGCCATGGGCCATCGCATCGCCGCACCAGCCTCCTGAGCTCCTGTTGCGTGGGTGCTTCGTGGCTCGCCGAGGAAGACGATGCCGAATGCCTTTGCGAAGCAGGCCGCCGCCAGCCCGCCGATCAACGCCAAACCGCTGGCGACTCCGGCGGCCAAAACGACGGTCTCCGTGGCCCCGGCCCGAACGCCGCTGAATCCGGCAACGTAAATGAGAAACTCGCTGATGAATCCGTTGAAGGGAGGCAGTCCGGAGATCGCTGCGGAGGCGACCAGGAACGTGACGCCCGTCCATTTCATCGATTTGATCAGCCCGCCGAGGTGATCGATGTCCCTCGTGTGCGTGCTGTGAACCACGGCGCCGGCGCCGAGGAACAGCAGACTCTTGAACACCGCGTGGTTCAGCACATGGAGAATGCCTCCGCCGAAGCCGAACACCATGAGGGCCGGCTGATTCCAGGTTAGTCCGAGCAAGCCGGCTCCGATGCCCAGCGTGATGATGCCGACGTTCTCCACGCTGTGATAGGCCAGGAGCCGCTTGAGATCGTGCTGTGCCAGCGCAAATGCCACGCCGAGAACGCCCGATGTCAGGCCGATGACCACGAGAGTCCAACCCCAGGCTGCCGGTGGCGTGCCCAGCATCGTCAACGCGCGGAGCAGACCGTAGATGCCCGTCTTGATCATCACGCCGGACATCAGGGCCGAGACGTGGCTTGGGGCGGCCGGGTGGGCCTCCGGCAGCCACACGTGCAGGGGGAAGAACCCCGCCTTGGAGCCGAACCCGACCACGGCCAGGGCAAACAGGACGCTTGCCATCGCCGGGGCGAGTCCCCCGGCCGCAAGGCCGTGTTGCGGCAGGGCGGTCATCGCCTCGAATTCCAGCGAGCCCGCCTGCCTGCCCAGCAGGGCGAAGAACACGAGCAATGCCGCTGTACCGATGTGCGTGGCCACCAGGTACGTCCAGCCGGCTTCCCGAACCTGGGCGTGTTCGCCGTCGAAGACCACGAGGAAGAACGAACTAATTGCCATGATCTCCCAGACGACGAGAAACAGCAGGCCGTTGCGGGCCGCCATCAGCAGGAGCATACTGGCGACGAGAGCATTGAAAAAAAACAGGATCGAACCGAGCAGCTTTTTCTCATGGGCGAGATACTCGCATCCGTATGTCGCCGCCAACGGGGCGACGAGCAGAATCGGCAGGCAAAAGAAGGCGGACAAGCCATCCAGGGCGAAGGACAGCGATCCGCCGGGCATGCTCCAGGCAATCTGCAGGGGCTCTATGGTTCGGCCGGCCAAAGTCGCGATTACCGGGATCAGGGCCGTGCCGCATCCCGCCCAGACGCCGAGAGCGGCTACCCATGACACCGCCCGAGAGCGACCGAGCAGAACGGCGGCAGCGCCCGAAAGCGCGAGAATGATGCAACCTGAGATGAAGACGTGCATGGGTGGTCCTTCACGAACCCTGGGGCAGGAGGGCTTCCGTCCGGACAAGGGTATTCAAGATCGTTTCTCGCGAGGCCTGATCCAGGACCGCCTGTTTGAATTCCGGCATGTGCAGGCAGAATGACAGTCGCGCCAGGACACGCAGGTGCGTGCGCACGTTGGGGGAGATCAACAGGAACAACGCGTATACGGGCTTACCGTCGAGAGCGCCGTAGTCGATTGGCATTTCAAGGAAGGACAGCGAAAGGATCGGCTGGCTGATGTATCCGACCAGCGAGCCCCTGGCATGTGGGATCGCGATGTGGTCTCCGATCCCGGTCGAGGCCAGTTCCTCCCTCGCCAGGAACATCTGAAACAGGGGGTTCGATGCGCTCTCATCCACGCCCTTGACCATGTTCAGTGCGTTTAGCAGCACGTCCTTCTTGGTGGCGCCGCCGATACGGTAGAAAACGCCGCCCCGGACGAGCATGTCGTGCAAGGAGATGTCTTGGCGATCCTCCAACTCATGGGCCGTATCCGGCAGGGGACCAAGCCCGTCCCGGATGACAAGGTTGTTCACCTCCGACCGCTCGATGAAGTGCTGACCGCCCAGACGGCGAGAGGGTACCCGGCTGTCTTTGATCCAGCGATAGACGGTCTTCTGCGAGACACCGAGTACTTCAGCAGCCTCACGAACTGAAAGCATGACACCAAAACTCCAACTGTGACTCAATCATGTACTTCTGGTCACGCTTGTACCATTCATTGGCTTAAGTGTCAATATGTTTGACACGATTTTCGTCCGGGTTTGTGGTGGGGCAGCCTGAAGAGTGTGGTT
>DCUI01000275.1:0-19753 GCA_002327785.1 Phycisphaerales bacterium UBA2218
TCCGATGGCTGTAGTGCAACGTCGGGCCAACCGTCAGGAAGGTCTTTGGGGCCTTCGGCGTCTTTTCGGGCTCTTTGTTGTCCATTTTACATTTACGATTTACGATTCACTATTTGCACGCACGGGCCATCGCACGCCTCGCGTCGCGAGGCACAATCTCCGCCCGGCGAAGTCCAATCACAAATCGTCAATTGTAAATAGTAAATCCTACGTCCCTTCGCCGCTGCTCGCGAGATAAACCACCTGTTCCGGGGTCAGCTTGTCGATCGCGATCTGCATGGCCCTGAGCTTCAGGCAGCAAACCTGTTCCTCGATCTCCAGCGGTACGTCGTACACCTTGGCTTCGAGCTTGCCCTCGTGCCGGACAACCCACTCCGCCTGCAGGGCCTGAGTCGCAAAGCTCATGTCCATCACGCTGGCGGGATGGCCTTCGGCGGCCGCCAGGTTGATCAGCCGCCCCTCGGCCAGCAGGTAAATGCGCTTTCTGCCGCTGATGACGTATTCATCGACGTTTCGTCGCACGCCCTTGTTGATCTTGCGGCTGAGCTTCGCGATCCCGGGGATGTCGATCTCAACATTGAAGTGCCCGCTGTTGGCGATGGTGGCACGGTCCTTCATCTTGCGGATATGCTCCGGCCGGATCACGTGCTTGTTGCCCGTCAGCGTCACGAACAAATCGCCCACCTTGGCGGCCTCGGACATCGGCATCACCTGGAATCCATCCATCGCTGCCTCAATCGCCTTGATCGGATCGATCTCGGTGACGATCACGATCGCCCCCATCCCGCGGGCCCGCATGGCGAAGCCCCGCCCGCACCATCCGTAGCCGGCGACGACGACGTTCTTGCCGGCCATCAGGTAGTCCGTCGCGCGGATGATGCCGTCGACCGTGGATTGGCCCGTGCCGTAGCGGTTGTCGAACAGGTGTTTGCTCTTGGCGTCGTTGACCGCGATCACCGGAAACTTGAGCTTGCCCTCCTTGTCCATCGCGCGCAGGCGGATGACGCCGGTGGTCGTTTCCTCCATGCTGGCAATAATCCGCTCGGCGTCTTTCTTTCGCTTCAGGTGCATCTCGTTGACGAGGTCGGCCCCATCATCGAACGTGATGACCGGCTTGTGGTCGATGGCCGCATTGATGTGCTTGTAGTAGGTGGCCCGGTTCTCCCCGCGAATCGCGAAGACGGGAATCCCGAAGTCCTTCGTCAACGAGGACGCGACGTCATCCTGTGTGCTCAGCGGGTTCGACGCACACAGGACCACGTTGGCCCCCGCCGCCTTCAGCGCCCGGGCCAGGTTGGCGGTTTCGGCCGTGACGTGCAGACACGCCGACACGTTCTTGCCCTTGAGCGGCTTTTGTCTCGCAAACCGCTCGCGGATCGCCGCCAGCACGGGCATATCGTTATCCGCCCACAGAATCCGTCGCTTGCCTTCGGACGCCAACGACAGGTCAGCCACATCGTATTTCATCCACAAGTCCTTTCAAATCTCCAAGCCAAACGGAGGATTTTAAGGCAAACCTGGGCATCCTGCAACCTTTTCTCGGCCTCCGGACAGGATTACTCCGTTCTTCTCACCCGAAAAACCCGGGATTCAATGGATGCGACGGTGCCGCTCCGGACACATGAAGACCGGCGGATTGCAGACACACGATGCAAAACAGACCGCGGAATGAACGCGCAGCGACCGGCTTACTCGATGAGCTTGCCCTGCCAGAGGCCCTGAGTACCGACGTAAGAATACGTGACGTAGATTTGCACGCGGCGACCGTTGACCACGTCCTCGGCCAGGAGGTCCCGCGTCTGCTGGCGATGCCACTGGAAAGTCAGCGGCATATTGGCATAGAGGCCGTCGGGCAACAAGCTCAGTGCTTCAAAACCGCCGACGCTCTCCAGCTCGAATCGGGTGGTGGGCATTGTGCGGTCGAAAGACGTCTGCCGGTCGGCAAGGGACACGGAACCGCTGTACGTGAAAAAGGAGTCTTTGCCGGCGATGTCCTGACTCGTTTCTCGGAAGTCGGCGAACAAACGCGTCGTGGGATCGACCGTATAGGGGCCGCGCATCGTCGGCAGGACGAACGATGCCTGAATCGACAGAACCAGTGGAATTTTCAACTCGGTGCCCGGCAACGTGACCTCGGCCGTATGCTCGACCCCATTCGTCCGCACGGAGAGCGTATCCAGGGATACGATGAGCCTGCGGAAGTCGATCGTCATCTGCATCTGCGTGGAGGCGGGGGGCAACTGGACATCCGCTGAGTTGATCCGGGCCTCCTGGCCGTCGATGGAGGCGGCCAGCGCACACTTGTACCAAGCCCCGCTGGAACCCCCCGTGAAAGCATAGGCGGCCATGCCGAGGTCCTGCGGCCTGAGATAGGTGTACCACGCGACCCCCTCATACTCCCAGAGATCGGAGTAGTTCTCGATCAAGGCCTTCTTCTCGGCCTCGTCCATCGTGTACAGGTGGTGGGCGAGATCGGCGGACCAGAATCGGTACACGGCAACAGCATCCAGAGGCTGCCGGCCCTGCTGGAAGGCATAGAACACGATGCCCTCGAAAATCCAGATAGTCGAATGCTCCTCCAGGATTCTCAAACACTCCTGCTCGTCGAGGGTCCAGAAGTGCGCATCCAGGCTGGGAGACCAGAACCGATACACCGGGAGCAGGTTTTCCACGACCGGCTGATAGAAGGCATAGTACGCCACATCCTGATACGTCCAGGCGTGGGGGAACTCACTGACGAGCCTGTCCCGCTCGGCCCCGTGGAGCGTGTAGAAGTGTTTGCCCTTGAGCGGGGACCAGAACCGATACACCGGTCCGAGACCCCGGAATTCGTATGCGCCCAGATCGACGGTCGAACCGAACCTGCGTGGATAGTCATCGAGATCGGTCGAGCCGGACAAGGGAACGTAGCAGGGGTCGCCCGCATCGATGCAGGCAGAATCCGGCGACAGGCGATAGTCATCGTAGGCCGGGCCGGTGAACAACGGTTCGGCGTTGATGTTCCCGGCGGACCATATGAGCGTACACTCGAGTTCCTCGTAGGCGCCGCCTCGGCCGCCCTCGATGTCACAGTACTCCACCGTAGCCGTCGCTCCTGTGGCGTCGGGCGCATTATAATAGCCGCCGTAATCGCGTGCCAGATACAGTTGCGACCCTCGGCCGGCCGTGTTGCGCCACAGAATACTGTGACTGACAAGCGACCGGGCGTCCCCTCTGCCGGCGATGGCGCCGCCCTGCCCGGCATCATTGGCCACGAACGTGCAATTGAGGATTTGCGGGGCGCCCCGAGACAGACTGAGAACACCACCGCCGAGGCCGACGGCCGTATTGCTGACAAGGACGCAGTCGGACAACAGAAGGTTGCCCCGATCGTTCAGGATCGCGCCGCCGTCCTGGGCCGCGGTGTTCGCGATGAACGTGCAGCCATGGATCTGCGCACCGACCGCCGAATTGTAGACGGCTCCTCCCGAAACGGCGGCGGTGTTGGCGGTGAACGTGCATCGGCTCACATCCAATCCGGAGGCCGATTCCGGACTGGACGCGGTGCTGCAGTAGACCGCGCCGCCGTTGCCGGCCTTGTTCTCCTCGAAGATGGATCGATGAATCCTCAGGCGGCTGTCGAGACTCATGACGGTACCGCCGCGATTGGACTCGAACGTGCAGTTCTCCAAATCGACCGTGCTAGCCGAACAGAAGATCGTGCCTCCGTTGGCGGACTCACAGGCGTTGTTCGAGAATCTGCAGCCCTCGAACCATGCCTGGCTTTCATAGCAGTATACGGCACTGCCATGCCAAGCGACGCGATTGTTCGAGAACGTGCAGTGGAAGGCACGGAGCACAGCCTTTTCGCAAAGCACGGCCCCGCCGGACACAGGACCGGAGTCGTTGGAGATCGTCAATCCTTCCAACACCAGCAGGGTGTCGTTCCCCTCATACACGTCGAATGCACGATGGCCTTCGATCTCAGTGCCCTGGCAATCGATCACAGTGGCGGCGACAATCACCGGGTCGTTCGGATCCTCGCTGCGAATTGTGATTGCCTTGCTGGAAATCACGATGTCTCGATTGTCGTCCCCGGTATAGAGGCCCTGCTCGACGATGATCACATCGCCGCGCAGGGCAGCGTGGACCGCCGGCTTGAGAGACCGGTATCCGGCGGCTGCGCTGCTGCCGACCCGAATAGTCTTCGCCTCGGTTGCCGGCCCGATGACAAGTATGCAGGCGAGTGCGGCAATGCCTATTCTGCAGATACCCCGTTCCATGCGATGATCTTCTCCAGAGACTACTGTACCTTGATCTCTATCGACATACAGTATACCCATCTTAACACCAAGATGTCCATTATTTTTGCCTATCTCTTCAAGTCCCGAGACAATGCCACCAACCACCACACCCGCCCTGCCGCAGCCGCAACGGCAGATATTAGAGGACGGTGTGGGTTCCTGAATCCCCAACGAGACAAGCCACAGCGGGTGTAGTGTTGATTGTCGCTGAACCGCCCGATGTCCGGGGGCAGGGGCAATGTTGTGTTATACCGGCACTCGATCGCCGCCCCATTGGCGCCGTTGACGATCCACTGCCGGTGGCCCCATCCCCGCCTTGGCGGACATGTTACGAGAAAGGATCCCTTGGCGAGCTACGCGCTATCCGAACCGGCCCGTGATGTAGTCTTCGGTTTGCTTGTTGCGGGGGTTGCTGAAGATCTTGGACGTGTGGTCGTATTCGATGAGTTCGCCCAGGCAGAAGAAGGCCGCGTATTCGCTGACGCGGGCCGCCTGCTGCATGTTGTGCGTGACGATCACGATGGTGTAGATGCTCTGGAGCCGGCCGATGAGGTCCTCGATCCGGCCCGTTGCGATGGGGTCGAGGGCCGAGCAGGGCTCGTCCATCAGGAGCACGCGGGGTTTCGTGGCTAAGGCCCGGGCGATGCACAGCCTCTGTTGCTGTCCGCCGGAGAGGGCCAGGGCGGACTTGCTCAGGTCGTCCTTCACCTCATCCCACAGAGCGGCGGCTCGGAGGCTTTGCTCGACGATGTGCTGGAGTTCGCCCTTGCGATTGCCCCCCTGCAAGCGCGGGCCGTAGGCGACGTTGTCGAAGATGCTCTTCGGAAAGGGATTAGGCTTCTGGAAGACCATGCCCACCTGCTGACGAAGGCTTACGAGGTTCGTCCGTTTGTCGTAAATGGGGTGCCCGTCTACTTCCAACCGGCCGGTCGTGCGGACATGCGGAATCAGGTCGTTCATCCGGTTGATGCTTCGCAGGAAGGTGCTCTTGCCGCAGCCGCTGGGCCCGATGATCGCCGTAACGGCGCACGGGTAGATGTCCATCGTGATGTCCTTGACGCCCACCTTCGAGCCGTAGTAGAGGCTGAAGTGGTCGGACCGGACAATCGCACACTTGCAGGTCTCGGCCGACGCTCTGGCGGCCGGCGCCTTCGCAGTGTTCATGACAATCGTTGCCCTGACATCCGATTTCCTGATGTCGTCGGCGGCTGTGACAGGCATATTCTCTCCATTTTCCGACATCGGATGGCGATTCCTAATGTCCTCTGAGTTTCTTGAATACATGGGATCTCAGCACGACGGCCATGGCGTTGAGGATCAGGATGAGCGTCACGAGCGTGACGACCATGCCGTATTGGTTGTGGGGCACCATCATTGCCAGGCGGTCGCCCACCGCCATGTCGTAGCTGCCGTAGGAGAGAGTCCGCGTCGGGTCAAAGACGGACTTCGGGACATCCCCGAGGGACACCGCGCCGGTGAAGAGGATCGGGGCCGTCTCGCCCGCGATCCGGCTGAGGCTCAGAATCACGCCCGTCAGGATGCCCGGCAGGGCCGCCGGGAGCGTCACGGTCACGAACGTGTGGAACCGGCTGGCCCCCAGGGCGAGCGATCCTTCCTTGTAGGACTGCGGCACCGCCCGAATGGCCTCCTCACTGGCGCGGATCATCACGGGCAGGGTCAGGACCGCCAGGGTCATCGAGGCCGCAAGGATGCACGGCTTGGACTCGAAACCGAGCAAGGGGAACAGGAACAGCACGAAGAACGCTAGGCCAAAGAGCCCGAAGACGATACTGGGCACGCCGGCGAGCGTGTTGATGCACATGCGGATGATCCGGATCACCTGGCCCTCCGAGGAACACTCGACCAGATATGCAGCCGAGATGACGCCCAGGGGGATGACGAACAGCATGCCGACAATCGTGATGAGCACGGTGCCGAGGATCTCGGGGCCGACGCCGCCGAAGTAGTGGCTGTTGACGTTGTCGTCGAGGAAAAACTGCCAATAGACCGCGAACTTCGGGCGGAGCATCTTTTCGGTGTTCTGCTCGACGTATGCAAACAGCGGCTGCAAGGTATCAGGGAACAGGCTTGCCCGTGACTTCCGATGCATGACCAGAGGCTCGCCCGGCTTGTCCTCGATCCATTCCTCAACCCACAGGAACCGGTCGACCAGCTTCTTGGCCTGGTCCCAGCGGGTCGCGCCGTATCGCAGCATAACCAACAGCGGCGCCGGCTCATCGGGTCGCGGACCCAGTAGGCCGGGGAGATCCTGCGAATGAAAGAGAATCGCCTCCACCTCCCGCAACGCCTCGGCATACTCCTGCTGATGGGCCAGATCGACCTTCTCCGCGGTGGCAAGGAAACCGCGAGCAATTGCAAAGAATTGCTGGGCCGAGGTCCCCTGGAACGCGGGATTGTCCGCGTGTCCGAGCACCTCCTCGACGATCCGACGGATCTTCTGCTTGTCCTGGCTCGCGAAGGCCGCCTCCAGGTTGTCCCGAATCTCGCGGGTCAGGCTCCGCAACTGCGAGTATTGGTCCGCCGGGATGCGCGCGGCTCGCAACTCCTCGCCGAATTCGCGATGGATCTTTCGCACGCGGTCGGACATTGCCTCGACGTCGACGCCCTCGCGGAACTCCCCGATCATCGCGTAGACCTTCTGGCGCAACTGCTCCGTCTCGGCGATCTCCGCATTCAGGGCCGTCGCATCGACCCGCTTGAAGAGGTCCCGCTGCATCTTGCGAAACTCGACCGTGCCCTGGAAGAACACGGCGCCGCTGCCCCGATAGACCATCGGACCCAGGATGGCGATCAGAACCACCGCCAGCAGGACGACCGACAGGCCGGTCGCGACGGTGAACATCTGGTTGAGCCTGCCGCGGAGTCTCAGGTTCATGTCACGCCCTCCCCGATGCCTTTTTGGCCCGTGCGAGGAAGTACTCGCTGATGATGTTCAGACTGAACGTCAGGAACAACAGCAGCACACCGATGGCGAACAGGGCGCTGCGATGCTGCGAACCCTCGGGCGCCTCGCCCATCTCGCCGGCAATCGTGGCGGTCATCGTGCGAATCGACTGCGAGAGGTCCCACCAGGGGTGCGGAATCTGGGTCGCGTTGCCCGAGGCCATCCAGACGACCATGGTCTCGCCGATCGCCCGCATCATGCCGAGCACGACCGCGGCAATGATCCCGCTGTGTGCGGCCGGGATCACGACCTTGAGCATCGTCTCCATGCGGGTCGCGCCGCAACTATAGGACGCCTCTCGCAGCTCCCGGCCCAGGGCCGAGATCGAATCCTCCGCCACGCTGATGATCGTCGGCAGCGCCATGAACGCCAGGATCAACGCGGCGTTCAGGGCGTTCGTCCCGGTGCTGAAGCCGAAGCGTTTCTGCATCCACGGCGCCAGGACCAGTACCGCAAAGAACCCGTACGCGACGGATGGGATGGCGGCCAGGATCTCCACAACGGGCTTGACGATGTTCCGGGCCCTCCAGGAGAGCACGTCGCTGAGGAAGACCGCCGCCAGGATGCCGACCGGGACCGCGAATACCAGGGCCGCGAAGGATACGTACAGCGATCCAACGACGATCGCCAGCGACCCGAAGACGGGACTGTCCGCCGTCGGACGCCAGTCCAGACCGGCCAGGAACTCGACGAGGCTGTACCCCGATAGAAAGCCCAGGGATCGAACGATGACGAACAGCAGGATGAGCGCCACCGCCAGGACCGACGTGAGTGTAATGAGAAACAGGATCGCCCGACCGAGGTGGGAGGCGACATAGCCTCGCAAATCCTCGCCGGGCGTAAGCACCAGCGGCCGACGTGCATCGGCCGCTGGTCCCAGTGTGAGAGTCAATTCGGTATTACTCATCCTGATCCAATCTCAGGGCGGTACACGCCACACCTGTTGCTCAGTAGTTCGTCAGAGGCACATACCCCTTGGCCTCGACCAGTTCCTGCCCCTTCTCCGTCAGATGGAAAGTGACAAACTTGTGGACTACCGAGCCGAGCTTGGGATAGCCGTTGGTGAACAGGAACAGCGGCCGACTCACCGGATACGTGCCACTCGCCACCGTCTGCCGCGTGGGCGCGACCCCGTCGATGGCCAGGGCCTTGACGCCCTCCAGGAATCCCAACCCCACATAGCCGATCGCACCGGCCGTGGTGCGAACCCGCGACTGGGCCTGCGGATTGGCGTTGACGTACTCGACGCCCGCAGCCATCGCAGCCTTCTTCATAATCAGGCTCTCGAACGTCTCGTAGGTGCCGGAAGACGTGTCCCGGCTGATCACGACGATAGGCGTATTCGAGCCGCCGACTTGGCTCCAGTTCGTGATCTTGCCCATGTAGATATCACGGACCTGGGCGCTGGTCAGCGCCTTGACCGGGTTGGACGGGTGCACTGCGACGCACACGCCGTCCATCGCCACGACGTGGGCAACCGGCAGCACCTTGTTCGCGACCGCCTTCTCGAACTCCTCTGCCTTCATGAACCGGCTCATCGTCGCGATGTCGCACCGCCCGTCGATCAGGGCCGCAGCCCCGTCCCCGCTGCCGGTCTTCTTCACCGTGATCGCCAGATCGGGCTGGATGCTCTTGAAGTACTCCGCGAATGCGTCCGCCACAGGCCCGACCGTCGTGGAGCCATCGATCTGGAGCGTCTCCGCATTCACCCCGACGCCCATCGCCAGCGCCGCCGCCACCATGCCAACCAGAACTCTCTTCATGTCTGAACCTCTCTTTCTCATGTCTTCTTCCAAACTGTACGCCATTCCTGTTAGGGGAATGTTAGCACTGTGTTACGATCCGATTCGGGGCACAGAAAATCATCGACTCAAAACTTGAAAGCCAGATCGACCTGCACACGGTCGTACTTTTCACCCTCGATGCCGGACCGGTCGAACTCAGCCATGAAGTAGGTCAGGTTCGTTGTAACGTTCCTGGCCACCACGTAGCCGGCGCCGAAGCGGTGGCCTTTCCCCCCGGTCCCGCCGGCGATGAAATCCGAGTCGTTGAACTGCCCCACGACCGCATCCCGCTCAATTTCCCGGTAGTCCCAATCGAGCTGCCACGAACCGGGGTCCTTGGCCTTGTTGAGTTGAACGCCGACGAGCCAGCCGGTATCCTCGTCATCCGCCGCAGTGTTCTGGACGTAGTCCCCGTAGACCGCCACAGGCAGCTTGCCGAGTTCCGTGCCGAACTCGGCGAAGAGCTCCAGCAGGTCGTAATCAGAGGCGTAGACGTCGCCTGCCGCGGAAGTGTTGCCGAAGAACTCGTCCCCCGCATCGTCCCACTCATCCGCGAGGCTCTCTTCGCCCTGGATGTTGCCGTAGTCGTACCAGCCGGCGCCGCCGAGGACGTAGGTCGGCTTGTCGATCTGGTGCTTGAAATAGCCCTGGAATCCCCACAGCGAGGTGTCGCCGCCGCTGGATTCCTCGTTCACCCAGAATCCACCGGCCGCGAGATTGACGCTGGTCTTGTCGTTGAACGGGTGACCGTAGGTAAGGGCCGCACCTTCCGGCGTCAGGTCCCCGTCCCAGATCAACTGGTTCTTGCCCACCTTGTAGAACGGGTTCTCCATCTTGCCGGCAATGACGTTCAGGCCCTCGAACCACTGCGGGTGGTAGCCGACGAACGCCTGATCGAGCCAGATCGGCTTCTTGGAGAAGGCCTCGTCGAACGTCTGGTTCGTGGAAACCGGGTCGCCCGAGACTTCCCCCTGGCCGGTGGCGATGCGGAACCCGAGGTCCCACTCATCGTTGATCTCGGCCGTCAGTCCCAGACGGGCCCGGATGCGGTGACGGTGGCGGTCCTCTGAATCGGTTGCGTCGTCGTCAATGTACTCGTAGCGATATCGGGCATCACCGTGCCATTTCAGCTTCGACGCCCACTTCAAGGCATCGGGAATAACGTCCGCTTTCTTCTCCTCTGCGGGTTTCGCCGCGACCGCCTGCTCGATCTTCTCGGCCAGCGACTTCTCCTTGAGCTTCTGCCGGGCCTCCAACTGATTGATCTTGTCCTCCAGTGCGGCCTGCCGCTGTTTCTGGGCCTGCAACTCGGCCTTCAATTCGTTGACATCTTCCTGGGCCCACGCGGCCCCCGGCCGCAACAGCACTGTCACACACAAAACCACCAGACCGACACTCCATCGTCGCCAAGGTCCTTTCGACATCGTAGCGCCTCCAAAAGTGATGTCACGCACGCTGCGTCCCTGAGCCAATCCCAGGGAGTCGCAGGCCACTGTACACAGGCAACGGTAGCCGGACCGTGTTAAGGGCAAATCAATGGAGCGTTAGATTTCGGTTAGAATGAGGCGGTTGGCTGGATTCCCAGCACTGATAAGAGGGCGGAACGAACGAGGACGTTCGTTCCGTCGGGGGAAGAGAGGACACAACGACCCCCACCGGCAGAGGTCCGGTATTATCTGCGGGGCAGGTGCATGGTGAAGGTGCTGCCCTTGCCCGGCGTGCTTTCGACCGTGACGTGCCCGCCGTGAACCTGGGCAATATGCTTGACGATCGCCAGGCCCAGACCGGTCCCGCCGAGCTTGCGGCTGCGGCTCTTGTCCACGACGTAAAACCTTTCAAAAACCCTCGAAAGATGCTCCGCCGCAATGCCGCAGCCGGCGTCTTTGACGCGGATCGCGACCTCCTCCTGACCCGAATCGACGTGAATCTCGATGGGGGTTCCAGGCTCGCTGTACTTGACCGCGTTGTCGATGAGATTGACGACCGCCTGCTCCAGCAACGGCGCATTGACCGACGCCGTCACATCCTCTGGACAGACAAAGTTCACCTTCATCTGCTTGGCCTCGGCCTTGATGGCGGACAGATCGATCGCCGCCTGAAGGACCTCCTTGAGCTTGTGGTTCTCGAAGGAGATGGCCCGTCGCTCGCTCCCGTCTTCGAGCCTCGAAAGACTCAGCAGATCGTCGATGATGGCGTTGAGTCTCTGGGCATGCTTGGCGATGATGCTCACGTAGCGGCGAGTTTGTTCGGCATCTGTCACGCCGCCTTCCTGGAGGGCTTCGGCGAATCCCTGGATCGAGGTCACCGGGGTCTTGAGCTCGTGGGAGACGTTCGCCACAAAATCGCGACGGAGGTTCTCGAGCCGGTGGACACGGGTCATGTCGCTCAGGACGATCACCGCGCCGGCCCGCTCCCCGCGGGCATGCATGAGACAGGCCCCCTGGACGTGGAAGAACCGCTCGCCCGCGCCGGGAAACGAGATGTCTCCCTCGGTCGGCTTGTCGCTAACGAGCGTATCTCGCACGAACTGCTGGAGACCGACGTTGCGGACGACCTCCTCGACACTACGGCCCCGCGCCCAGGCCGGATCGACACCGAGCAGTTCGGCCGCCGCATTGTTGATGCTGACGATATATCCACTGGAATCAACCGCAAGGACGCCTTCAATCATGCTCGACAGGATCGTCTCCAGCTCGCTGCGCTGCCGGGTGATCGTAACAATCCGGTCACCGAGCTGGGTCGCCATTTCATTGAGGGCCTTGGCGAGGTCGTCCAACTCGGTCGCCCCCGCGGCGGGGACCCGAACGTTGAGCTGGCCTCCGGCAAACAACCGGGCGATTCGTCTCATGCTCACGATCGGCTGGCTGATGCTGCGGGAGATCAACAGGCTCAGTATCGCCACACACGCAACGATGACGAGACCCGCCCAGAGGATGTGCGTCCGCATCTGAGCGATCACCTCCTCCATGGCGTTGGCGAAGACGGCCACGCGAATCGCGGTCCGCGAGGCGTCGCCCTCGGGAACCGGAATCGCCACGTACAGCATCTCCCCGCCAAGGGTGGGACTGAACCGAATCGATTCACCGTAGCCGCTGCGAAACGCCGCCTGGATCTCCGCTCGGTCCGAGTGATTGTCCATGAGGGTGGGATTCTCCTGGGAATCGCCGAGCACACGTCCGGCGGAGGTCACAACGGTAAATCGCAACTGGTCGTTCCCCGCGCGGCCGAACCTCTTGCAGAGCGTATCGACCTCGGCCGGGCCGTGTCCGAGCGCCCGAGCGACCTCCGGAGCAGCCACCCCCGCCACTGCCTTCAGCTCATCACGCAACTGACCCCGATAGAACGCACGGAACTCACGCGAGAAATAGACCATTGCGGCCACGACCGCCAACAGCGTGACGGCCAGGAACCAAGGGTACAATCGCCAAATCAGCCGCGTTCGGAACATGGGTTTCAATCCTTGAATCGATAGCCTACCCCGCGAACGGTCTCGATGAGCTTCCCGCTGGGCCCCAGTTTGCGACGCAGGGCGACGATTTGAACATCGACGGCACGATCCGTTACGAGATAGTCGTCCCCGTGAATGACGTCCACGATCTGGTAGCGAGTGAACACCAGGCCGGGACGCCGGGCAAGGGTATGGAGAATGTTGAACTCCGTCAGGGTCAGCGAAATGGGCCGACCGTTCAGGGTCACTTCGTAGCGAGCAGGGTCGATGACCAAACCGTGGACCTTCACGAGGCTCTTCTCATCGCCTCCATCGAGCACCTTCCGCAGGAGCCGGCGTACCCGCGCGACGAGCACCTTGCCGCTGAAGGGCTTCGTGATGTAATCATCCGCCCCCAGCTCGAGCCCCGTGACGATGTCCGACTCCTCGCCTTTGGCCGTCAACATGACCACTGAGACGCGCCGTAGGACCGGATCGGCTTTCAGCCGCTTGCAGACCTCCAGGCCGTCGATGCCGGGCAGCATCAGATCGAGCACGATCAGGTCAGGCGTCTTCACTCTCGCCACAGCCAGCGCCTGCTCGCCCGTCTCGCAGGTCAGGACCTTGTATCCTTCGCGAACCAGGTTCAGCTCCACAAGCTCGCGAATATCTTCTTCGTCGTCCACGACGAGAATGGTGGGCTTCGACATCGACATCTCCTTCCAGGCCGGATGGATATGGGGCCCCATATAACGTGCCAGGCTCAACCCATCGCACGATTATACGACGCCGCGGCACAACGGGCTACGATTAGCGCAAATCTAACACGCAATTAACTGCTCCCTAACGTACACGCCATATTTTTGAATAGGACAGAAAACGACGCCGAACGGCCTCGTTCAACGGTCCCCGTGAAACATCAGCGTGGTCGAAATGAACGAACCGTCCTGCTGATTGGGAAGGATAGAAATGTCCGATATACTCAGAGTGCTTTTCTGCGGGATAGGGATTGTATACCTAGTGGTTCGCCTCGGCAGTCTCCTGCGTTCCCTGGCTCACGGGTATCGCCTGTGGATCCCTGAGAGCGCACCAGCCGACAGTCTCAGCCATCCAGGCCGGCCTGCGCGTGCGCCTCGGCAGGACACCGTCGCATCCGTCCGAGGGCGAGCGATCGTTTCATCAAGTCGATCCGATTGAGAGCCCATGCGCCCCGGACCGGCGACCTCCAACGGATCAACGTCTGCCCTGCGAGCGATCGGAACCGGGCGAAGCGGCTGCAAAAAGTACGCTGCCACAGCGGCGGCCTCGCCCGATTCCGCGTACAGCCGGTCAGGACTTCCGGATGTTCTCCGATATCGCCGAGAGCAGGACCTCGGGCTTCACCGGCTTCTCCAGCACCTTCTTCACGGGCAGCCAGGTCTCATCGGGCTCGAACCCAAACGGCAGATTCATCTCCCGCCGGATTCCCGTCATGATGATGATCGGGGTGGTCGCGAGCTTCTGGTCCTCGTGCAGCTCGCGGGCGACGTTGAACCCTTCGTTCTTCGTGGTCATCATGACGTCGAGCAGGATGATGTCCGGGTCCTCGGCCTTGGCTTTCGCGACCCCGTCCTTGCCGTTGGAGGCCGTGTGGACCTCGTAGCCCTTGGCGTCGAGCAGGTTCGAGATCGCATCGACGAATTCCGGATCATCGTCAATCATCAGCACTTTTTTCGCCATCGTCTACTTCTCCTTCAGTTCGCGTACATGCTATTGCATTGCCCCTTCGCCAGATCGGCGTCAGATGAGGCCACCGAACGCGATGGATCGCATCCGGACGCCCCCTTCAACCTCACGGCATCCCCGCGGGCATAATCGACCCCGCGGCCCATCGCGGCGGCCATCCGCTCGATGGCCGCGACACTCTGCTGCGGCGGCAGATCGCAGCCGGTCTTGCCGGGGTAGAGATCATACAATCGCCGGACCGGGTTGGGCGTGAAATTGGGCATAATCACGTTGGCCCCTGCCGCCAGGGCCCTCGGGCGTTCATCCCGGCCATGCAGCGACCCAATCGCCGTACTGGCCGGAATGTGGGCATTCGGGCAGACAATCCGCGTCAGGGCGATCATCTTCAGGGTCATCATCAAGTCCCCGGCGGGCTCGGTCGCCAGAGGCGTCTGCAAATGGGGGATGAACGGACTGACGCTCACCATGTCGAAGCGACCCTGTTTGAAGAACCGGAGGTCGCCGGCCAGACTCTCGATGGTCTGGCCCACCAACCCCACGAGGTTGCCGGAGCCGGTCTGGTATCCCAGAACAGCCAGGTCCTGCAAGCACCTTGTCCTGTTCTCAAAACTCATGCCGGGATGGAGTTCCCTGTAGAGGCCGGGATCGGACGTCTCGATCTTGAGCAGATACCGGTCGGCCCCCGCCAGTTTCCACGCCCTATACTCCTCGCGGCTCCGCTCTCCGACACAAAGCGTGACGGCCGCGTCGAGTGATCGTCCAATGCCTGCGATCACCTCTGTCAACCAATCAGCGCCGAGATTATCCTCTTCGCCGCTTTGGAGCACAACGGTTTTTATCCCGGCCTCGCAAATATTCTGGACCGCAGCCAGGATCTGGTCCCGGGTCAGCCGGTACCTCGCCAGATGGGTATTCCGCCGGTTGAGCCCGCAGTACCGGCACGTGTTGCGGCAGACGTTGGAGAACTCGATGATCCCCCGCAGGAGAATGCCGTCGCCGACCGACTCGCGTCGGACGGCATCGGCAAAACCGAACAGCGCTCTCAACTCCGCAGGGTCTGCAACGCGCAGAACAAAAGTCAGATCCGCGAAGTCCGGCAGCTCGGCCGCGTGAATCCGTTCCAGGACCCTCTCTATGCCGGGACTGGCCACTACTTCTCTTTCTCCACCTGCCTGCGGTAGTCCTTGAGAATCTGAACGATCTTCTTGGGCGTCAGCTCGCCGTGGATCTTCTCGCCGATCATGGCGACCGGGGCCAGGCCGCAGGCGCCGAGGCATCGGGCCGGGGCCAGGGAGAACAATCCATCCTGCGTCACGCCACCAACGTCGATCTTGAGCTCGTCCTTGACGGCTTGCAGGATCTGGGCGGCGCCCTTGACGTAGCAGGCCGTCCCCAGACACAGCGCGATCTCGTACCGGCCCGGCGGCGTCAGCTTGAAGTAGTGGTAGAAGGTCGCCACGCCCCAGATGTGCGCCGTCGGGATGCCCATCGTCTCGGCGATCTCGTCCATCACGCTCGTCGCCAGGTATCCGAACAACCCCTGGGCCTTGTGCAGGATCGAGATCAGTTGCGACTGGGGGTTCTCCCGCGTCTTGATCTCGGCCATGTGCTCCCGGAGCTCGGCGAGTTTTTCCTCGTGCGTTGCAGGTGCTGTTTTCTCCTTGATAGCGGTCTTTGCCATGTGTTATGCCCTGGTTCCTTTCTCAACAAGATCGCAGGATTCCGCAATCATCCGTTCTAAAAGTACAAATCTCTCCGGCCGGTCCGGGTCTTCTCGTAGTAGCCCATGAACGCATCGAAGATCTCCGGCATTCGCTGCCTGATCTGCTCGATTTCCTTGGTGATGACCTTCTCGCCGGCCGCCATCGTCTCGGGGCTGGCGAAATCATCGAGCCACTCGCGGAACGTAATCACCGCGTTGAGCTTGCAGAACCGGCCTTCCCTGCCGCTGCGCAAGAGGCCCATGATTTTCCGCCCGGTGCGTCCGCAACGATAGCCGGCCGTGCAAAACGACGTGATATAGCCGGCCTCGGCCAGCTCGCGAACGACATCGTCCAGCGAGCGGGTGTCGCCCAGGATGAACTGTTGGCGGTCGCCCTGCTGGCTGCCGTCGGGCCGGTCGGCGTAGCTGCCGATCCCGATGCGGCTCGATGCGTCCGTCTGCGTGCAGCCCAGAGGCAGGACCTCCCGTCGAAGCCGGGCGTTCTCGCGGGCGGTCAGGATCATGCCGGTATAGGGCACCGCCAGGCGAATCACCGTCACCAGCCGCTTGAAGTCTTCGTCGCTGACACGGTGCCGGGGGTTCTCGACGAACGGCGTGTTGTGCGCCGGTTCGAGCCTCGGGAACGAGATGGTATGCGGCCCGATCCCGAACCTCTTCTCCAACTCGATCGCATGGGACAGCAACCCCATGACCTCGAACTTCCAGTCGTACAGGCCGAACAGCACGCCCAGACCGACGTCGTCGATGCCGGCCTCCATCGCACGGTGCATGCAGTACAGCCGCCAGCGATAGTTGGCTTTGATCGTGCGGCTCGGGTGCAGTTGCTCGTAGGTCTTTTTGTGATACGTTTCCTGGAACACCTGGAACGTGCCGATGCCCGCTTCGTGCAGGATGCGGAGTTCCTCGACCGGCATTGGGGCGGCGTTGACGTTGCACCGTCGGATCTGGCCCCAGCCGCGACGGGTCTTGACCTTCACGTCCGCGATAGCCCGCAGCGTGTCGGCGATGTACTCGACGCCGGACTTCGGGTGCTCGCCATAAACCACGATCAAACGCTTGTGGCCGATCCGGCCGGCCAGCACCTCGATCTCTCGACGGACGTCGCCAACCGACAGTATCCGGCGGCTCTCGGCGCGATTGCTGCACCGAAAACCGCAGTAGACACAGTCGTTGACGCACAAATTGCTCAGGTACAGCGGAGCGAAGGTCACGATGCGATTGTCGTAGACCTTCGTCTTGACCGCCGCGGCGGCCTGCCGCATCTCCGCCAGCAGCTCCGGGTCCGTGACGTGGAGCAGGCACGCCGTCTCATCCGGCGTCAGCGTCTCGATGGCGAGAGACCTGGCCAGGATGTCCCGGACCCGCCCGGCGTCGCAGCCCCGGTTGGCCGCCAGGGCCCGCTCGATCGCGGGCTCGTCGATGAAGTCCTGACCGTGGTCGAGGTACTTCTCGATCTGCTCGGGCTTGATCCGTTCTTGAATCCACTCTCGGGTGGACCTGTTATCCTTCAGAACCATTGTCATCTGCAATACCTTCATCGTAGCACGGGCATCTTGCCCGTGTCTTTCATGGGCGGGACGTCCGTGCTACGCGTTTCTTCACGGGCAGGATGCCCGTGCTACTTTCAGACGATCTTCAACTCAGGCGAAACGATGCCTTTCGGCAGCTTGGCCCTGTAGTGCGTATGCAGCAGCTCATGCGATTTCTCGCTGAGCGGCCGGCCGAGGAACTCGCGGTATAGCCGCTGGACATCCGGATTGTCGCGACTACGACGGATCGTCTTTGACCGGTCCAGGTCATAGAGCGCCTGGGCCCGCAGCTTGAGCGTTTCCTCATCGAGCGGGATCGAGTTGACGGTGGCATAGGGCTGACCGCCGCCGCCGATGCAGCCGCCGGGACAGCCCATCACCTCGATGAAGTGGAACCGATTGCGGTCCTTGCGGACCATTTCCATGACCTTGTGGGCGTTGCCCAGGCCGTGGGCGACGACGAGCCGCAGCTCCTTGCCGTCCAGGCTGATTTTGGCCTCCTTGACCCCTTTGAAACCTCGGATGTCGGCCATCTCGATGTCGATCAGGGTCTCGCCCGTGTACAATTCGTATGCGGTGCGGACGGCCGCCTCCATAACGCCGCCGGTGACGCCGAAGATGGCGCCGGCGCCGGAGGACAGGCCCAGCGGAGCGTCCGGCTTCTCTTCCTTGATATTCACGAAGTCGATGCCGGCGGACTTGATCATCCAGGCGATCTCGCGGGTCGTCACGACGATGTCCGTCGTCCGCATCCCGTGGACCTCCAGCTCGGGTCGGGCCGCCTCGTACTTCTTGGCTGTGCAGCACATCACTGCGACGCTGAGGACCTTCTTCGGATCGATCTTCATCTTGTCGGTCCAGTAGGTCTTGAACATGGACGAGGCCATCGACATGGGCGACTTGCACGTCGAGATGTTGTCCACCATGTCGGGGTAGAACTGCTCGACGTATTTCATCCAGGCGCTGGAGCAGGACGTGATCAGAGGCAGCGGGCCGTTGCCCTGGACCCGTTCGAGGAACTCGCTGCCTTCTTCCATGATCGTCAGGTCGGCGGCGAACTGCGTGTCGAAGACGTAGTCGAATCCGAGCTTTCGCAGGGCGGCGATGAGCTGGCCTTCCATGTTTCTGCCGGCGGGCAGGCCGAAGGCCTCGCCGATGGCCGCGCGAACCGACGGTGCGAACTGAACGACCTTGATCAGGCTCTTGTCGTTGAGCTTCTCGAACAGCTCCTGCGTGTGGTTCTTCTCGACGAACGCGGCGGTCGGGCAGACGTTGATGCACTGGCCGCAGCCGCTGCAGACGCTCTCCGCGAACGGCATGTTGTAGGCCGGCATCACCACCGTGTTGAACCCGCGGTGGGCCTGGGTCAGGCAGTGCACGCCCTGGATCTCCGAGCACATCCGGACGCATCGCCCGCAGAGGATGCACTTGTCCGGGTCGCGGATCACGCTGGCGCCCGAGAGGTCCTTCTCATAGTGCTTCCGCTCGCCGGTGAAGTGGCGATGACGGATGCCCATCGAGTAGACCAACCGTTGGAGCTCGCAGTTGCCGTCACGCTCGCAGGTGTGGCAGTCCTCGGGATGGTTGTCCACGAGCAGCTCGACGATATCGCGCCGGGCTTGGCGGACTTCCTTGGTGTTCGTGCGAATCTTCATTCCGTCGGCCACCGGGTAGCAGCACGAGGCGATGAAGTTCTTCATCCCTTCGACCTCGACGATGCAGACCCGGCACGCGCCCTCGATGGAGAGCTTCGGATGGTAGCACAGGCGCGGGATGTGGTAGCCGCACTTGTCGGCTGCCTGCATGATCGTTTGGCCGGGATCGATCTTGTATTCCCTGTCGTTGATCGTAATCGTAATCTTCTTCGTATCCATTTATCTCCTCAAACCTTCGCGATGGCCTCAAACTTGCAGGTGTTGAAGCACATGCCGCAACGGACGCATTTATCCTGATCGATGGTGTGCTTGCTCTTCGGGCTGCCGGTGATCGCGCCGACCGGACAGACCCTTCGGCAGGCCCCGCAGCCGATGCACTTGTCGCCGATTTCGAATGAAACGAGACACTTGCAGGCCTTGGCCCGGCACTTCTTCTCGTGGATGTGCTCCTCGTATTCGTCGCGGAAGTTCTTGATCGTGCTGAGCACGGGGTTCGGCGCCGACTGGCCCAGACCGCATAGGGCGGACCGCTTGATCGTGTTGCCGAGCCGCTCGAGTTTCTCGATATCGCCCGGCTGACCCTTGCCTTCCGTGATGCGGTTGAGAATCTCGAGCATACGCTTGGTCCCCTCACGACAGGGCGTGCACTTGCCGCACGATTC
>DCUI01000275.1:19768-42170 GCA_002327785.1 Phycisphaerales bacterium UBA2218
CCGCCGGAGCCCATGATCGAGCCGGCCTTGGCCAGTGATTCGTAATCGATGGGCGTGTCGAGATACTGCTCGGGGAGACAACCGCCGGAGGGGCCGCCGGTCTGGACGGACTTGAACCGCTTTCCGAACGGGATGCCGCCGCCGACGTCGTAGATGATCTCACGGAGCGTCGTGCCCATGGGGACCTCGATCAGGCCCGTATTGACGACCTTGCCCGCCAGCGCGAAGACCTTGGTCCCCTTGCTGGTCTCGGTGCCGACGGTGCGGAACCAGTTGGCGCCATCGAGAATGATGACCGGGACATTGGCCCAGGTTTCGACGTTGTTGATGAGCGTCGGCTTGGCGAAGAGCCCAACGGCCGCCGGATACGGCGGTCGCGGCCTCGGCATACCGCGCGCCCCTTCGATGGAGTGGATCAGCGCGGTTTCCTCACCACAGACGAAGGCCCCGGCGCCCAGCCGGATCTCGATATCGAACGAGAAGTTCGAACCGAGGATGTTCTCGCCCAGCAAGCCGTGCGACCGGGCATCGTCGATGGCCTTCTGGATTCTCTTGATCGCCAACGGGTACTCTGCCCGGATGTAGACGATGCCGCGATCGGCGCCGATGGCGTAGCCGCCGATCGCCATGCCCTCGACGATCGTGTGCGGGTCGCCCTCGATGGCGCTTCGGTCCATGAAGGCCCCGGGGTCGCCCTCGTCGGCGTTACAGATCACATACTTCGGCGTGGCCTTCTCATTGGCCGTGAGTCTCCACTTGCGGCCGGTGGGGAACCCCGCCCCGCCCCGTCCACGAAGCCCGGATTTCTCGACCTCGGCAACGATCTGCTCCGGCGTCATCTCCGTGATCGCCTTGGCCAGCGCCTCGTATCCACGAAGGGAAAGGTAATCGTCGATGTTCTCGGGATCAATGATGCCGCAGTTGCGGAGCGTGATCCGCATCTGTTTGCCAAAGAATTTCGCGTCGCCGAAGACGCGGAAGAAGCGGTTGTACAGATGATCTTCCTGGATCGCCAGCCGGGCGATGGGCCGGCCGTGGACCAGATGCTCCTCGACGATCTCGGGGATGTCGGCCTCGGTCACGTGGCCGTAGATGGTGTAGCCCGGGTTGACGACCATGATCGGGCCCTTGTCGCACATGCCGAGGCAGCCGGACAAACCGATGGCCGTTCGGTCGGCCAGGCCGTGCTTCTCCAACTGCTCCCGCAACAGGACGGTCAGCTTGCGAGACCCCTTGTTGATACACGACGTTCCATCGCAGATGATGATTCTGTATTGTGTCGCAGTCACAGTGCCTATTCCTTTCAGGAAGAAGTTTGAAGTTTCAAGTTCAAAGTTTGAAGTGAGGGGATCAGGTTCCCAACTTCACACTTCAAACTTCACACTTCAAATTCCTTCAATCGATGACCCACTCTTTGATGACCTCGCCGTTCTTGATGTGCCGCTCAATGATCTGCAGGGCCCGCTCCTTGTCCACCTTGCCGTACTTGACGGGACTCTTGCCCGCCTCGATCACCTCGACGGTCGGCTCCAGGTTGCAGCGGCCCGCGCAACCCTTCTGACTCAGGTATACGTCGGTCAGGCCGCGACTGACGGCCTTCTGGAACACGTCCAGCACATCTTTCGAGCCGGCGGCGATCTCGCACGTGGCCATGCCCACGTACACCCTCTTGGTGGAGAGGTAGCCCTTGCCGACGATTCGGCTGACGGCCTCGGCCCGCTTCTTCTTGATCAATTCCAATGGGGTCGGCATCTTCTTTAGTTCCTTTCTATTCGAAATACGAACGAGTTCCCGTGTTCGCGGGGCTCGACGGTGATACTGCCTCCGTGCCGCTCGACGATCTGCTTGGTGATGTACAGACCGAGTCCGGTGCCTTTGACCTTCTTGGTCTCCGGATTGTCGAGCCGCGAGAACTTCTGAAACAATTTCGCCCTTTGCTCTTCGCTCATGGGCGTTGAGTCGTTATAGACATCAACCTCGACCATTCCGTTGACCTGCCGGGCGGTGACTTTGATCTTCCCCGCATCCGGGCTGTACTTGATCGCGTTGCTAACGAGGTTATTGGCCACGATCTGCATCAGATCCGAGTCGGCATTCACCACCATCTCGGGGCTCACCTCGTTGGCGATCTTCAGGTTCTTCTTCGCGGCCATCGGCGCCAGCGAGTTGATCGAGTTATCGAAAACGTCCTTCTTGAGGTTGAGCGCCGCCTTATTGACCGACAGCTCGCCCCGCTCGACCCGGCCCAGACTCAGGAATTTCTTGACGGTCGCATCGAGGTAGTCGAGGTTCCTCGTGACCGAATCCATGGCTTTCCGCTGCTTGAAATTGATCAGGCCCAGATATCCGTCTCGCACCGCGTAGGCATTCAGCACCGCCGAGGCCAGGATCCCCTTGAGCTCGTGGGCGACGAATCCGATCAGATCGATGTAGCTCTTGTTCATCGCCGCCAGCTTTTCGTTGGAGATCCGCAGGCTCTCTTCCCGCTCCTTGAGCCCCAGGGCCATGGCATTGAAGGCCTCGGCCATACTGTTGATTTCCTTGATCGACGTGTCGCTGTCGATCCGGTAGCCCCAATCGCCGGAAGCCAGGCACTCGCTGGCGTGAACGACCTCGGTAAGCGGCTTGGAGATCGTCCCGGCCAGAACAAACGAGAACAGCACCGCAATGACCGACACGCCGGCCACCGACAGCAGGAACAACTGCATCACCTCTCGGGCCATGTCGTTGAACGGCTGCTCCAGCGTGCCCACATACAGGATCCCGATGATGCCACCGTCGATATTCCGGATCGGTTCGTAGGCGCTCTTGTAGTAGTCGGTCACGACAAAGGCTCGTTCGTGCCAGATCCGGCCCTGCTCGACCACGGCCCGGTAGACCTCCTCGGACACCCGCGTTCCGATGGCCCGCTGGCCGTCCTTGTCCTGGACGTTCGTGGCGATTCGCACGTCGTCCAGGAAGATCGTCACGGTGCCGACGGGCTTGTCCTTGTACACGTCACCGCCAAAGACCATTTCCCGAACATGGTCGACGAACGTATCGTCGCGATTGATCGCACGACCGCCGTACAGGACGCCTGTGATCTCTTCCCTGTCGTTGAATACCGGTACGGCGTATTCCTTCGCCATGACGGAATCGACCACTTTCCTGTCGGTCGGCCGAGCCTTGGGCGTCCGCCTGATCTCGATGGTCACCTCGCCCGGGAAATCGACCAGCGTTGCAAGTTCCTCAACTCCGATAATCCGCGTGCCCCCAACCCCGTTGGGGTCACCCTTCCTCACGGCCTCCCTGGCGATCTCGCTGCGCAGCGAGTTGAAATCCTCGCTGGCAACATATCGCAGGTAGTGAACGTTGAGCTTGTCCTTCAGAGCCTTGATGTTGCCGTTCGGTGAAACCAGCCCGAGCGCCTGGCCGATGCGTTCGATCTCAGCGGTATAGACCGTCCGCGCCGTCGTCAGGTCACGACGAACCTTCTGATCCGCCCGTCCGATGACATCTTTCTGGATCACCCAGTATCCCAGGAGGGCTATCGAAATCGACAGCACGAAGATCACCATAAGGAACGAGATCAGGATTCTCGTCTTTACGGATACGGACGGCAGTATGTGGTTAGTTCCCGTTCTCGGTGGCATTGACAAAGTAGATCAAATTCTCAAGCTCTGTTTCGAGGTTGATGTTGTTCACGATGCAGCCATCGGGCGCCTTAAGACAAATGGGCGCAAAATTCATCACCCCTTTGATCCCGGCGGAAAGCAGCAGGCCAAGCACTTGTTGTGCGGCGTAATCCGGGACGGCCACGATCGCAAGCGTGATGTCACGGCGTTTGACGAATTCGGCCAACTGCTCCAGCGGCAACACCGGCGGCTCGCTTTCCACGTCGTACTTCACCGGATCGATATCGAAACCGGCGGCAATATGGATTCCGCTCCTCTCGAAACCGGGATAATGCAACAGCGCCCGGCCGATATTGCCAACCCCGATGAGGACGAATTCCTGGAGTTGCTCTTTGCCCAGGATCTTGTTGAGCTGGTCCGCCAGGTCATCGACCTTGTAGCCCCCGCGCCGATTGCCCGTAATTCCGAACAGGGAGAAATCCTTGCGGACCTGCGCAGCCGTCACGCCCGCCGCGTCCGCCAGATTGTCGGAGAAGACCCTTATGAAGTTCAGCGTCTTCAACCGATTCAACGCGTTCTTATACCTTGACAACCTTATGATGCAGCTTCTGTTGGCCATGATCTGCATGCCCTGTTTTATCGGCTCTTCGTTCAACCAAGATCAGATGGGGTGCCCCCCGAGATGCCTCACAGCTCATTAACGCACAGTATCGAACATAAATACGTCGAAGTCAAGCATTATGTTGCACCATTTTTCACATTTCTGTGTGTACCAGTGGCCAAGTCACCACAGAGTTATAAACTTAATTGTACACAAATGGCCTATAAAATGATGGACAATAGGTCACTAAAGCAGCCAGTCCGTCCGGCAATAGTCTATAAGCTGTTGCAATATCATATTTTACGTGAAGACTGTCACAATATTGCAAGGCAATCCTCAATTCGAGGAGGGAATTGAGGTAGTCTGGACTTTTACAAGCGAGGGGAGGTTCAGGGATTTCTCCGGCGATCCTGCAGCAACGAAAAAATCTGTGCTCGTCGCGACAGGAATCGCCTTTGAGTGTCTGAATGGGATTCAGCATCGCGCCCATAGCCAGGCGCTGTCATTCGGCGTCTTTGAGAACATTTTCAGTATCTGCGACGAGCCGTTCGTCGGCCGGTTCCATCGCAGGCTCGTACCGGCCAAGGACGTCCCCGCCGCGACTGACCAGGAATTTTGTGAAATTCCACGCAATGTCCCCGCCAAATTGAGGGTTGCTCTCGCGGTTCGTGAGGAATCGGTACAGGGGGTGGATGTCGTCGCTTTTGACCGAGATTTTCGCATAGACGGGGAAGGTAACGCCATAGGTGGCCGAGCAAAACTACCGGATCTGCTCGTTTGTGCCCGGCTCCTGGGCCCCGAAATTGTTGGCCGGGAATCCCAGGACCACCAAGCCACGGCGGCCATAGTTCTCGTACAGGGCCTGCAGACCGGTGTACTGCCTCGTGTAGCCGCACTTGCCGGCAATGTTCACCATGAGAATCGCCTTGCCGCGAAAGCCAGCCAGATCACCTATCTGCCCATCCATGTCCTCCAGCTTGAATGTGTACAGTGGCTTCTGCACAGCCATCGCCTCGGACCGGAGGCGGCGGGCTCGTCTCTACAGCCACACGAGAAGGCCAACGGCAGCCAACCAGCCAGTATTGCGGGTAAGATCGCCGTTTTCATGGGCTTTCTCCTTTGCACGATTCGATTACCTCAGGTCGATAAGGAACGGGAGATGTACGATGCGCGACATGGGCAGTTCAGACGCACGGGAACCGCCGGCGACACGACATTGGAGAAAGAAGCAAAGCCCCGCGGTGCGGAGGGAGAGGAAGCGAGACTACGCGGGGCTTTGTGATGTCCGTTCTTCTTCGGCGTCCGAAGACGCTCGCCAACATTCATAATACGCCCAGCCGCAGCCACCGGTTCAGGGGGGAACGGCCGTCCGATTCACTCAGCATTACGCACTCTGCTGCACCAGGTTCAAAGCCAGGAGAGTTTTTCCAGGGAGAAGCAGCAAATCTGGGAACCAATGGCCGAGGCAACGATATGTGCCGCTCGACCGACTCCGGAGATATCTCGTCACATACATTCACCGGTTCAGCCACCAGAGCGACAGGCTCAAGACCGGCGACCACAGTGTGTTGAGCCCGAGTTACACCGGTTTCACAGAACAAAATGCCGGGACGGCTGTACAATTAAGTCGTTGGCCCATGCTAAGTGCCCCCACGCAAGGGAACAGACCGGTGAGAACAGGACGACCCTGAGAGAAAGGAACCATGATGGACATCTTTGAATTCGCGATGGACAAGGAAAAGTACAGCGAGTTGTACTACCGCGACCTGGCGGAACGAACCCAAAACACCGGGCTCAGGAACATCCTGACGATGCTGGCCGACGAAGAGGCAAAGCACTATCAGACGGTCGAACACATGAAGGCGGGCACCCCCAAAGAAGCGGCCGACACGCCCGTTCTGGCCAACGCCAAGAAGGTGTTCGCGAAGATGCGGAAAGCCAAGGAAAAATTCGACTTCCACATGAGCGAGGCGGATCTGTACGGCAGGGCCGTCAAGATCGAAGAGGAGAGCAAGCGGTTTTATCAGAAAAAGGCGAAAGAGGCCAAGAACCCCGTTCACAGGAAGATCCTTCAGAAACTGGCCCAGGAGGAAGACAAGCACATGGTCCTTGTAGAGAACCTCCGCAGCTTCGTGTCCCGGCCCGAAACGTATTTGGAAAACGCCGAATTCCACCACTTCGACGACTACGTGGACGGGGAGTTCTGAAGGCCACCGCGAACCTCACAACCGGATCGAGGAGGCGTACGCCGCTCCAAGAAAATTCCGCAATTCTTGCTTGTGCCCACAAGTTCCCCGAGATAGCATAAGCTGCAAGTCCGCCAAAGAGACGCTCAAGGTTGCTCGTTTCCCAGGAAGGGGTCTTGCCCGTGCGCACCGCTACCTATCAGCAGAGAAGAAGACGGAATTATTGAACCCGGCCGCTTTGTCCTGTGTATCGTAGGTGTTTCTTCGTTTCATAGGTCGGAAAAGGAGTTTTTAAGGAGAAGAATCATGGGAATGCTGAAGGAATTCAAGGAGTTCGCCGTAAAGGGAAACGCCCTGGACATGGCCGTGGGCATTATTATCGGAGCTGCCTTTGGCAAAATCGTCAGTTCTCTGGTCAACGACGTCATCATGCCCCCGATCGGCATGCTTCTCGGCGGTGTCGACTTCAAGAACCTGCAACTGACCCTGAAGGAAGCGAGCACATCGGCGACCGGCGAGGTTATCCCCGCCGTGGCTATGCGCTACGGCCTGTTCATCAACACGGTCATTGACTTTCTCATCGTGGCCTTCACGATCTTCATGGTCATCCGGACGATCAACCGGCTCTCCAACATGCGCCAACCGGCCAAGGCGTAGCCGCGTCGCCAATGCAGGATCGAAGGGCTGCAGGACACGTGACGGCTGTCGACAGTATGCTTCTCGCGCCTTGGGTTCCTCATCCAGCAACGTGCATCCGCAAAATTGACGTGCCGTACATCGGCAGACTCCGGGAGTTGCGATTGTTTCATGGAAGGATGATGTCATGAAAAACGGCAGGGGAACCTTTCTCTGGAGCGGCATTGCCTCCCTCTTTTTTGTACTCTCGGGGACAACTTCCGGCTTTGCCGCCGCCGGGGATGATCCGAACGCGACGTCCGATTCGGCTCTCGATCTGAGCAAGTTGGACGTGAGCACCATTCAGGAGATTCTGACCAAGGTTTACACGCTGTTGGCGGAATACGGCCTGAAGATCGTCGGCTCGATTCTGATCTTCGTGGTCGGTCGCTGGGTGGCGAGGCTGCTCTCGAGACTCGCCGGCAAGGCGATGGCCCGGGCCAAAATAGATGAGACTCTTGTGCGATTCGTAGAGAGTCTATGCTACCTGGGCTTGATCATCTTCGTCGTCATTGCCGCTGTGTCGAACCTGGGGGTCCAGACGACTTCCTTCGTGGCCATCGTCGGCGCCGCGGGTCTGGCCGTCGGCCTGGCGCTGCAGGGTTCTCTGTCTAATTTCGCCTCCGGCGTGCTGATGCTCATCTTCAAGCCCATCCGCGTCGGCGACTTCGTCGAGGCCGGCGGCGCCAAGGGCAGCGTTAAGGAGATCGGGATCTTCACCACAGTCTTGAATTCGCCCGACAACGTGCGGATCATCGTGCCGAATGCGCAGATCACCGGCGGCAACATCAGCAACTTCACGATCAACGGGACTCGCCGCGTGGATATGGTCATCGGCGTATCCTACGGAGACGATCTGAAGAAGGCCAAGGAGGTCATCGAGCGGGTCCTGGCGGCAGACACTCGCATTCTGGCCGACCCGGAGCCGGTCGTGGCGGTCTCGGCCCTGGCGGACAGCAGCGTGAACTTTGTTGTCCGTCCCTGGGTCAACGTCGCGGACTACTGGCCGACGTACTTTGATCTGACCGCCAGGATCAAGGTGGCCCTCGAACAAAACGGCCTGACCATCCCCTTCCCGCAGCGCGATGTGTATATCAAACAAGGGACCCCAGGTTCCGCAGGGAATTAACCAAGGCATTGAGAATCCAAGGACATGGATGTGACGCGTCCCTCGGATTCACGGAATTTTTGAAAGGAGATTGAACATGCGTAGATTCGTTTTTCTGACACTTGCCGCCTGGCTGTTGCTGGGCGCCCCCCTTCACGCGGATCAGGTACTGCTGAAGAACGGCGACCGCCTGACCGGCAAAATCGTGGCCCTGGGCGACGGGAAACTGGTCTTGAACACCGACCAAGTCGGGCAGATCACGGTCCCCGCGGAGAATATCGCAACGTTCCAGAGCGATTCCGCCATCGCGATCCACCTCAAGGATGGGACCGTGCTCAATCAGCCGGCCGTCGCAGCGGACCCGGGCCAGTTCGCAATTGCCCAGGGCCCGGCCCTGCGCCCGCAGACATTCGCATTAGCCGACGTCGCGTCGATCAACCCGCCGCCGAAGCCTCAACCCAAGTGGACCGGGAACCTGTCCGCGGCCGTGACCTCGACGCACGGGAACACGAAGGCCGAGGCGGTCAGCGCCAGCGTGAGCGTCGCCCGACGCTCGGAAAAGGACCGGACCACCGCCGGGGCCGACTACGGCAAGACCAAGCAGAGAGACCGCGACACCGGTGAGGAAAAGACGACCGAAGACTGGTGGCGAGCCAAGGCCCAGTACGACTACTTCTTCACGAAGAAGTTCTTCGGATTCCTCAACGGCCGTTATGAGAAAGACGCGATCGCAGATCTGGATCGACGCGTCGTGGTCGGCGGCGGCGCCGGTTATCAGTGGATCGAGACGGACCGGACCAGTTTCTCCACCGGCCTCGGTCTTGCCTCGCTCTATGAGAAGTTCGATGTCGATCCTCCGGCGGACGACAGCAACAGCCAGATCTCCCTGCAGGCCGGATACAACTTCGATCATCGCATCACGGACACTCTCCGGTTCGTTCACGACCTGACCTACTATCCGAGCCTGGAACAGTTCTCCGATTACTACCTGACAACAACGGCGGAGTTGCGCGCCAGCCTGACGAAGACCATGTTCGCGAACTTCAAGGTCATCTTCAACTATGATGAAAGTCCGGCCGCGGGCCAGGGCAGTACGGATGTCAAATACCTGCTCGGCGTCGGCATGACCTTCTGACGGCATCGCGTGATTGGGCGAAGACTGGGCGGGTTCTTTGAGCCCGCTGTGCGGCACCGGGAGACGACGAATGGTGTTTACACAAGAGCCGGCGTCGTGGCCGGCCATACAAGAAGGAAGAAGGAGCACTACTATGAAAACACATGTAGGCATATCATTCATCATGACCCTGTGTATCGCAGGGGCCTTGTTGTCCGGCTGCAAGTCCACCAGGACATCCGAGCCGGCGCCGGCGGCAACGGTTCAACCGGCAGCCACGGTCCAACCGGCGGCCACGCCCAAACCAGCGGCGACAGCTACGGGCCGGTGCGGGGCCTGCCAGGCTTCGCGGACGTATCCGGCAAACGACGTGATTCGCCTGGATATACAGATGCCCGCTGAGGTCCCCATGAATGCGGCATTCGACCATGCCATCAAGGTCACGAACCTGTCCGATATGACGGTGAGCGACGTGGCGATCACGGAATACCTGCCCAAGAATTTCAGGTTCGTAAAATCCAACCTTCCGGCAAAGGCGGATGGCGACAAGTTGATGTGGACTCTGGATTCGCTCGACGGGAACGCCAGTCGGCAGATCACGATCTCCGGCGTGGCCACCACGAGCGATTGCCTCACGAATTGCGCCACGGTCACCTTCCTTGTGCCCGCGTGCGCCAGCGCCGAGGTGGTCGAGCCGAAGCTCAAGCTCACGAAAACCGCGCCCAAAGAGGCGATCCTGTGCGATCCGATCCCGATCAAGCTCGCTGTCGCGAACAGCGGCACCGGCGCCGTCCAGGGCGTCAAGATCGTGGATACACTACCTCCCGGAATGACGACCACGGATGGGAAGAACGAGATCGTCTTCGATGCCGGCACGCTGGCGGCCGGGCAATCGAAGGAATTCTCGGCCATGCTCAAGGCGTCTAAGACCGGCGTATACGTCAACAGAGCGGTCACCACCTCAAGCAGCGGTCTGAAGGCCGAGGTGACAACGGAGACGATCGTCCGCCAACCCGTTTTGGCGATCACCAAGACGGGACCTGCGAGACACTACATGGGTCGCCCGGCAACCTATGTGATCACAGTCACCAGCAAGGGTGACGCCCCCGCACCCAATGTCGTGCTTGAGGACACAATTCCGCAGGGAGTTCAGGGCGTGAAGCCCTCTGCAGGCGGAACGGTGTCGGGCTCGAAGGTGGTGTGGCAGTTGGGTACGATGGCCGCCAATACATCGAAGCAGGTCACCGTAACGTACACTCCTGTTGCGGCGGGGACTCTGTCCAATACCGCCACGGCGGTCGGTGCGTGCGCAAATGCCGTGACCGCCGTCGCCAAGACCAACGTTATCGGGATCGCCGCCGTGCTGCTGGAAGTCATTGACACGGACGACCCGGTCCTGATCGGCCACGAGACCACGTACATCATCACCGCAACCAACCAGGGCGGCATCGCCAGCACAGACGTGCAGATCACCGCATCCTGGGAGGATGCTCAAGAGTACGTTTCCTCCTCCGGCGACACCAGGGGAGTCATAGAGGGCAATTCGATCAAGTTCGCTCCGTTGCCCAGCCTTCCGGCAAAGGCGAAAGCGACTTGGAAGGTTGTCGTCAAGGCCGTCAAGCCGGGAGACATACGCTTCAGGGTCGCTATGAACACGGCGGAACTGGGACGCTCCGTGGATGAGACGGAAGCAACACAGCATTATGAATAAGCTCCGCAACGGAGCCAATTGCTGACACAATCGGGTGTCACAACCACACTTGGCTGGTCGGGCTCGCCTGGTCACGCGAGCCCGACCCGGCTTTGATTACGCAACTCAGGAATCCTGCCAAGTGTACGGCTGGCTGATACAACAAGAGAAAGGACACGCCATGGGTGTGGTAGGTTTGATCATTCAGCTCGTCAGCGGTGCAGCCGGCGGCAACATCGCCGGGGCACTGCTCAAGAAATTCAGTCTCGGGACGGCCGGAAACTCCATCGTCGGCATTCTTGGCGGCGGCCTTGGCGGCCAGATCCTCGGAATGCTCGGCCTTGGCGGCGCAGGCCAGGCGGCAAGCGGGCTGGACATCGGCTCGATTCTGTCCAGCGTCGCCGGCGGCGGCGTCGGTGGGGGCGTCCTGATGGCGATCATCGGCGTCATCCGCACGGCGATGAGCAAGTCGTCCTCACGATGATTGGCGAATAATCCGTTCGAGGTAGAGACTCAGTCACAACCCGTATCGGGACTTCAGGTGTTGCCTGGGGGGATCGGTTTGCCGACGAAGATCTTCTGCAGGTCGGCTTCCAGGCAGGTCAGGATTTCCACGAGACTCTGGTTCAGCGCGTTGACGAAAGCATCGGTGGTCCTGCTCGGCACGGCAGATGCGGCCCTGTAGGTTCTCGCGAAGACGACGCTCTCTTGCCCCTCGGCGATCTTCACGAGGAAGAATCGTATCTCCATCACGGCCGTAGGAGCGGATTCGTCCAGGAAGTCGCCGTACAGGGCGGTGATGTTTCCCTCCAGGGTATAGGTCGGCACGATGCGACTGCCCACCGGCAGCACCGTGTTGAACAGGCCCGAATCCGCCAGCCAGACCCGCGTCTTTTCCGTAATCATGGTCCCCGGCGAGATCAGGAACTGGCGGTAGTAATCCTCTTCGTATTTGAATTCACCCAGCCGATAGACCAGGTTCTTGGTTGCGAAGGCGGTATCGATGCTGAACCGGTGCACTTGCAGCGAACCATCGCTGGCCGGGCGGGCTGGATTGTCTTCCCGGACCGCCTCAAGGATGAAGTACTGCTCCTTGTGAGAGGGACCACCGGCGCAGCCGCCCGCAATCAGGACAGCCGCAAGAAAACAAGAGCATAGGAAGGTGAGAAGGTGAGCAGCTCGGACTGTGCGGTCTGCATTCCCATGCTCCAGTCTCTCGCTCCTGCGCGTTAGTGCGATGCTTCGACTGCGGGTCATTTCAACACCTCCGATTCGCGGGGCGGGTTGCTGAACAGAAGATCCGACGGACGTTCCCGGAGATTCAGGATCAGGTCGTTGAGGTTGCCCATGGTCTCTCGCAACTCGGCCAGGATGATCTGGATCTCGGGCCTTTCGGTGGCCAACAGGTTATTCACCTGGGACAGAGTCTGTCCGAGCCGGGCCACCACATCCGGCATATTCGCAACAGCGGGAGATTCTTCCCGCGGCGACAGCAGACTCTGCAAGTGCTTGTTCGTCATGCGCAGCTCGGCCATCAGTCCTTGGGCTTCCTCGCTCAAGGCCGGGACGTTTGCATCCGCCACCGACCGGTTCAGGGTGTTCAGGAGCCGCTCGACGTCGGCGTTGATCTGCGCCGCGTTCAGGGCGGCCAGCTTGCGATCGATTGTGGCCAGCACGTCACGCGCTTGGCGGCTCAATTGCGGGACATTCGCATCCGCCACCGCCTGACTGAGCGATCTCAGAAAATCCTGGACGGACGCGTCGATCTGGTCCATGTGCAGGGCTTCCATCTTTTGGCGAGCCACCTGCAGCACTGCGCGAGTCTCCAGACTCATGGCGGACAGGTTGATCTCGGTGATGGCCGTGTTCAGCGACGTGAACAGGTTCTCCAACGAGCCGGCGAGGCCCTCCACGTCAATCGCCTGCAGTTGCGTGAGGATCTTGTCGATCGAATCCTTGATCGTGGTCAGCTCTCCCGGCGCCGAGGGAATCCTCAGATACTTCGGCGTCCATGGCACCTTCTCGACGGGGAAACGGTTCGGATCGAGGTAGTTCATTTCGAGAAACGCCTGCCCCGTGAGGATATTCGAGGTGATGCGCATGCGGGCCCCGCGCTCGGTCATCTGCCCCAACACCTCCTCCACCTGTCCAAGCGAGAAGTTGGGCATTCTCGACCGGGGCATGGCAATGACCACGCGAACATAGAGCCCATAGGGCGAGATGCCTCCTTCCTGCATCGGCAGCTCGTAGGTGTTGCCCACGAATCCGATCTCCTTGACCTTCCCCATGCGAACGCCCCGAAATTCTATGGGCGATCCGATGCTCAGGCCCGTGATGGACTCGGCAAAGTAGGATTCGAAGAGCAGCTCATCCTGCCCCAGCAGTCCCGCTCCGAAGATCACGAGAGCCACAACGACGAGGGCTACCGCGATCAGAACGAAGACTCCGATCTTGAAATAGTGCGGCTTTGCATCCATTCAACAAATCCATCCCAATCTCTGACCCGTAGATGCGTTGGAGCGTAGAAGCGTCGAATTCCTACGCATCTACACTTCTACGCATCCACCTTTTCAGCCCGGCGACGGAAGAACTGCCGGACCATCGGGTGTTCGCTCTGGTCGCGAAGCTCTTGCGGCCGGCCGCTGGCGATAATCGTCCTGGTCTCCTTGTCCACCATGATCACACGGTCCGCCACGGCGAAGATACTCGGCAGCTCGTGCGTGACGATCACGAACGTCACGCCCAGACTCCGCGACAACTCGAGGACCAGATCATCGAGCTGCGCCGAGGTGATCGGATCGAGCCCCGCCGAAGGCTCGTCGAGGAACAGGATCTTCGGGTCCAGGGCCAGTGCCCGCGCGATGGCCGCCCGCTTTCGCATCCCGCCGCTGAGCTCGGCCGGCATCTTATAGGCCGCCGCTTGCAGCCCCACCGCCTTGAGCTTCATTTGGGCGACCACCTCAATCGCCTTACGAGGCAGGTCGGTGAATTCCTCCAGGACCAGTGCAATATTCGACAGAATGGTCAGCGAGCCGAACAGGGCGCCGCTCTGATACGCCACGCCGATCTTCCTGAGCACGTCAAGCCACTCCTGCCCCTCCGCCGTGACGATGTTGGTCCCATCGATCAGGACACTTCCTCCGAGCGGCTTCTTGAGGCCGATCATGTGCTTGAGCAGCGTGCTCTTGCCCGACCCGGAGCCGCCCAGGATCGTGAAGACCTCCCCGGCCCGAACGTCGAAGTTGATATCCTGGAGGATGACCGTGCTGCCATAGCCGGCCGTCAGGTTCCGTACCTGGATGATCGGTTCACCTGCCATTCAAATGCCCAAAAAGTAATAAACGACCGCGAACACCCCATCGGCGACCACAACCGCGACGATGCCGCTGACCACCGCCCGCGTGGCGGAATCGCCGACGGCACTGGGACCCGTGCCCGTCTGGAGGCCCCGCAGGCAGCCGAGACCCGCGATCAGGGTCGCGAATACGAACGTCTTGGCCATGCCCCCGAAGAAATCGGCCAGGGTCACCGCCTCGCGGACCCGCTCGATGTACACGACGGCGGGCACGTTCCAGGTGCTCATCACCAGCCCGCAGCCGATCAGGCCGGACAGCAGGTTGAACATCGTCAGCAGAGGCAGCATGCACACGGCGGCGATCAGCCTCGGCAGGACCAAGAACTGCACCGGGTCCAGCCCCATGGTGACCAAGGCGTCGATCTCCTCGTTGACCTTCATTGTGCCCAGCTCGGCGGCAAAGGCCGAACCGCTCCGGCTGGCCAGCACCAGCGCCGTGATCAGCGGACCCAACTCGCGGAACAGGGCAATCGCCACCAGGTCCGCTACGAAGACCTCCGCGCCGAACTTCTGCATGGCCGCCGCCGATTGAAACGCCAGGATCAGACCGATGAGAAAACCCAGCAAGGCCGTGATCCCGATCGCGTTGACGCCCGCTTTCTCGGCCATCAGGAAGGTATCCCGCCCACGCAAGGCGCCTGGGTGCGCCAGGGTCTTGAGCAGCTTCACGACGATCTCGCCGGTGAAGCTGATCTGGGCCCCGAAATCGCGAGCCAGCCCGGCGGCCCATCTGCCGGTGTTTTGAACAGCGTCGGCCAGGGGCCCGAGGAGGTCAGGCGGCGAGACGAGATGATCCATCTCGAACAAGGCCATCAATTGTTGGAATTGCGGCCGCAGGTCGCGGATCTCGAACCGGCCTCCGCTCCGTTCCTGGATATGTTTGTACTCCATGAGCAGAGCGATCCCGGTCCCATCGCAGTACTCGACCCCACCGGCCAGCACGACCAGCCGCCCAGGCGCCATCTCGCGCAATCGCTGTGTGCTCTGCCGCCAGATCGAGGCGGTAGTGTCGCGGTCCAGCCGCCCCCCGAGAACCAAGGTGCCCTCGCCGTCTGGCCCCGCGTTCAGTTCGAATGTCGCTTGATCCTTACCTTCCATGACACCCAGCTATTCCATGAGTCCTGTCACCACGCCATTCTAAACCGGCACGGTACCCTTTGCATAGCCCCTGGTCAGCATTTCCTGAATCGACTGTGCGGCACTCGCCGCCTGCTGGGCGGTGGAGATTGCCGATGCCCACATCGAGTAGCGGCGACCGCGGCCGGATGATCGGATGGACCTCTTGCATTTGCGCCGGTTTCCCGGTATCTCAAGACGGTCGAGCCGAGGGTCGGCCGTGACAATCAGAAGTGTTCTTTTCTTGGAAGATATCCTGCGATGAGAATCGGGATTATCGGCGCCGGACATGCCGGGGTGGAAGCCGCCAGACACATCAGCGACAGAGGCGGCGAGGTCGTTCTCTATTCGGATGAGCCGTTCTTGCCCTACGTCCGGCCCCGCGTCGTGCTGCTGGCGTTCGGACGGGTGGATATCGACGCCATCACGGTCCGGCCCGATCGCTGGTATCGCGACCGCCAGATCGACCTGCGGCTGGAGTGCCCCGTCACGCACATCGACGTCCACACGAAGACCGTGACCGCCAAGGGGCAACAGGAGAGATTCGATGCTCTGATTCTCGCGACCGGGGCGGGTCCCCTTCTCCTGCCGTTCGTCCAGAAGCTGCCCGACGACGTGATCCCCATCTGGAGGGCGAGGGATAGCCTTGCCATCCAGCGGCGTCTCGAAGGCGCCGGACACCTGACCATCGTCGGCGGAGGCATCAGCGGCCTGGAAGCCGCTGCCTACAGCCGGGAGGCCGGCGTCGAAGTTGCGGTGGTGGAAAAGGCGCCGCACGTCATGGCCCTGCAATTCGGTCCCACTGCGGCGGGCGTCCTGGCCCGTCGGCTGCGAGACCAGGGAGTGGACCTGAGAACGGGCCGCTTCGTGACCGATGTATTGAAAAACGACGGAGAGCTGAGCGTGATGCTGGACAACGGCGAGGCCATCCGCAGCGATCTGGTGCTCACGACCGTCGGGGCCGTCCGAGACACCGCCGTATTCGCCCAAGCCGGGCTGCGGACCGACAAGGGCGTCATCGTGGACGAGTATCAGCGGGCATCCGAGGCGGGCGTCTTCGCCTGCGGCGATATCGCGCAGCGCAACCACATTCGCACGGCCAGCATCGTCCTGGCGGCCGAGCAGGGCCGGGGGGCAGCCATCAACGCAATGGCGACCCTGACGGGCGGCCCGCTGGAGCCGGTTGCCGACCGCACAATCCCTTTGTCCTTCCGGCACGACCGCATCGAGTTCCACTCCGCCGGCGTCCCGGCAGGCCCGGGCCTCGAAGAGAAGGTCTTTTCCGACGACGGCGAGGGGGTATGCCGCTCGGTTGTCCTAGAGGGCGATATCCTTCGCGGCGTGCAAATGGTCGGCAGTCGGGAGGACTTTCGCCGGTTGGCGGATTCCCTCGGTCGGCCGTATCGTGACAGATCCTGATGGCTTCCAGCGTGTGCCGATCTGCACATAAAACTTGCCCTCGGTCCTGTAATCTGGTATAAGAGAAGTGTTCCGGGGATGACTGGGTGAGTGTACGGGCACAGCCGGCCGCCCCGCGAGAAACCATGTCTGGCGGAACAGGGAGCAGAATGGTATTCCCGTAGTATGGAAAGGAGGAGTGATTGAAGGTGGAACAATCTGTACTTCAGACACAGCTCGCCAGCACTCCCTGTGCATTCATACCGGTCGCAATGGGATTTCACGTGGGCATGGAACCTGGATGCGACCAGTTGACCCTCAAGCGAAGGAAGGTGTACGAGAGCAATATCATCAGTACCATACAGGTGTAAACGAAAGCAGTAGTAGGAGGTAAATGACATGAGTAACAAATTGATGCGTGCGGTTCTTGTGTGCGTGACCCTGATGCTGGCCTCGGCCGCTCTGGCCGACAGCGTTGTGGTGGGCGACTTTGAAGGCAATCTCGACGGCTGGCGGGCGGGGGATGACTTCACGCTTTCCTTCAGCGCCACTGGTGCGACCGCCGGCGCCCAGGCGCTGCAGGTCGATGGTCCGGGCGGATGGCACATCGACGGCCTGCTGGATGCGAAGCCCCATCTCGCAGCACTGGGTAACAAGGGCGTGAAGGTCACCGCGGACGTGACCGCGTTTGACGCCGATATGACGACGGGGTGGATGCAGGTCGAGATGGTGATCAACGCCCAGAACAATGATGAGGCCGGCACCCATAACAACATCGGCTGGAACGAACTCGGCTTCCAGGACGTCATACGCGACGGGCAGCCCCATACGTACACGTGGGTGCTTTCGGATGCACTGACGGCCAAGATCGCTCTCGCGGACGATGGTATCTATTGGTTCGAGTTGGCGCTGGTGTCGAACCTGGACAGCGCCTCGGTGACCAAATTCTACATCGACAACATCCAGGTGTCTTACGAGCCCCCGACTTCGAGCATCGTGATAGGCGATTTCGAAGGCGGCAGTTTGGACAACTGGGGGCCGGCATGGGAAGGTTCCCCCGTTCTGGCCAACGCCACGGTCGGAGTCACATCAGGCAGCGGCAGTCTCAGTGTGACCACCAATGGCGGCTACTATTGTCTCCAGTGGAATGCACCGAGCGTACCTGAGTCTCTGGCCGGACAGAAGCTTCAGTTCGACCTGACGATGATCGCTTCGGAATGGCCCGTCGGTCTGTGGACGAAAGTCGCCGATAAGGTGGCCCTCAACAGTAACGGCACCTCCGGCTGGAAGGAATACGCTACTGCTACGGCAATCGATACGCTCACCTCGCAGGCGACCTCGCTGGACTGGGGCAGGTGGTGGGATGCGGCGCCCGACGTGGTCAAGACCTACACCGTGGACATTTCGGACTACGATCTCACGGGGGCCACGTGGTTCCAGATCAACATCACTATCCAGGGCGGTGACGGCCTGGGGCATTTCTATTTTGACAATGTCCAACTGGTCGGCCCTGCGCTCAGCACAGGCAAGAGCACTGATACGGTCATCGGCAACTTCGAGCAGGACCTGGACGGCTGGGTGGTCGGCGGCAGCGCCGACGTCCGCTATAGCGACACCAACGGTGTAACTCTGGACCAGTACAGCCTCGACGTCTATACCCCCACGGGTGCTTGGGCCAGCGTCCTGACGCTGAACATCCTGGATCCGAACCTGACGGCCGTTCGCGACGCCTTCTTCACGAACACCAAGCTGAGCGCCGACATCACCCGGCTGGTCGTCGACTGGCCGGTGGACGACATTCCCGGCTGGAACGGCATCCACCTGATCATCAACTGCGGCGGCGACGGCTGGAGCCTGTGGCAGAACCTCGGCTACCAGGCGCACTGGCTGCAGACGCAGGGTGACCTGACGCAGACGGCCACCTGGGACTACAGCCCGTATCTCAGCACGATCCAGCCCAACAACCTCACCTGGTGCTCGCTCGAACTGGTCGTCAACGCCAACGATGAGAACTACGCCGGTTGGGTGTGGTTCTACGTCGACAACGTGAGGTTGTCCGGCGGCGGCATCGCCCTGAATCCGCAACCGGCCAACGACGCCAAAGACGTGGACATCCAGACCACGCTTGGTTGGACCGCGGGCGGCTTTGCCCAGTCGCACAACGTATACCTGGGCACTTCGCGTGCCGCAGTAGCTGCCGCAGACACCAACAGCGATCCCGACGTAATCTTCGCCACAGTGGATGGGGCCAGTTTCGATCCCGGCGCTCTTGAGTTCGACACGCTGTACTTCTGGCGGGTCGACGCGGTCAACGACGTCAATCCGGACAGCCCGTGGGTAGGCCCCGTTTGGAGCTTCACGACGGCCAACTTCCTCGTCGTGGACGGGTTCGAAACCTACAACGCGGACATCGATGGCGGCGGAACCATCTTCCAGACCTGGAGCGACGGCTTTGACGATCCGGACAACAACGGATCGCAGGTCGGCTACATCACTGAGCCGTTCACCGAGCCAACCGTCGTCCACACCGGCGGCAACTCCATGCCGTTCGGTTACAGCAACACCAAGGCCGCGATCTCGACGGCCGTGCGCACCTGGAGCGATCCCCAGGATTGGACGATCAACGGCTTCAATGCGATGAAGCTCTACCTCCAGGGCAAGGCGGACAATGTCGCCGATCGGCTCTTTATCACTGTCGCGGATGCGGCCGGCGCCTCGGCGACCGTGGTCAGTGACAATACGGATGCCATGACCACTGAGGCATGGACCGAGTGGGTGATCCCGCTGACGGACTTCGCCGGCGTGGATATGACCGCCGTGACGGAGATGACTATCGGCGTCGGCGGCGAGGGCGGCCCCTCGGGCGCCGCGGGATTGCTCTTCGTCGACGACATCCTCATCGGGTTCACCCCGATTGGCCTGGTGGCCTCCTACTCGTTCGAAGGCAACGTCGAAGACGGTTCCGGGAACGGCCACGACGGCGTTCTGGCCGGCGATCCGAACTACCCCGCCACGTTCGTGAGCGGCCCGGCCGGTCTCGGCCAAGCCATGCTCTTCGACGGGGCAAACGGCCACCAGCATGTGACTATCGGGACCTTCAATCCGTCGGCCGCGACGGGCCAGCTCTCCCTGGCTCTCTGGGCCAAGTGGGACGGACCCAGCGGGTCCTGGCAAGGCATGATCGGCAAGCGGAATTCCGGCGATTGGGACGCCACGATCATGATGTGGTACTTCGAGCTGGAAAGAGACGTCTGGGACGTTAGGTTCGTGCGGCCGGGGAGCGGACTCAATACCGGTCAGACGCTTCAGGTCGGCCAATGGACCCACCTGGCCGTCACGTTCGACGGGACAACAGGGAAAGTCTACATCAACGGCGAAGTAGTCCTTGAGGGTGACTTCTCCTTTGGCCAGGACAAGGCGGCCCCCATACAGATAGGCGCCTCCGTAGACGGTGGCGGAAATCCGTTCAATGGCGCGATGGATGAGGTCCGGATTTACGATGGAGCCCTGTCGGCCGACGAGGTCAGGGCGCTCGCAGGCAAGTAGTCGGTTCTGGCCACGGGTCGGCCATTAGGAGAGACCCGCTGAGAGTTCGTATCACATCGGGGCCTGCACAGAGCCTTACGCAGTGCAGGCCCCGGTTCTTTTCGCGGCCTGTGGGTATCCTCCGAGACATCCGGAAGGTCAGCCGCCTTGACGTTGGATTCTACTTGTGCGACCTTCCCGCAGGCGGGGCTGCCAATGAAGGATTTCCCCTCGGCAGGCGCGCACGGAACCCGGAATACGTTTTTGCTGGTGGTGCAAAACCTCAGTGAGTACCCTTTCTCCGAGTAGCAAGTATTGATTGATTCGAGGAGATTGAGCCTATGGCAACCTCATGCTGGTTTTCTATTTTGATCGTCGCGATGGTTGCGGGCAGCCCCCCCGCACATCCTGGCACGTCCGGCCTGAGTTGCCGCCATGACGGCGTACTGCTCAAGGATGGCGAGCCCTATCGCGGCATCGGCGTCAACTACTTCGACGCGTTCGCCCGCACGCTCAAGGACCCCAACGACACGTCGTACGACGCCGGGTTCCGCGTCCTTGCGAAGCACCGGATTCCGTTCGCCCGCTTCATGTGCACGGGTTTCTGGCCTGTCGAGATGCGACTGTATAAGGAGGATAAGCAAGCGTATTTCAAGTTGCTGGACGGGGTCGTGCTCTCGGCCCAAAGGCACGGCGTCGGCCTGATTCCCAGCCTGTTCTGGCACATGCCGACCGTGCCCGACCTCGCGGGCGAGCCCTGCGATCAGTGGGGCAACCCCGAGAGCAAGACGCATGAATTCATGCGAAATTACGTCCGGGAGGTCGTCACGCGGTACCAGGGTTCGCCCGCGATCTGGGGCTGGGAGTTCGGCAACGAGTACAACCTGGCCGCCGACCTGCCGAACGCCAGGGACCACCTGCCTCCCATCGTGCCCCAGCTTGGCACGCCTCAAACCCGCAGCGACCGGGACATCCTCACGCATGAGATGATTCGCACGGCTTTCCGCGAGTTCGCAAAGGAGGTCCGCAAGTACGATCGCACGCGCATCGTCTGCACGGGCAATTCGATCCCCCGCACTTCCGCCTGGCACCAGATGCACGAGGACACGTGGGCCAAGGACTCGCCCGAGCAGTTTGCCGAGATGCTGACAGGCGACAATCCCAATCCGACGGACACGATCAGCGTGCACATCTACGCGGATGCCGCAGATCGACTCGCCGAGGCGCTCCGGGCGGCCAGGAGAGTCGGGAAGCCTCTGTTCGTCGGGGAATTCGGCGACCCCGGTGAAGGCCCTGAGGCAAATGAGCGGTTCGCCGCCCTGCTGCATCATGTTGAAGAGCTGGAGGTCCCGCTGGCGGCGCTGTGGGTGTTCGACTACGCGGGGCAGACGGAATGGAGCGTGCGTCAGGATAACTCGCGAGGGTATCAGTTGCAGGCCATCGCGGAGGCCAACAGGCGTATCCGACCCATATCCGAGATGCCCGCCGAGGTGTTGCGGGACAAGATTCGCAGCGGCCTGCTGGGCCAGATCCTTGGCAATCTCAACGGCCTGCCCCATGAAATGAAGTACACGCCCGCCCAGACCATGCAGTTGTTCACGACCATGATTGCCCTGGGTTTCATCGAAGACGACACCAATATGCTTCTGGACGGTGGTCTGAGGGGAATCGACCCGAATTGCGCCATCGCTCAGATCGTCGGAGACGTGCGGGAATGGCACAGGCAGTATCCGAACGATTGGCGGACGACTCGCAAGCTCCTCAAAGACAAGTACAGCAGGCTCATAGACGAGATCGTGCAAGGCATCGCACGTCCGAGTTCAAAGCAAGAACAGGCTCGCGCCACGTACTACGCGATCTGCCTGGACCTCGCGGCATCCCTCCGGCAGGAGTACCCACAGTCATGGCCGGACGCCCTGGCTGCCCTGAGCGGTTGCGAAAACGTGGTGCAGGTAATCTATCACAGACACCCGGAAAACCGCAAGCAACGCCTGCGTTAGCCCGACTTCGCGGATTCGGG
>DCUI01000026.1 GCA_002327785.1 Phycisphaerales bacterium UBA2218
ACATAGGTGGGGAAAGAGAAGGAATGGGAACATGAACTGGCGTACGTGCTTCTTGTTGGCTGTGAGTATCTTGGGTGCAGCGAATCTCTCCTGCCACGGGCCCCAAACCGGGGCCCTCAACCCGAAGATCGCGCCCGAGTGTGACACGTCGAGCCCCACCCAAGGCTCTCGCGAGACGGAGACTCTCCAGTCGGAGATTGAAGCCAAGGTCCCCGAATCGGACCGTGACCGGGAGTCGCGTATTGAGAAAATGAGACGTGACAAGGAAATAATCATGCTGGTTGGCCTCATCGGTTCTTTCATGTGACGGACAGATGCAGAACAGCAGATGGTCAACGGCGCATCAGTTGGCGGTGAATCTCAATAGATTGATGGGAGTATCCTATGTTGTGGACGATTGCGGTAATACTGACGATTCTGTGGCTCCTGGGGCTGGTGAGCAGTTACACGATGGGAGGGTTCATTCATCTTCTGCTGGTACTTGCCTTTGTCGTGGTGCTGGTCAGGATCATTCAGGGACGGCGACTGGTGTAAGACGCCGTGAGTTTGTCGTATTGAAGCAAGGGAACTGGAGGTTTTATGAGATCCAAAATGATCGTTGCTGTCATTCTGATCGGGCTCGGCATCGTGGTGCTCGCCTACTCGGGCATCACGTACAAGACCAGAGGAGAGCCTGTCGATATCGGTCCGCTGCACGTAGAGACCACGAAAAGCCACTTCATCCCCCCGGTCATCGGAGCGGTTGCGCTGGTGGGCGGCGTCATGTTGCTCGTCTTGGATACCAGGAAGGCATGATGAAGAGAGACCGTGAAGGAGACAAGTTGTGAGTTAGCTAAGTCAAAGGACCGTAGAAACGATTCAGAGGCCCCCTCCTCTGCAAGTACAAGACCCTGGTGAGGGGAAAGACACTCCGGACAATGGGGATCCGACGAAGACAGAGTTCCAAATCGCCGTCGCGGGATGACGGCGCCGCCACGCGACACGCGGCGGTTCCTGAACAACAACACCATCTTTATCAAAGAGGAAACAATGAAAACTGCAATTACGATCATGATGACACTGGTTTTGATCGCCACCTCCGGCTGCAAAACAAGTAGCCCCCGAGGCGGAAGCACGTACAAGAATGAGGGATTTAGGATCGCCGTTCCCAAGTTCGACACGAACCTCAAACAGGGTGAAGTCCGTGCCGTGATCCTCTCCCTGCAAAGGGGCGATTCTTTCAAGCAGGACGTGAGGGTGCAAGTCCAGGCATCCGAGGGCATCAGCGTCGACCCGACGGACGTTCACGTCAAGGCGAGCGAAAGCCCCGATGTGCAACTCCGGATTTCCGCGGCCAAGAATGCGGCCCTCGGTGCGTATAGCATCTCAGTGAAGGCGATGCCGAAGACCGGCCAGCCGACTTCGACTACCTTCACGGTGACGGTTGTCGCTCCGTAGTCTCCGAGCCTTCCTCAGAAGCACAGCGGAGCTAACACCATTTTGTGATTGTCTTCTGACGATGCGTATTGGCAACTGAGGCACAGTTGCTGGTTGTTTGCCGGCGGGTTCTCAGGTGGGCCCTTGCTCGCCTGAGAATCCCAGTACTCCCAGCGGTCTCGATGAAACAAGGGAGGGTGACCGTATGCTGCACGATCCGCGGTGTTGGCCTGGAGGTAGGGTAACACCCCATAGATCCGGCAGTAACTCCTGGCGTAGATTAAGTCACAGAGCGCGGCGAAAGGGGAACGCTTCAAGAGCGTAACGCAGCACATGACCATGGAAAGAGGGCAAGAGCAGGGAGGCTCGCCGATCGCTGTCGGCCGGTGTAAGGAGGCGCCAGCCGGCAGCGATTCCATGGTCAACTGAAAGGAGAATTCCATGTTGTGGACAATTTCCGCAGTACTGACGATTCCATGGCTGGTGGGCTTGGTGAGGAGGCGCGCCAACTGCTCTTTATCTCTGCGGAAGTCGTGGTCTGGCAGCTCCAACCAGGAGCGAGACCACGATCAAGGCAAATCTCTCTCCGGATCACAGGCGACCGACCGCCCGTGATCGGGGATGAGAGGACGCTGCTCGACGGCAGCGAAAAGGTCTTCAGACACAACAACACGAAAGCTGATCATGGACAACATAAGACGACGTCTGGTTCTTGATAAAGGCGAGGAGGTATATATCTTCGCATACGAGGCCGGGCAGGAAACCCATGTGCTTGAGGCCTTGATTGCCCAGGCGCAAGACTCCCGCACAACATTCGACTGGTTCGACGTGGCTTTGCTGGAGTCGAAACTCAAGGAAGTGTCCCTTGAGTCCACGAATAGCCACAGACCAGTGCGTCCGAAGCCGCCCAATCCCGCCACGGGCAACTGGTTTCAAATGCCATGCGGTTTTCTGTGGTTTGTCCGCCGCCTCTTCGGATGGGGGCCCCCAAACATGTACTTGCCGGGTTGTCAGGTGAAACATGGCTCGCCTCAAAGATGAAGGTCCGCCGGTACATACGCCGTCCGTAATGTCTTACTCATGTGAAGGAGATGAGATTATGGCACCCGGCGGTGGCACCGTCTTGAAGTACGAAACCCTGGAAGGAGGGATCCTTCGGCTCATCATCTGGGGCAGGCTGGATACGGAGAGTGTCGGTGCGTGCTGGATGGAGGTGGTAGACCGAATCGTCGGCGCCAAGCCCCAGCGCGTCGAGGTCGATGCGCACCAGATGGGAGGTTGCGATGGCATGGGAATTGCCCTGTGGCAGGAGTTGAAGGTCCGTCAGCAGCAGAGCCGCGGTGAGTTTCACATCGAGGGCCTACGCCGCGAACTGGCGGAATTGATGAGAGAGACGATGAAGGAGACAGGCCAATGATCTGGCATTAGGACAGAGGACATATGTCGCCGGCAAGCACAGGGGCGGCATTGAACCACAAGCAATCCGCAATGATCACCGTTCAAATGGAGATGGCACATGAAATCGCAACAGATTCACAAGTGTGTCTTGGTGGCTGTGGCTGCCCTGCTGGCGGTTGCAGTTTTCGTCGGCGGATGCCATGGCGTTACCTGGTAAAACGTTTTCCGTCGTTCTTAACAACATCGAAAGGAGTCTATTATGGGATTTTTGCTACTGATTGTGTTGATCGTACTGCTTTTGGGCGGCCTGCCCAGATGGAACTACAGCCGCAATTGGGGGTATGGCCCCAGCAGCCTCTTGGGGCTGGCACTGGTGATCGTGCTGGTGCTGCTGCTCGCGGGGTACATCCCCCGGGGCTTCTGAGCCGCGGGTCTCTGACTCGACCACAGTTCTTTCCAGATCCATTGGGGGTATGTATGGTTCGTGTGCTTCTCGGGCTCGCTCTGATCGTGGCCGTTGTCGCCGGCCTGGGCTTCTACACGGGATGGTTCCCTTTCTCGTCAGGTAGCAACGACAACGAAGAGATGAGAGTACGACGGGTACGAAGAACAGACGCGCCGCCAAGGGAATGATTCCATTGTTGCAGTAGAGGCAGCGTTCTGAATTATGCCATGGCTTCGCCGAGGGTGTTTCTGATGGGCAGACGCATGATCGCCTTTGAGGCTAAAGCACGCCCCCCACCCCAATGGTCATCGGGATGAGTGTGTTGGGAATCTGGGGGGAGGAACGGTTATACCGGCCGCTGTGCCGGACAGAAGACATGATTGGAGATTGAGAATGAAACGGATTACACTGAGTTTGGTTGTTTGTGCTCTGCTCGCGGCGCCTGGCATGGCTGCGACGACGCTTGAATTCGGTCCCGGCGACGGTGGCTGGTCTTATGACGGATTGGGGATGCTGAGTTTCCAGCAGACGTATCAAGTCTCGAAGGGATTGGCCAGCACCACCGACACGCTGGTCGGCGCATATGTGCACATCCCCGACTTCGTCGTCGGCGGTTTTCCCGGGGGGCCGTATACTTTGACGCCTGCCACCGGCAATGTGATCACGATCACGGACATCACGGGCACGATCACCTACCTGACGGGCACCCTGGGCAATGGCGACTTGATGCCGATTGGCACAACAGGTGTCGGCTACACCGCTTTCCGGGCCGATATCACCGACATCACGGTGAACAACACGACGATCCATTCAGCAGCTCTTGCCGTCATTGAGGGCATGCCGCTTCCACAGCTCGATTTCGAGTTGTCGTGTCAGGGCGTTTCCACCGGCTTCAAGAACATGCTGGATACAGCGGGGACCGGGAACAACGGTTTCAGCGGCGCTATGACCGTCGTTCCCGTACCCGCACCTGGCGCCATTCTGCTCGGGGGGATAGGTACAGTTTTCGTGGGTTGGCTCAGACGACGCAGGACTGTATAGGCAGGCGAGGTTTGCCTTGATTCGGCACCAGCATTGGGGGGGCCATGGTGGTCAACCTGGCCCAGAGCAGGAAGGGGGCAGTTGCAGGGAAGTGACGCCTCCACAGTGCCAAGAAGGGAAAGGACCAGATGACCCTCGAGGAACACAAGAGCACGGAGGCTCGCGGATCATTGCCGGCTGGCGACAGAGGGCCAGCCGGCGATGAACCTGCAATCCGTGCAAGGCAGAACCCTGTATTCGGGGCGATCTCCGCCACCTCACGCAAGCAGTCGGGCCGTACCCGAAAGGGAGGCCAGGAACGAATGAGTATTCAACGCTGGTCGCAAGACGTGATCCTGGTTGATCTACCTGAGGACCTGACGACGCATGGAGAATTGAAGACGGTCACGGCTATGCTGCGCGCCGGGTGCGTTTCTGACGTCGTGCTCGATTTCTCTCGTGTCCAGGTAGTGGGCGGGGCATGGCTGACACAACTCCAGAAGATCCAGCGGTTGGTCCATGAAGGCGGGCACAAGCTGATCCTTTGTGGTGTCGCTCCCGGAATGCGGGGCGTCTTCAGCATTGCTCACATAGAGGATCTGTTCGAGTTTGCAGAGGACTCGGTAGGGTTACACCCCATAGGCCAGGGAACGGCCTGCGATGTAGCATGGATTCCATGATGAATCCGGACACAATGGCAGAAAGGGAGTTCAATGAGCACAATGCACCCGCTGGCGATCATAGATACGGCCTCCATCACCAGCCTCGTCAGAGCGACGTTCTACCATCGCTCGATCCGTGTCCACCACACCCAGATCGAGATCCACGAAGGCGTGGCTGTGTTGGGCGGGGGAGAGATGAACCACGTGGCACATTGTGCCGCGACACAATCGGATGACCATGAGCAGCCGTGTGTCACTGACGGCGCGCGCTCTGACTCTGAAAGGAAGACTCTACGATGAATAAGTACAACAATCAGTCGAAAGGCAAACAAGTGTTCGCAGCCCAGCAGGTGCTTAACGCTTCGCATCCTGAGCCGGTCGTTGCCGCCATGCTTACGCACGAAGATATCGCCAAGCATGCGCATGAGATTTACGTCGAGAGGGGGTGCCAGCAAGGCCACAATGAACAGGACTGGCTGCAAGCCGAACAGGAACTGAAGAACCAGCACAACTGGCTGCAGGCCGGACGGGATGTGACACGCCAAGACCCGGCCGAAGAACCTGCGGCCCATTGAACCATACGGCGGCTCCGACGGCTGTGGCCTCCACTGTTCTTGGGAGTTTCGCAAGGATTCTATTATGGGATTCATACTACTGATCGTGTTGCTCGTACTGCTATTGGGCAGCCTGCCCACATGGGGCTACCGCGGCAAGTTGGCTTACGCCCCCAGCGGCCTCGTGGGGCTGCTGTTGATGGTCGTGCTGGTGCTCTTGCTCGCAGGGTACATCCCCCGGGGCTTTTGACCAGCCGGTCTCCGGCTCAGCCACAACTCTTTCCTATTCATTAGGGGTACATTTATGAAACGAATGCTTCTCGGACTCGCTCTGATCTTGGCTGTTGTCGCCGGTCTGGGCTTCTACTTGGGGTGGTTCCATTTCTCATCGAGTAGTGACAACGATAGTGCGCACGTCACGATGTCGGTGGACAAAGACCAAATCCAGAAGGACACAGACAAAGCGGTGGACAAGGTGCAAGACCTGGGACAATAAGCGAAGGACGAAGTCGCGCCGACGACCCAGAAGACCCAGGAATAGGACGCCTCGCCCGTGGAGGCAATGAATCGGAGATTCATATCATGTCAAAGCACAATGCGACCGTTGCGATCTTCAATGGCCACACAGGCGCCGAGCAGGCCGTCAAGGAGCTGCAAGAGGCGGGTTTCGATATCAAGAAGCTGTCCCTTGTGGGCAAGGATTACCACTCCGATGAGCATGTCGTGGGATACTACAACACGGGCGACCGGATGAGGTACTGGGGCACCCTGGGCGCCTTCTGGGGCGGCTTGTGGGGCTTGCTCTTCGGATCGGCCTTCTTCTTCGTTCCCGGAATCGGCCCGATCGTCGTAGGTGGTCCGATCGTGGCGTGGATCGTCGGCGCCCTGCAAGGGGCCGTCGTTATCGGTGGCATCAGTGCCGTTGGCGCAGCGATGTACAGCATCGGTATTCCGAAAGACAGCGTGCTCAAGTACGAGACCTCTCTCAAGGCAAACAAGTTCCTGTTGGTCGTCCACGGAACCGTGGACGAAGTGGAGAGAGCCAGTGGTATCCTGCAGGGTACGGGCGCGATCGAGACGACGGTTCACACGGTCGAGGAGCCGGCAGAGACAACGCTTTGAGACCAAATCACTGAATGTTCGTGTCCAGGGGCACTCTTGATGTCATCGCCATCTGGGCAAAGCGACCGAAGTGCAACACGGAGAGGCAGGAACATGAAACACAATTCCTTGAGACAACTGGGAACGCTCGGGCAGTCCATCTGGCTGGATTACATCCGACGAGATCTGATCGCCGGCGGCGAACTGCGGCGTCTGATCGAGGACGATGGACTGCGCGGGATGACCTCGAATCCAGCCATCTTCGAGAAGGCGATCGCGGGAAGCCATGACTACGACGAGGATATTCGCGCCATGGCCCTTGAGGGAAAAGACGCCCAGGCCATCTATGAAGCGCTCACCCAGCGCGACGTGCAGAACGCCGCCGACGAGTTCCGGCCTCTCTACGACAGGACGGACGGCGCCGATGGATATGTCAGCCTGGAGGTCAATCCCCACCTGGCGCACGACACCCAGGGGACGACGCAGGAGGCCCGTCGGTTGTGGGCTGCCCTGGACCGGCCCAACGTCTTGATCAAGGTTCCCGCAACCGCCGAAGGACTGCCCGCCATCCGGCAACTGATCAGCGAAGGAATCAGCGTCAATGTGACGCTGCTGTTTGGATTGCCTCGTTACCGGCAAGTGGCGGAAGCTTACATTGCCGGCATCGAAGCGTGTGCGGCCCGAGGGAAACCCGTCAAACATGTAGCTTCGGTGGCCAGCTTCTTTGTAAGCCGTATCGATACGCTGGTGGATCCGCTGCTGGAAAGACTCATTGCACAAGGCGGTGAGGAGGCAGGCATCGCGAACAGGGCTCGCGGTCAGGTTGCCATCGCCAGCGCGAAGGTAGCCTATCAAATCTACAAAGAGATCTTCGCGGGCGACCGGTTCAAGAAGATGGCTGCAGAGGGCGCTCGTGTCCAGCGTCTGCTCTGGGCCAGCACCGGCACCAAGAACCCGGACTACAGTGACGTGAAATACATCGAACCCCTCATCGGACCGGACACGATCAACACGGCCCCGCTGGAAACCCTGAACGCCTACCGCGACCATGGAGAGCCGAAAGCCCGGCTCGAAGAGGATGTCCAGGAAGCCCGCCGTGTGTTGGAGCGACTGCCGGAACTGGGCATCAGGCTCGACCATGTAACGCAACAGCTTGAGGACGAAGGCGTCACGAAATTCAACCAGCCATTCGACAAGCTGATGGAGACTTTGGCGCAACCGTTGTCGCGGCACGAGACAAGAAGTTCATGAAGGCAGCAAGTGAATCAGGAGGCCCACATGGGACGAACGCCAAACGAACAGCGATCCGTGGCCTATTTTTCCATGGAGATAGGGATTGACGAGAAGATCAGCACTTACAGCGGCGGCCTGGGAATCCTCGCCGGCGATACGATCCGATCCGCGGCGGATCTCAAGGTGCCGATGGTGGCCGTCACCCTGCTTTACCGTAAGGGGTATTTCCGCCAGGAGCTCGAGATGGACGGATGGCAACGGGAGGAGTCCGCGGCATGGGTAGTCGGGGACTTTCTGGAAGAAATGCCCCATCGAATCTTGGTTCTCGTGGAAGGGCGAACCGTGCATCTCCGGTCCTGGAAATATGAAGTCAAAGGGATCGACGGCTCTACAGTGCCGGTCTATTTCCTCGACGCCGATCTCGCGGAGAACTCCGAATGGGATCGGGATCTGACTCAATCCCTCTACGGCGGGGACGAACACTACCGGCTGTCGCAGGAGGTGCTTCTTGGCATCGGCGGCATCCGGATGCTCCGCGTCCTGGGCCATGACAGCATCAGAAGCTTTCATCTGAATGAAGGGCACGCCGCACTCTTGACCCTGGAGCTCCTTGACGAAGCGGCGCACCGGGCCGGCAGGAAATCGCTCACGCAAGAGGACATGGACGCCGTTCGGAAGCAATGTGTCTTCACAACCCATACCCCTGTCCCCGCCGGGCACGACAAGTTCCCGGTTGATCTGGCGCGAAAGGTGATCGGAGCGCGGGAAGATTTCTTTGCTCTGGACGGGGTCCTCCACGAGGGGAACACTCTTAACATGACGTATCTGGCCCTCAATCTGAGCCGCCATATCAATGGAGTGGCCCGAAAGCACGGGGAGATCTCACGGCTCATGTTCGCCGGCTATACCATCGACGCCATCACGAACGGAGTGCATGCGGCCACCTGGGTGTCGGCGCCGTTCAGAAACCTCTTTGACCGCCATATCCCGCTCTGGAAACAAGACAATTTCAGCCTCCGCTATGCATTGAGTATTCCCAGGGAGGAGGTGTGGAGTGCCCACATGCAGAACAAAAAGCGATTGATTGACTCCGTTAACCGCGAAACGGGCGTGAGCATGGATGAGAACGTGTTGACTATCGGTTTTGCCCGGCGAGTCTCGACCTACAAACGAGCCGCCCTTTTGTTTCAGGACATGGAACGGTTGCGGAGGATCTCCGCCGAATCCGGCGGAATCCAGGTGATCTATGCCGGCAAGGCGCATCCTCGTGACGAGGGCGGCAAGCAGCTCATCAAGCGGATCTTCCAGGCGAAAGACGCCTTGAAGAACGACATCCGGATTGCGTACCTGGAGAATTACAATATGGCGTTGGGCGCGATGATGACCGCCGGTGTCGACATCTGGCTGAACACTCCCGAGCCCCCCATGGAGGCCTCGGGAACCAGCGGGATGAAAGCGGCGCTCAACGGCGTGCCGCACTTCAGCGTGCTGGACGGCTGGTGGATCGAGGGGCATATCGAGGGGCTGACCGGTTGGTCCATCGGCAATGAGGTCGTGGGACAGGGAGAACATCGGGACCATTCTCTGGATGCCCCCTCCCTTTACGAGAAGCTGGAAAAGACCATTATGCCTCTCTTCTACCGTGATCGGGAGCGTTTCATGAACGTGATGATCTATTCCATCGCCATCAACGGTTCGTTCTTCAATACGCAGAGGATGATGCAGCAGTATGTGCTCAACGCCTATTACTCTCGCTGAGGGGCACGTCCCCATGACGATACGGATAGCCGGCCATTCGCCGACGGCGGCTTCACATAGGAGTGATTGGACATGAACGAGGAAATGGAATCCGTGCATTGGCACGCCCTGGATATGAAGGCGGTTTTTGAACGTCTGGACTCCGGGGAGGACGGTCTCGACGAGGCGCAGGCGAAACAGCGGCTGGAAAAGGCGGGGCCGAATTCGCTTGAAGCCGAGGCAGGCGTCAGTCCCTTGCGCCTGCTGGCGCGGCAGGT
>DCUI01000116.1 GCA_002327785.1 Phycisphaerales bacterium UBA2218
CTATATGCTTATCAGCGGTACTGATCGTGTCGGCGGCCTCGTGGGCTGCAACTCCTATCCCGCGAGCGTCACCAACTGCTACAGCGCCGGTGCAGTTGTCGGCACAGGTCCAGATATCGGCGGCCTCGTGGGTTCTAGCTGGGGGGGGAAAATCCGTTCGAGCTTCTGGGACACTGAGACGTCCGGCCAGACGTGGAGCGATGGTGGCACCGGCAAGACCACAGCCGGAATGCAGATGGCTACCACGTTTCTCCAAGCCAGCTGGGACTTCGTGGACGAGACGGCCAACGGGACAGAGGACATCTGGTGGATTCTCGAAGGGAAGGACTATCCGCGTCTGTGGTGGGAACTGGGCGAGATGGGAGTCGATTACGACGGAACCGCTGATGACCAGCGATGAACGCTGATGATGGAGGATTGGAGACCATGAGAACCGCGCTGCTAACGTTGTCCGTCTGTGTGCTTGCCCTGCCTGCGAACGCTCAATACAGCGGCGGGACGGGCGAACCAAACGACCCGTACCAGATCGCCACGGCCGCCGATCTGATCGCCCTCGGCGAGACGCCCGAAGACTACGACAAGCACTTCATCCTGACAGCCGACATCGACATAGACCCCAACCTCCCCGGCCGCAGGGTCTTCGACAAGGCCGTCATTGCACCGGATATGGACCCTTGTGACCTGGATTGGCGCGGAGGACCTCTCTTCACTGGGGCCGTCTTCACGGGCGTCCTGGATGGCCAGGGGCATACGATTTCGCATCTGACAGTCAACGGGGGGAACTACCTGGGTCTGTTCGGTCAGTTGGGATATGGGGCGCAGGTCAGGGACCTAGGGATCGCAGACGCCGACATCATGGCCTCAGGAACCGAGATCGGCGCGCTGGCAGGGGCCAACGTCTGCGGTTCCGTGACCCGGTGTCACAGCAGCGGCGTCGTCAGTGGCGCATCCAACGTGGGCGGCCTCGTGGGATGTAATGACTGGGGCAGCATCAGCGAGAGCCACAGCAGCGACTCGGTCAGTGGAAACAACACTGTCGGCGGCCTCGTGGGCCACAACCGGGACGGCAGCATCGTTGCGAGCTTCTGGGACATCGAGACCTCCGGCCAAGCTACCAGTATGGGCGGCACCGGCAAGACCACGGCCGAGATGCAGACGGCCAGCACGTTCATTGACGCCGGCTGGGACTTCGTGGGCGAGACGGCCAACGGCACGGAGGATATCTGGTGGATTCTCGAAGGAAAGGACTATCCAAGACTGTGGTGGGAGACCACGGAGGAATAGAGCGGCTGCACTCCCGGTATCAAACACGCGCAGCAGGCGAGGGAACCGGCTACCCGCGACGGCCCGCCGGACTGTACCTATAGGGTCGCCTACGACAAGGGCTGTGCATTGCTGGACGGTAATAGGCGATAGACCATCCACCGAAGGGAGACGCAAGGTCTCGCGTATCTGCGAGAGGCCGTTACCCGCAGCATGGGCTTCCAGCCCATGAACTCAAAATCATGGGCGGGACGCCCGTGCTACTCACGGGCAAGATGCCCGTGCTACTGAAGCCACTTCTCCATGCGGTCGAGGCCCTTGGTGATTTGCTGCATCGAGCAGGCGAAGCTTAACCTCACGTTTTTGTCGCAGCCGAAGGGCTGGCCCGGGACGACGCCGACGTTGGCCTGCTCCAGCAGGGCCTTGGCGAAGTCCATGCTGCCCGTCACCTTCACGTCGCTGAAGGTCCGGCCGTAGTGCGAGGAGACGTCGGGGAAGCAGTAAAACGCCCCGGTCGGCTCGGCGCACTCGACGCCCTTCATCGCCCGCAGGCGCTCCGCCATGTATTTGGCTCGCTTCTCCAACTCGACGCGCATCTTCTCGATGGCCTCCGCGGATTGCGGTCCCATCGCCGCGATGGCCGCGTATTGCGCGAACGTGACCGGGTTGGAGGTCATGTGGTCTTGCAGGCGGGACATGGCTTTGATGACATCCAGTGGCCCCGCTGTGTAGCCGAGCCGCCAGCCGGTCATCGAATAGGCCTTGCTCAGGCCGTTGAGGGTCAGCGTGCGGTTGAAGGCGTCGGCGCTCAACGCCGCGAAGCTGATGAACTTCGTGTCGCCGTAGATGAGCTTCTCATAGATTTCGTCCGACATCACGGCGACGTTCGTGCCTTCGAGCACCTTGGCGAGGGCCTCCAGCTCGTCGGGCGTATAGGTGAATCCGCCCGGGTTGCTGGGTGAGTTGAGGATCAGCATGGCGGACTTCGGCGTGATCGCCTTCTTCAACTGCTGCGGCGTGACCTTGTAGTCATTCTTCTTGTCCGTCTCCAGGACCTTCACAGTCGCTCCGGCCAGACCGGCCGCCTCGGGGTAGGTCACCCAGTACGGGGCCGGCAGCAGGACCTCGTCGCCCGGATCGAGCACGGCCTGCATGGCCTCGTAGACCGAGTGCTTGCCGCCGATATTGACGACGATCTGCTCGGGGGTGTAGTTCAGGCCGTTCTCCGTCTGGAGCTTCTTGGCGATGGTCGCCTTGAGTTCGGGAATGCCCGAGGCGGCGGTGTACTTGGTCTTGCCTTCCTTGAGGGCCTTGATCGCGGCTTCCTTGATGTATTCCGGCGTATCGAAATCGGGCTCCCCGGCCCCGAAACCTACGATATCGATTCCCTGGGCCTTCAACTCGTTGGCCCGGTTCGTCACGGCAAGCGTCGCCGACGGCGCGACGGCCTTGGCTCTCTGGCTGATCTTCATTGTGCGCGTACCTTTCAATAGGATCTTGTCACGTTTGGGGGCACTAAGTACGCAAAAAACTCGCCCAGGTCAAGACAATTCAGGCGTGCTGAATCACCCACTTCTGCGCTCGGACTCCTGTTCATCTATCCTCTATCGGCGAGTGAAGACGGGAATAGAATCGACTCTTTCGGAATCCCGAGTCCACATAAGTGCGCTACGCTCGCGGCTGTAACATATCAAGAATGGCATCACGAAATACCTGAAAGCTTCGGGAGGTGTTGACACGAGGATCAGTATGGCATCCGATAGTCCTCGCAGCCTCGATTTTGGGTAGGCCCCCCTTGAAGTAGCCTGCTCGCTGTAGAATCCTCTCGAATGCCTCCCACGTTCCTCCTGGGACAGAGTCTGGATCACGATACTTGGCCTTCTGGGGAATCTCCTCAGGAACTCGAGGGTATGCCTTCCGAACCGCCGACCAATCCCCAAAGTACCAAGCTTCCAGTTCCTCAATGACCACAATACGCCAACCGCTGGGAAGCCATCGTGAATAGCCTCGCAGCTACTCGAGGATGCTCAGCAAACTGCCCGAGTGTGTTCACGGCAATCAGATCAGCAGACCTCAGTGGCGTGTCCACACGTTTTCCGGATTCATCCGGCTCCTCACCGCTGACCGCACTACCATGACCTGACTTGTAATCCAAGAAGTGAAAAGGCCGCCCTGCTCCCTTGCCTCGCGTCCATGCCAGCCATTCCTCCACAACTTCGGCTTTGCCACCTCGCTCATCAACCGCAAGATGGTATGTCATCAGTCTCGCCCGAGGCGATTCCCTGTATTTGATCTCGATAATTATCGGCCCCTCCTGACCCCGAGTCTTCAACTCCTTGGCCCGTCCTCGCCTATCCCAAGCATGACGCAGTCCGAACTGAAAACACTCCGACAGAAAGTTGAACACATCGAATATCGTGGACTTGCCGCTCCCATTTGGCCCCAACAGCACCATGAAGGGAGTGATCTCTTTCAGCTCGATCGACTTGAGTGCGCGGTAGTTCTCTACCCGTAGGTTTTCAATTCGCGCGGGGCCGCTATTCCGTCTCGCTGACCGAGATACAGTGGATGCCATTGAGAAGCCCTTTCAGCCATGTTCTCCCGAGACACGAACACAAATCACAATCCATAGCCCTCCGGCTCCCAACGGTGCCGCATCTCAAGAGATACAGGTTTCATTGTAGTCCATGTCTCTGATTGAGGCAAGCAACAAGAAACGGCAGCAGAAAGGGCAGAACTGACCTTGCCAGCAGCTTACCTGTTGAGCTTTGTCTGCAACGACAGTACACTGCGGCCTGTGTAGTTCCGGGCGATGTCGGGGAATCCGGAGAAAGTGTGTATCTAAGGTCGCAGAGGCAAAACATGATATCGCAAAGTTACTGCGGCAGTGTCGTTCTGGCGAGTTGGGTTCTTGGCGCTGGGGCGTGGGCGGTCGGTCCACAGGCGGAGGAGTTCGAGCTCAGCAATCGATGGATGGACGCGATGGTCAACAAGCCCCAGGCGACGCCTCGTTCCCATCTGGAGATGCTCTACGAAGACACGGCGGACGGGATATCGCGCGGGCAATCCTGGCGCGGGACCCCCTACCGGCTTGCCGAGAAGACCTACACGAACGGCCTGGCGTTCAACTCGACGAAGCACCTGCTCGTCGTCCTCGACCGGCCGGCCCAGCGGTTCGTCGCGGAGGTCGGCTTGGAGAACAACGACGACACGCAGCGCGGCGCGACGATGGGCAACGGGTCGGTGACTTTCCACGTCCTTGTTGACGGCAAGGAGGTCCTGACAACGCCTGTGATGCGGCTGAAGGACGACCCGCGGGCGGTCGATGTCCCGCTGAACGGCGCCCGGCAGTTCGAGATTCGCGTCAAGGATGGCGGCGACGGACGCGGCTGGGACCAGGCGCTCTGGGCCGATGCGACGGTCGAGCTCCAGGACGGCGGCAGCGTCAGGCTCCAGGATCTGCCCCTCGGAGAGACAGGCCCGAAGGCGATCTCCGCCACCGAGCCCCCCTTCTCGTTCGTCTACGACGGCAAGCCGTCGAACGAGCTGCTCAAGACCTGGCGTCTCAGCCGGGACACTCAGAAGCTCGACGCCCAGCGGACCCGGGACACGCTGGTCTACACCGATCCCGCGACGGGCTTGCAGATCCGCTGCGTTCTGGTCAGCTACAGCGATTTCCCCACCGCGGAATGGACGCTCTACTTCAAGAACACCGGCTCGACCGACACGCCGATCATCGAGAAGATCCAGGCGCTCGACGTGCAGATCGGCCGCAGCGGCGACCGCGAGTTCCTGCTTCACCACAACGTGGGCTCGCCCGCCAACGGCAACGACTACGGCCCGCTGGAGACGACGCTCGGTCCCGGCGTCAGCAAGCGCCTGGGCGGCGCCGGCGGCCGACCCACCAACACCGACTGGTCCTACTTCAACCTCGAATGGGGCAACGAAGGCGTCATCGTATCCGTCGGCTGGCCCGGCCAGTGGGCGGCCGAGTTCGTCCGCGACAAAACCAAGGGCCTGCACTTGGTCGCCGGCCAGGAGCTGACTCATTTCAAGCTCCTGCCAAGCGAGGAGGTCCGTAGTCCGCTGATCGTCGTGCAGTTCTGGAAGGGCCACTGGGTGGTCGCCCAGAACGTCTGGCGCCGCTGGATGATGGCACACTCGATGCCCAAGCCCGACGGCGTCCTGCCCCCGGCCAAGCTGTTCGCCTCCAGCTCGCGCCAGTACAACGAGATGATCGACGCCAACGAGGCCAGGCAAATCCTGTTCATCGACCGCTACCTCGAGGAAGGCATCAAGCTGGACTACTGGTGGATGGACGCGGGCTGGTACGTGCATCACGGCGGCGGCTGGCCTCGCGTCGGCACGTGGGAGGTGGACACGGCCCGTTTCCCCCGGGGGCTGCGGGCTGTCTCGGACTACGCGCACAACAAAGGTCTCAAGATCCTCGTCTGGTTCGAGCCGGAGCGGGTAACCGCCGGCACGTGGCTGGCGGACCACCATCCGGAATGGGTGCTCGGCGGCGCCGAGGGCGGATTGCTCGATCTGGGCAACCACGCGGCCAGGCAGTGGCTCACCGAGCATGTGGACCGCCTCCTGAACGAGCAGGGAATCGACTTGTATCGCCAGGATTTCAACATGGACCCGCTGAACCACTGGCGGGCCACCGACGGGACCGATCGCAAAGGCATCACCGAGATCCGGCATGTCACGGGCTATCTCGCCTATTGGGACGAGCTGCGGCGCCGCCATCCGGGGATGCTCATCGACTCCTGCGCCAGCGGCGGCCGGCGCAACGACATCGAGACGATGCGGCGGGCGCTGCCGCTGTGGCGAAGCGACTACGCCTTCGAGGCCACCGGTCATCAATGCATGACGTACGGCCTGTCCCTGTGGCTGCCCTACCACGGCACCGGCACGGTCGCCACCCGCAACGCCCCCTACTACGGCAGCGGGCGGACCCCGGTCGAGTCCTATGCGTTCTGGAGCAATGCCGGCCAGGGCCTGGGTCTCGGCATTGACGTACGCATAAAAGACCTTGACTACGCGGCCCTGCGCCGCCTGATCGAGCAATGGCGACAGATCGCTCCCAACTACTACGGCGACTTTTATCCGCTGACGTCCTGGACCCGCGACAACAGCGCGTGGATGGCGTGGCAATTCGACCGCCCGGAAGCAGGCGAGGGTCTCGTGCAGGCATTCCGGCGGCACGAAAGCGTCTACGAAGCCGCCCGGCTCAAGCTGCAAGGTCTGGATGCCGGGGCGAACTACCTGCTGACCCACCTCAACACGGGCGAACAGCAGTCGCACACCGGTCGCGATCTGCTCGAAAAAGGACTTCTGATCACGATTGCAGACAAACCGGGCGAGTCGCTCTGGACCTATCGCAAACCACAATGACGGGCCGCACGGGAACATCCGCCGGACCAGGACCACGGCGTGCGTTGACAACGGGCCGCAACGGTGCTACCATTATGGATATGGCGCATACCCTATTCGCTGTGCTGACAGGCCTTGGGCTGATCGTCGGTTCGACAGGATGCAAGACCAAGCCCAAGGCCGAAGAAAAGATCTGGGAACGGGTGAAGATCGGAGAGCTTGCCCCGCCGCCGAACGACAGGCTTCCGACCCCGCAGTTCTTCGCGACCGTCTCGATGGATGTCTATGTCCTGGAGCTTCCCGCCGACCGCGTGGACCGCCTGGACGATCTCTGGCCGATCCTGTCGGCGGACCCCATCAAACTCAGCAGCTACACTGCGTTTACGGAGAACTCCTTCCGCATGCGGTATGGCCGGATGGACGTGTGGTCCCAGGTCCAATCGTTGCTCGCGGAGGCGGGAGCTCTCAAGGTCGCGACCAATGCCATGAGCCTGCCGGCTGATGAGACGACGGATCTGCCTATCGCGGAACTGCCCACCGGACGGGAAATCACCTTCGTAGGCAACAACCTGATGAGACAGACCGCCCGCGTGCGACCGGGTGTTCTGGCGCTGCGGCTGCGCGCCGAGCCGATCCCGTGGGCCCGCGGCGTCTTCAAGATCATTGGGTATCCGACCTGCACGATCCCCTTCGCCAGCGCCATCGCCCCGTTGCAGGCGAGGGCCCGCGAGAACGAGTACTACTTCGCCCCGGCGGCGTTCGCCGTCCAGATGGCGCCGGGCGACCTGATCGTGATCGGGCCGGACAAATACACCGGGGAGCGGCAGACGCTCGGAGGGCTGTTCTTCAACAAGCTGGAGGGGACCCTGTTCTTCAATCCGGCCAAGCGCACCCCGCCCAAGGTCAAGCCCGCTGTGCGAGTGTACGTCCTGATTTGCACGGCAATCAACGATTGAGGAACCATGCCGCCCACGAGAGTCGCCCTTGTCCATTGCGTGAACTACGAGCCGGCCCGGGTTGCGGACAGCATCCGACGACAGATCGATCTGCTCGGCGGCATTGAGACGTTCGTCAAACCGGGCGATTCCGTGCTCATCAAGCCGAATTTCATCGCCCCGCGGTCGCACCGTCACAGCGCCGCCCAGACCCACCCCGCGGTGATCATCGAAGTGGCCCGTCTGCTGAAGGACTGCGGCGCCCGGCCTTTCGTCGCCGACTCCCCGGCCTGGGCGGATACGGCCACCTGTGCTCGCGTGCTGGAATTGACCGACCCGCTGCAGAAGCTCGGCGTCCCAATCCGCCAGTTGGACGATCCACGGAAGTGCAGGCTTGGACGCGGCGGCCCGAGGATCGGCATCAGTTCCCTCGCACTCGACGCGGATGCGATCATCAACCTGCCCAAGTTCAAGGCCCACCAGCAACTGACGGCCACCTTCGCGGTCAAGAACATGTTCGGCTGCGTCAGCGGCAAGCACAAAGCCCTCTGGCACTTCCGCAAGGGCGACGATCCGACCGAGTTCTGCAAGATGCTGATCGGCATCTACGAGCACCTGGCCCCGGTTGTGACGATCATCGATGGAATCGTGGCCATGGAAGGCCAAGGCCCAATTCGCGGCCCAAGCAAGCCGCTCGGCTGGCTCATCGCGGGAACCGACCCCATCGCCTGCGAGCTGACCTGCTGCGCGCTGATCGGCCTGGCGCCCGACGCGGTCCCAATCGTCCGCTCTGCCAAACAGTTCGGTTTCGGCTGCTCCGACCCCGGCGACATCGAAGTCGTGGGCGACGCCCTGCCGGCCGCGCCCTGCCCGGACTTCGTGATGCCGCACTTGTCGCCGATCAAGTTTTCGTTTGCGCATATCTGTCGCAGCATCGGCAAGCAGATCCTGCTTCTTGCCCGCGGGCCAAGGGACGCAAGAATCCGTCCGATCCAGGAATAGCGTGTACACGTATGCATCAGATGAGATCGAACCGTTGTCTGTTGAATTCATTGCTGGCCTGTGCCCTTGCAACGGCGTTCGGCGTCTCGGCCTGCCGTCACGCACCGGTGCTGCTCCCGCTGGGAGCGAACAACGACACCCGCAATACGAACGATCCGGCGTCCCATCGATGGGCCGAGCCGCTGACGTACCCCGGCCTGCCGAACCTGCACAAGGTCTCGGACGATCTCTATCGTGGGGCACAACCCGCCGCCGAAGGCATGAAGCAGCTCCAGGCTCTCGGAATCAGGACGATCATCAACCTGCGGTCCTCAGACACCGACCGCGACATTTGGGACGAAGCCGGGCCGACGCAGGAACACATCCCCATGGTGGCCTGGCATGCCCACGACGACGACGTCGTGCGGTTCCTGCAGATCGTGACCGATGAGAGCCGGCTGCCGGCTTTTGTACACTGCCGGCGCGGCGCCGACCGCACGGGCCTGATGATCGCGGTCTACCGAATTGCCGTGCAAGGCTGGGACAAGGAGCAGGCCATCGCCGAGATGACCCAGGGCGGCTTCCGCTTCTACAGCGGCTGGGGGAACCTCGTTCGATATATCCAGGACCTCGACATCGGCGAGATCCGCCGGCGGGCGGGTATGGCCGAACCGGCCCCGGCCAATTGACCGTTCGGCCGCCGGCAACGTGGCCGGCGGGCTATGAAGACCAGGGACTCCCCGGTCGCCGCGAAGGGAGACTGTCTCTGCGAGAGCCACCAACACCGCCGGGAATACTGCCTCGGCCACTTCGACGACGAGATTGAAGCGGCCCTCGCCTGGCCTTCCGCAGCATCTGGGCGGTGTTCGGAGCGATTTGGTGCCGGCGAAGCCGCTCGGCCACAGTCAGGACGAGATTGGCCCGAAGCATAGAGATATCGGCGCCGATTCAACGGCCTCGCGGATCGCGTCCGGCGGCCCCTCCGGGGCCTGCCCCGCCACTGGTGCTGGTTGCGACTCTACCGCCATGCCGCTTGTTCTACCGCCACGAGCCGCCGGCGGCAAGCAAAGGCGACAGAACGCCCTAAAACACCCTGGCGTGTTGCCAATGCCTCATGGTGGACTCTGCTGCAACAGCGATGCAGGAGCGGATGCTAACCCCATCGCTCATCCCGGGCAGCGACAATAGCGGTTTGCTGACGAGCGTAGTCCCGCTTCTATTTTCCTGCCCGCCTCTGGATTCTCACACCAGGAACGTGATATAATCACGCGCGGATACGGCATAGACAGGTCGAACGAGCTCTAGCGCCCTAAGGGAATGAACCTATGCGAAAACTTGCCAACTTGGTTTCTGTGTTTTGCCTGTTCGTTTCGGTGACGGGCTGGGCCTTGGAGAATGCGGAGATTCCGACTGACGCGCCGCAAGACGCCATCATGGCGAGCGCCGAGGAAGTCCAGGAAATGCTCAACTGGGCCAGTGTCGCGTTCACTGGCCACTGGCCTCCGGGATGTGAGCCAGCGGTGCGTGTCGAACTGAGGCGGCAGGACCACAGCGTGCTGCGTTTCGGCCAGTCGTGCATTGAGACGCCGATCAAGATCGGGCAGCAGGAGTTCAAACACGGCCTGGGCACACATGGCAACAGCGAAATTGTTCTGCACCTGCCGTCGGGCGCGAAAGCATTCAAGGCGTTCGCCGGCATCGACAATAATTCCGACACCCAGGGCAGGTCCGGCACAGCGCAGTTCAGCATCGAAGTCAGCGGCAAGGAAGTACTCCGCACACCTACACTGAAAAGCGGCGAAGCCCCAGTGTCGGTGAACATCGATTTGCCGCCGGGCACACGCGAAATCACGCTCAAGGTGGACACCACACCAGATGGTCTAGGCCACGACCAGGCCGACTGGGCCGACGCCCGAATCGTCCTGGACGACGGCAGGGAAATGTGGGCCGATGAGGACCGGCAGCCGTTTCTGGTGGGCACGCCACCGTTTTCATTCGTCTATGATGGCATGCCGTCTGCCGAGTTGCTGAAGAACTGGAAGCGCTCGGCTGAGACGAAGGAGGAGCGAAACCGTATCACCCACACGGTCCAGTGGACGGACGCGCAGACTGGCTTGCGCATCGGCGCCACCGTCACGGCGTTCAAGCGTTATGCCGCCGTCGAGTGGCTCCTACACTTCGAGAACACAGGCGCGCAGGACACGCCGATCATCGAGAACATCCAGGCGCTCGACGCCCAATTGCGCACGGGCTATTCTCGAAAGCCCGCCGTCCTGCACCAACTCACCGGTGACGTGTGCGGCGAACGTTCGTTTCTGCCGCTTGAGACGACGCTTGAACCCGGCAAGCCCGTCGCGTTCGCGCCGGCGGGTGGCCGTCCCTCGAACGGTGCATTCCCTTTTTTCGGTCTCCAGTACGGTAGTGAGGGCCTTATCACCGCCATCGGTTGGTCGGGGCAATGGGCCGCGTGCCTTGCGCGGTCCGTCACCGGCCCCACACGGTTGCAGGCGGGGATGGAGAAAACGCACTTCAGGCTTCATCCCGGCGAACGCGTCCGGAGTCCGCGCATCCTGGTGATGCCGTGGACAGGCGACCGCCTCACGGCCCACAATCGCTTTCGCCGCCTGGTGCTCTTCGAGTATGCGCCAAGGCTCGACGGCCGTCCACTGCGCTTGCCCGTCGCGGCGCAATGCTTCGACCGCTACAGTTGGACGCGGCCGGAATGGAGCACTGAGGCAGGCCAACTCCTCGCCGTGCAGGCTACGCACGCGCTGGGCTGCGACACGCACTGGTTCGACGCGGCATGGTTTGAAGGCGGATTCCCGAATGGCGTGGGTAACTGGTTCTGCAAACCGAACAGCTTTCCGAGCGGCCTGAAGCCGGTCAGCGACGCCTGCCATCGCCTGGGCCTGAAGTTTCTGCTTTGGTTTGAGCCGGAGCGTGTGGCTCCCGGCACGCAAATCACCCGCGAACACCCAGAGTTCGTCTTCGGCGGTACGAATGGGGGCCTGTTCAAAGTGAACGATCAAGTCGCGCGTCGCTGGCTGACAGATCTGTTGTCAAACCACATCACCCAATTCGGTCTGGATGTCTATCGCAACGATTTCAACATCGACCCTCTCGGCTTCTGGCGCGGCGCCGACCCGCCTGATCGGCAGGGCATTACCGAAATCCGCTACGTCGAAGGCCACTATGCGATGTGGGACGAACTGCGCGCTCGCCATCCCGGCCTATGGATCGACAACTGCGCCAGCGGCGGCCGTCGCATTGACCTCGAGACACTCATGCGCTCCGTCCCCCTCTGGCGCAGCGACACCGGTTGCGCTCCCGGCCACGCTGATTGGGACCAGATTCAGACCATCGGTCTGAGCCAGTACCTGCCGCTGTCCACCACCTGCGCGTGGGAGTCGAGAGCCTACGTTCTGCGTAGCGCCGCCACAGGCGGTTCAATCATCCAGTTTGACTACTTGAACGACAAGTTCTCCATGGAAGAGGCCTGCGCTGCGCTAAGCGAGGTCAAGGAAAACCAGAAGTTCTGGTACGGCGACTTCTACCCGCTCACGCGCGCGGGTACCGGAGCAGACGCTCTCGTCGCGTGGCAGTTCCACCGCGCCGATCTCGATGCGGGCATCGTGCTCGCGTTTCGCCGTAGCGAGTGCCCGTATCCGGTGTTGCAGGCCGGCCTGCGCGCGCTGAAGGCCGATGCCC
>DCUI01000143.1 GCA_002327785.1 Phycisphaerales bacterium UBA2218
CAAATCATTCAAGAGAGCCATATTTGTCACTGTACTGAATCGACCGTGCTTCGAGCAATTGGGCAATCTCCTCGCGGTTGGAGCCATACCGAAACTGAATCAAGATGTTGCCGCCGCTCCGTGTGCGCACGAGTAATTGATTGTAGCCACCGCAAACGATGTTGATCGAGTATTTGCAGTAGTTGAAGCGAGCGTTATCGTAGACCTGTCGTGTGACTTCGAATATGCGTTGTGCTATCAGCAACGTTTCATTTGATTTCTTCCGCCAGTAGACCTCATCGAAGCTTTCGCCGTCCTGACTGACCTCATCATCCGCTTCTTCATAGACATCAAGTATCTTCGTGAAATGCAGGGAGTGCCCGGTGGGTGACTTAATCACGTTGACCTGAATAGCGATGAGCGGAACAGATCCACTCAGGATCTGGATGACGTTAAAGAACCTCTTCGTGATCCGTTCAGCAATTAGGACGGCAAAATGCTGCCGTTGCGGCCACTTCCGTTTGACCAAATCCCAATATTCGATCGTTCTGATGATGTGGCTGGGATCGGTGTCACCCAGCATGACCTCGACTTCATACATTGAATCGTCAACGGGATTCTTGAGCAGGATATCCAATCGCCCGCCCGAACTGATAGACCGCTCCTTTGTAACACCCTCCAAATCACCAAGACCGATGCATGAAGGACTATCCCAAATCTGCTCCTGCAGCCATGCCTCGTCCAAGCCGAGAGACGAAAGGCTCACTGTTTCAGATATCGGTATTTCCATGAACGTCTCCTATGAGGCCAACAACAATAAGCTGGACCCGCACCGAGGCAGTGCCCAGGCCAGCCTATGAAATACAAGTCAACACCGGTTGGATTACTCGCAGCTTACTTTTCACCTGCATAATGCCGCCGGCCAATATGTGCTTTCACAGTCATCTCTCGGCCTCCAAAGCCGTCGCGCTCGATTCTGGGCGCGATTGTAGCCTGCGGCGGGTGGGGAGGCAAGGGGAAAAGCGGCGGGACGCCGTGGGACCGTGAAAGCGTGGAAGCGTAAAAGCGTTGGAGCGTTTGGGGGAACGCAAGATGGCTTCGGCGGGCATCATTGGGGACACATCTACGCATTCACGCATCTACTGCCCCTGAAAGGACTTATGTCCGTGTCCTCGGCGGTTCAATCCGTGCTTGAATTCGCTCCCTTGACACTTGAAACTTCCTCAGGCCATGACGCCGCCGAGGATGGCACCGAGGAGCAACGGACCGATGACCACTCCGGCGACCGTGACGAAAGCCGCCACGCCGGAAATCACACCAATGAGCGGAAGACCGACGGCCGCCCCAAAGACCATCACGAACACGGCAACTGCCATGGCAGGCAGAAACGCCGCAAGAATTCCCTCACCGACGCCGCCGGCCCGTTTGCCGCCGACGATTCCCGCAAGCAATGGCCCGATCAGCGGCAGCCAGAACAGAAGCAGTGAGATCACGAACATCCAAATCGCCCCGGCGACCACGTTGCCCCGAGCGCGAACCTGCATGTAACGAGCCATATCTCGTCTCCTGTCACCTTGTGCCGGACACCCGCCGGCCACACGACCACTCTTCAAAGAGGTAGTCGCGGCACATCGCCCAAAATGTCAGTTTTTTTTCGATTTCCGGCGAGGTCTCGGCAGGTATGAGACGCCGTCAACGAGCGTACAGCAGATACCCAACGTAGCCGCCGTAACCGGTCAGCATCAACGCCGCCTCCCAGCGGTCCAGCCTGTGGCGCTTGCCGGTGAACATCACGAGAAACAGGAACAAGGTCGCCCCGATCAGGGCGTACACATCGGCGTTGAAGGCTGCCGGGTATGGGGCCGGCCGAACGACCGCGCTGACCCCGAGAATCGCCAGGACGTTGAAGATGTTCGAGCCGATGATGTTGCCGACGGCAATGTCGGTGTGCTTGCGATAGGCCGCCACTACCGACGCAGCCAATTCGGGCAGGGACGTGCCGGCGGCGATGATCGTGCACCCAATGAGCTTCTCGCTCAAATGCAACTGCCTGGCCAGTGCCACGGCCCCCTCGACGCACAACCGGCCCCCCGCCACGAGCAGCACCAGTCCCCCGGCGATGAACACCAGGGAGACGCCCCAGGAGTACATCTGCACGTTGAACTCGTCGCTCGCCTCCACGGCGGTCAGGCCGAAGGTGTACGCAATGAAGATAATGAACAACAGTAGGAACACCAGCCCGTCGGCACGCGACAACACGTCGACCGTACACGTCGGCTCCCATCTGTCGTTGACCAGAAAGAACAACGCCAGCGTGGCCAGCAGAGAGAAGGGAATCTCCTTCCAGACGGTGTTTCGCTGTACGACGAGTGGGAAAATCAGCCCTGCGACCCCCAGGATGAGCAGGGTATTGAAGAGGTTGCTCCCGATGACATTGCCGAACACGATCCCGTTTCGGCCCTCGGCGGACGCGAAGACGTTGACGATCATTTCCGGGGTCGAGGTCCCGAAGGCCACGACAGTCAGGCCGATGACAATCTCCGCAATGGCCAGCCGCTTGGCGAGCGACGACGCCCCACGAATGAGCAGCTCCCCCCCTGCCGTCAACAGCATCAATCCACCCGCCGTCACCAGCAGGGACACCAGCACAGTCATAACCGACTCCTTTCTCGGACCCCGGTCGTTTTCACGCATCGCGCCGGGCTTCGATAACAGTGTACCGCTTTCCAGGAAGCAAGCGAGTCCTTTGCAGAGGTCGCCGGTCTCGACGACCCCGATCTGTGTACGAGGGATGACAGTCTCAAGGTCGTGAAGCTCGTTTGTAGTGACGCCGTAAGGCGTTATCTTCCTCATCCATGAAGATATGCCCTTAGGGTACACTAAAACAGGCGGGTTGACAGTCCTGACTGAATGTGATTAGACTTCTGCTTGGCCGGATGTCCGGGCAGCCGGCGTAGACAGGAGAACAGGCCCGCGGGAGCAATTGAAATGAAACGACTTTGGGTCAACGTGATTCCGTACCGGAAGGAAATCGCCATCGCCGCCTTGGAGAGCGGGGCCGAGGCTTTGGTGCTGCCCGACGGCGCCAGCGGCACCGTCCGCCAGTTCGGCAAGATTAAGACGGTCGAGGCCCAAGGCGACCTCAAGCCCGGCGTGGATGTCGAGTTCATCGATGTCGCGAGCAAGACCGACGAAGATCGCGCCGCCGCGGTGCCTGCCAACAAGCTCGTCGTGCTCAAGATGCTCGACTGGACGATCATCCCCATCGAGAACCTGCTCGCCCGCCGGGGCGGGCAGGGGTCCCCAACGCAGAATTCCGCGTTGGGGGGCCCCAACCTCCTGGTCCAGGTCGCCAACAGCGAGCAGGCGAAGCTCATGGTCGAGATCCTGGAGAAAGGGGTCGATGGCGTCGTGCTTGACACGGCCGATGTGAGCGAGATCAAGAGAACCGCCGAGGTGATTCACGGCGTCGGCGAGCGGATCGCCCTCGTCGAGGCCACGATCAAGACCGCCCGTCAGCTCGGCATGGGCGACCGTTCCTGCCTCGACACCTGCACCCAGATGGCGGTAGGCGAGGGTATGCTCGTCGGCAATACCGCTTCCGGGTTCTTTCTCGTCCACTCCGAGTCGATCGACAATCCCTACGTCGCCTCGCGTCCCTTCCGCGTCAACGCCGGCGCGGTCCACGCCTACATCCTCACCCCCGGCGGCAAGACGAAGTACCTCGCCGATCTCAAGTCCGGCGACGAAGTGATGCTCGTGGATTTCCAGGGCCGGACACAGATCGCCTATCTTGGCCGCAACAAGATCGAGCGGCGTCCCATGATGTTAGTCGAGGCCGAGGCCCAGGGCCAGCCGATCAGCTTAGTCCTGCAGAACGCCGAGACGATCCGCCTGATGGACCCGCAGGGCAAGGCGATCTCGATCACAGGCCTCAAGCCCGGCGACAAGGTCCTCGCCCACGTCGAGCACTCCGGCCGCCACTTCGGCATGAAAGTCGAAGAAACCCTCATCGAACGGTAATTCAGTCTGATCTCTTGGGCCGACGTCTTCGTCGGTCCACCAATTTCAGACGGGATTTCCTCTGACGTCTCTTGAGGTCCTGCATGATCTCGTCGAGACTATGGTGGTGCTTCTTCACATAGGCATCCCGATTGCGCCATACTTCCGCAATGATCTCGTCCTTATACATCATCCGGTTCCTCGGCTAGTAGCTCCAAAGGAGTACATATCTCCGGGTAAGCATATCCGGTCACCGCACAGATCGACCGAATAATCGGTTTCGTTGCCGCATTGTCTATGTGGCGACAGTTCCAAGTGAGCAGATAGTCTATCTCATGAACACAAGCGATAGCAATGTGAAACGCATCGGCCTCTGCTCCGGCTGGAACGGCACCGCCCTCAATCAGCTTGGCCGCAAGCGTCCGCACCTCCGCGTCTACCGGCAGCCCCGCAAGGCCTTGTAGTATCGCTGAACGAGAACCGGCCGCATCCCTATCGCCAGCAGACGCCTCCACCACGACCAGTTCAGATGTGAACAACCGGTATTTCGCACGCTCTTGTGCCCACCATTGCGCGGTAACCTGTTGCCACGCCGCCGCGCGCAGACTCGGGCTCGGGCGGGCTGTAAGGCAGTGTCAGACAATAACTG
>DCUI01000082.1 GCA_002327785.1 Phycisphaerales bacterium UBA2218
AATCAATTAGCCGGAAAAGAGCCCCGGCGGGAGAGCCATCGGCCCCGCTGCGTTGTCGTTCATGATGGTGGGCAGGGACGGAATCGAACCGCCGACACACGGATTTTCAGTCCGTTGCTCTACCAACTGAGCTACCTACCCGTGTCTGTGATCCACAGTACTGTCAGTGTACCATGGATTCCGGCAATTGCAAGTGTTTTGGTTGCCAGTTCGTGATTTTGTCGTTTCAACACAGGCAATGCCACCACCCGGGCCTGTCTCGCGGGTCTGCGCACCCATCCCCTGCCCCGTATGTGTACCCAGCCTGCACCCAAAAGACAGTCCAATCTCCACAGGGATCGACTCTTTCCCGGACCCACTCTGTTTTTACAGAGCATTTACAGACCCTTGCCGGAGCTTTAGCCTATAATTGAAGTATGGCAACACCTACTATGGAATTCCAGGCGCACATCCTGGTGGTCGAAGATGAGCCGGCGATTCGCACGGCGCTGATGGATTTTCTCGAGTTCCACGGCTTCAAGGCGTCGCAGGCGTGCGACGGGCCGCAGGCGGCGGAACTGGTCGAGCGCAACCGGTTTGACCTGATCCTGCTGGACTTGATGCTGCCGGGCATTAGCGGGGAGCAGTTGTGCTCGCGGTGGCGCCAGGGCGGACTCCAGACCCCCATCATCATGGTCACGGCCAAGGGCCAGGAAAAGGACAAGATCCAGGGCCTCGACCTCGGGGCCGACGACTACGTGACCAAGCCGTTTTCGCTCGAAGAAATGCTGGCCCGTATCCGGGCGGTCCTGCGTCGAACGGACCCGGCTCGCGGGGTCGGGCAGAGTTTCACGTTCGGCGATCTGCACGTGGACATGGCGTCGCTCAAGGCCCGGCGGGGGGATCGGGTCATCGACCTGAGCAAGCGCGAGGCGGCCATCGCCCAGTACTTCGCGGCCAACCCCGGCCGGGTCATCGGCCGGGAGGAACTCTACCGGCAGATCTGGAACGACACCTTCAGCGACCTCGGCACGCGGACGGTAGACATGCATATCGCAAAGCTGCGGGGCAAGATCGAGTCGGACCCGGCCGATCCGCAGATCATCCAGACCGTCCGCGGCGCGGGATACAGGTATGGGCATTGAGGATTTCATATACTTCAAGAGAGAACAGACATGGACTTTCAGATGAAACTCAGAGCATTCGTTGGGGCCTGCGTCGTGCTGGTGGTGCCATTCGCATCAATCCGGGTCATGGAGGCGCAGGCCGACTCCTCCGGTTCCGTGTCGGAGCAGGTTCGGGAGATCTTTGGCCGAGTGGACGACCTCGTGACAGCGAGACACCAGCGGTATCGGCAGTCCCTTTTCTCCTTGTCGGACGAGGAGCTGGCCAAGGCATACGTCCAGGCAACCGCGCCGCAGAGGGTATCGCTGGCGGAGATGAACAGTCTCTCCGAACAAGCCCAGGCGAAGGTGAAGAAGGAGCGTCCAAGCGTCATTGAATACCTCGCGAAAGTATGCAGTCCCTACGACGAGAAGGAGTATCAGTCCTTCCGCAGCCAGTACGGAACGCTCGCCGACGAATTGGCGAGCCTCGGTCCTGCCGCGGTGCCGGTACTGTGCGTCGAGATGGCCGATGCCTATCGCAAAACGGGGCATTGGGATTTCCCGGCCAGAGAGGCAATGGTGAAGATGGGTCCCGGCGCGGTCGAATCTCTCGTCTCGTTGATGGACAGCGAGGATGACCAGGTGAGGGGCCGGACAAGCGATGGAGAAGATCCTGAAGGCCCAGCCGGTTGATGCAGAGAGCGTGAGGGATCGGACCTGAAAACAGGACTGAGCGCAAAGAATGTACAGACGACTCGTCATCCTGTGCGTGATCATCCTGGCGGCCCTGTGTGCGCTCGGGGCGCTGGGCTATCACGCGGTCGAGAAGTGGGCCCAGGGTCTGGAAGGGGCCCGGCTGGGCGAGTTCGCCGAGGTGGCCGAGCAGATCCGCCAGGACGTCAAGCGCAAGCTCGACGAGTTCATCCGGGTCGAACAGCAGCGAAAGTACACCGACTACCTCTACTCCCATGTCCCCGAGAACGTCGTGGCGGCGCAGCAGGCACCGGTGCTGCGGTCGCCGTTGGGCAATCAGCTTTCGAATTCCTATGCGTACGGCTATTTCCAGATCGAGCCGGACGGGGCGGTCGTCAGCCCGTACTACCCGGGCCGGGCGCCTCCCGCCGAGGCGAAGGACGATCTGGGTCGGGCGGTGCGGGACCAGTACTCGAACGTCCTGGGGAATGTGCTGCCCTCGATCAGCCTGCGGTCCGGCGCCCTGGAATTGTCGTCGCCCGAGTCGAACGTCGCCGAGAGAAACAAGGCGACGTCGCCTGCCTCCCCGGCCAACGAGAACATCGTGGCTCAAGCCCCGGCGGCGAAGAAGGGCGCTTCGGACGGACGCAGCGCACGAAGTCAGGCATATCCCATCGAGAGCCTCAAGCAGCAGGCCCAGAACCCCCAGGTCTATCGGCAGCAGCGTTCCATCATGGCCTCGAACTTCCAGGCGACAACTTCCGATTCCCAGCAGCTTGGCCAAATGGCGGATGCGCCGGTCCCCCAGGCACAGACCGTGACGGTGGACGAAGTCAGGCGCACACCCGCCGGCAGCCAACCGCTTCCCGCGCAACAGGCGGAACAGACAGTCCAACCGGATCCCCCGGAAGCGCCGAGTCACGATCGACTCGCCGCGGCGTTAGCCGACCGACAGGGTCCGACTTTTCTCGCGTCCGACACGGTGCAGATTCGCATCGAGCCGTTCGTGCCGCTGGTGGTTCCCGATCCCAATCGCACGCAATCCATCTTCGGCGGCCAGGTCTTTCTGCTGCGACACGTCCAGATCGAGAACCGGCATCTGCTCCAGGGTTTTCAGCTCGACGAGCAGAGACTCATCACGCAGGTGGAGGACTCGGCTCGATCCTTCATGCGCGACGGCATGGGATTCGAGCTGCCGCAGGTGCACACCGCCGGCGGTTGTGTCGAGGGCGTCCCGCCCTCGAACCGCGGGCAGGATGCCCGCGACACGGCCTACGCCGCGATTCTGGACTTCGGGTTCGGCGATCTGGTCCTGAACCTCACGGAGACCGACCCCGCCTGGATCACGCGGCGGATCGGCGACTTGCGGCATCTGTATTTCGCGATCCTGGCGACCGTGGTCGCGGCGGTAGGCCTGGCGCTCGTGAGTCTCTGGCACAACGTGCGGGCCCAGGTGGCGCTGGCTCGCAAGAAGGACGACTTCATCAGCGCGGTCTCGCACGAGCTGCGCACGCCGCTGACCTCGATCCGAATGTACACCGAGATGCTCGAGAAGAACTGGGTCAAGTCTCAGGACAAGGTCGCGGAGTACTACCGGACGATGCGCCGGGAGAGCGAGCGGCTCAGTCGCCTCGTCGAGAACGTGCTCGATTTTGCCAGGCTGCAAAAGAGACGGAAGAACTACGCATTCCGGCTCGGCAGCATCGACGAGTGCGTCGCCGGGGTCGTCGAGATGATGAAGCCCTATGCCGCGCAGCACGGATTCACGATCCGGACAGACCTGGCGGCGACGGGACAGACCCGCTTCGACAAGGACGCCGTCACACAGATCGTCGTGAACCTCGTGGACAACGCGGTGAAATACGCCCGCGGTGCGGCGGACAAGACGATTGCGGTGCGCACGCGGAACAAGCCGGGCCTGACGATCATCGAAGTCGAGGACCACGGCCCAGGCATCCCGCACCACCAGCGAAAGAAGGTCTTCGAACAGTTCTACCGTTGCGAGGACACGCCCGTAGGGGCAGGTCCCCCTGCCTACCCTCCATCAGAAGGGCGACCACAAGGGGTCGCCCCTACCACCGGAATGGGCCTGGGTCTGACGCTGGTCAGACGCTTCGCCGAGGCCCACGGCGGCTATGTCGAGATCTGCCCCGTTCAACCTACGGGCGTGATCCTGCGCGTCGCTCTGGCTGCGCCGGTCCCACCTGTCTCATAGCACTTCATCCCGAAAACTGCACGTGAACGGTGATGAACGCGAAGAGCAGAGGGGATTCGATTTCCTGCAAAGGCATTGAAAATCACTCTTCTTCCGCGGCGCCGGATGTGAAGCAGACCATGGAGATCAGGATGAGACTCGCGCCGGCGATGAAGAGGATGATTCGCTTGGGTGGATCGCTGCACCGCTGGAGCCATTTCGGAATGGAGACTTCGGCCGGCTCCTCGTTGGCCTGGTCTATCACGGCTTTGCGGGCGATGGCGAGTTCCTTGGCCCTGGCCTTCGGATAGATCGTGTTCGGGTCCTGGGGCTCCGTTCCCAGCGTGACCGGGGCGATCCGCTTGAGGAGATCGGGATTGCTCTCCAACTGTTCCAGGAGGACATCGTATTCCGCATTGAGGGATTCGAGCCGGCGAATGGACCACTCCGCCTGCCTTACGAGTTGCTTATTGCGGCAGTACCGGATGAAATCATCGCACAGGACCGCCCCGCCAAGCGCTGCGGCACCGCTGCTGAAGAACACCACGAAAACGAGGAAGCGAAGGATACCGTGCCGTTGCATGGTCCACAGTCCGGCCGAAACACGAGTTTTCGCGTCTGGGTCCCGAGCCCAAAAACTGAGGCAGGCGTGGCCCTTCTCCATCGAATGGAGAGAGCCACACCTGCCGAATTACTTCTGCATCCAACCATTCAGCCAAGGACCTTTTGAACAGGCCCCCAACCTACTCGGCTTATCGACCGCCGACCGGCTTTCTCTGAAGAAATTCTTCAGAGAGCCCGCCTCCCGCCTGGGTTATACCGGGTAGACCGGCAGTTGAGCCCGCAGCAACTCGTAGAGGGTCTTGCCGTCCTTGATGGCCTCGGCCGCCGTCTTCTGGTACAGGGCCTGGAGCTGATCGTAATCCATCTTCTTCAACTCCGCGGCCCCCTTCTTTTCGCCCTTGGCGTTGGCGGCAACGAACTTGGACATGGTGTCGGCCGACATATCGCGGATAAGCTGCCAGAGCTCCTTGCCCTGACCGGCGGCAACCGCGCGGCCCAAGGCCAGCGACATGGACAGGATGGCATTCATGCCCAACACACTCTTACGCTGCATGGCGTGGATTTTCTTGTCTTTTGGAGCATCCTGCGGAATCCGACCCATGCGGATCGCCTCGGCCAGTTCCAGGCCCAGCAACTCCTTGTCCGCGTCGAGCAGGCTGCCCAGCTTCGCCAGCTTTCTGCCGACAAAGGCATTGGAGAGCACGCCTTCGATGTGGCTGACCGCGTCCATGCAACCCTTGCCGTCGTACCGTCTGGACTTCTTCCAGAGGGCCGTCAGCTTCTCGTCGTTCTTGGAGCGGATATCCTCGGACTTGATGTCCTTCTTGAATCGGAAGGTGCCGTCTCCGACGTTCTTGAAGAGGTCGGGATACTTCCTGGTCGTCTCGGAGGCCTCGATGATGCTGTCGACGTAGTGAATGGCCTCGTCCTCGCCGGCGCTGGTGCCCAGGGGCGTCGAGCCCTTGAAGCGGATGATGCCGCTCTTGCCGAGGAACAGCGAGGCAGCCGCCGAGGGAATGCCCGCGTTCGTGGCTTCTTCGGTGCCGCTGACCGCCTCGATCGCGAGCATCTTGATGAGCAGGCTTGTGATGTCGATATCGCCCGCGTCCGATTTGATGGCGACGTCGTCCTTGCCCGTGAGGATCTTGACCAACTCTTTGACGGTCTCCTCGACTTCTTTTCGCTCTTTCTGGCTCATTTCGCGTTGCGAGGCCCGAGCCAGTGCGAGGACTTCCATCACGCGCCCGTACTTCTGGAGGCGCTCGGTGTTGGCGCCGCCGCCGCACTTGAGACCTACGGCGTTCATCGCCGTGGCGATCTCCGCCTCGAACGGGTCGTTCGGGCTCTTCGAACGGTGCGAAACCACAAGCTCGGCCCCATAGCCCAGCGAGGTGAGCATGGCCAGCACGGTTTCGGACAGCGTGCCGATCTGATTGGCCTTGATCAGGGTCGAGTTGATTTCACCGTTCTTGGCGCATTTCTCGATGGTTGAGTCCTTCGTCGTGACGAGGTCATCGCCGATGACGAAGACCTTGTCGCCCAGTTCCTTCATCAGGTTCTGCCAGCCGATATGGTCTCGCTCGCCGAAACCGTCCTCAATGGAGAGGATCGGAATCCCATCGTCCATGGCCTTCTTGTAGAGATCCAGGATCTGGTCCCGGCTCATTTCGACCTTGGCCTTGTCGCGCCAGAAGCGGTACATGCCCACGGAATCCGGCTCACCGCGCTCCTCGCGATAGGCGTTTTCGAGCTCGGAGCAGGCGGGATCCAGGGCGATGGCGACATCGACGCCGGGCACGTACTCGCAGTCGAGGATCGCCTGTTTCATGAACCGCCACATTCGCTGTTCGGGCACCAAGTCCTGGGGTTCCTTATCGATATAGGGGGACAAGCCGCCTTCGAGGCCGATGCCCATGACTTTTGCGCCCGGCGCCGCCTCGATGATCTCCTTCAGACGGTATTGCAGCGTGACCGTCATTTCCTGGGCGTCTTCGTAGGTCTTGGGCGAAAGCGGCATGAACATGCTTTCCTGCATGCTGATGTTGCTCTCGGGATACTCCTTCTCCGTGTGCCGGCCGCCCATCGCGCAGTTGCGGAACTGCCACGGGGCCGCGACGCGGTTTCCATCCTTGAGCGTGACCGTCTGCATTCGGGTGGTGAGCAGCGTCTTTTTGAGTTTTGCCACGCGGGCAGTCCAGCTCTCGCCGGAGGCGGCGATTGCTGCGGCCCGTGCGGCGGCTTCGGCAGCCGTCTTTTCCCTGGTGCGGAACTCGCGGAGCTTGCCCGGGTCGGCCAGAAGCCTGTCAAGCAGACCAACGCAGCCGGGGGCCAGGAAGAACCGCCCGATGTAGATCATCCAGTCCTGCCCGGTCGCCAATCCCACGAGGATGAAGAAACCGGCAATTGGCAGGAAGATGGTGGCCAACCACTGGCTCCAGATCGGCGCCGAGGCTGCCACGGCCAGATTGTACGGGGCGTCGGGAGCAAAATTGCCGCCCTCTTTCCTGACGCCGTAGAACTTGCCCCACGGGATCAGCAGAAACATCTGAGCGTACCACGCGAACTTGTTGCCGCTCTTCATGGCGGCATCTGCCTTCTCCTGAGAGTCCCGGTTCAATGCCGTCAGCTTCGCGGCGGTCAGGAAGTGGCCCATCTCGTGGATCGCAATGGCGATGTGCCACGACATATAGAGGATCGCCAATGAGACAACTGTCTCCCAGCTCAAGAACATGAACTTGAGCACTTCGAGCTTGATATTGACATCAGGGTTGATGGCCGCGGCGGTCAATGCTGCCGCCGGGAGGCTCAACACCGATGAAATGAATGCGGCGTGGAACGAGACGAGCTTGTGGTTCGCGATGACCCAGCCGCGCTCCAGATAACCTGCCGCGTTGACCCGAACGCGGTCGGACGCCGCAAGTCTTTGCCTGTTTCTACTCATTTCCACCGCTGATTCTTTCATTCTGAACTTCTCCTTCTTACCGTTCTTCTCATCTCATTTCGCCGCTTCAGCCAAGACTGACGGATCCATGGACATCCGCCATCGAAGCGAGGCCGTACATTCCCCGCTCTCGGGAAACGCAAGAACATACCCCCCTTCCCTGGACAAGTCAAGAGAGATTCCGACTGCGAGACCAATAGATTTCCGGCGTGGTGTATGCCGCGCGCGGCATCCTTCCGCTATCGAGCCGACCCTCGGCGCGCCCGGCATGGCCCGGGCCCATGTGCGACCGGCAGAGTGTCCGTAAACACTTTCTCAAAAAAGTCTTACGATAAGAGATTCGACCGGCAGCGCTCGACACGCAGACCTCTTCGTAGCGTCATCCGCACCTTTTTCCCGCGAATTATCAAGAATCCCTGTAACACTTCGCCCTCTCCAACGTCCATTTAAGATAGCGATAGGGATTGTACGGTCCTTTGTGGCTATTTGAGGAGATCTACCGCTTTCCGTGATATGGCCGACTGGGCGGAGGTCGGCCTTCTTTTATGCGCAGGTGGGCGCTCGTCCCGGCGTTTTCCCTGTTGATTTTCCAGCCCGGCACGCGTATCATTATCCGCTTATGCGTATTCCACTGACGAAGTACGGATTGCCTGAGGTGGTTGTCTACCCGGCGGCTGTCCTCGTGTTGATGGGCGCTGCAGGATGGTTCGGGCCTTCGCGGCTGTCTCTTGGCGGGATCGTTGCTGTTGAAGCGGTTCTGGCGATCGTCCTGGGATGGGCCCTGATGTTCTTTCGGGACCCCCACCGGGAGCCGCCACAGGACGACAACCTGCTGCTGGCGCCCGCCGATGGGACGATCACGGACGTGGGGATGGTCGAGGAGACCGAATTCATCGGGGGCCCGGCGCTGCGCGTCGGGATCTTCCTGAGCATCTTCAACACGCACATCAACCGCGCCCCGTGCGACGCGAAGGTTGAGAAGATCGTTTACCGCTCCGGCAAGTACATCAACGCGATGAGCCCCCGGGCAGGCAAGGTGAACGAGTCCAACAATCTGTCCATGGTACGAACGAGCCACCCCCAGGACCGGCTCCTCGTCCGTCAGATCAGCGGGGCCATCGCCCGGCGAATCGTCTGCGCAGCCCGGGAGGGTCAGCAGCTCACCGGTGGAGAACAGTTCGGCATGATCAAATTCGGATCGCGAACCGAGCTGTATCTTTCCGCTAGTCAGAACGTAGAGTGTATGGCCCGGATCGGGGACAAGGTGAAGGCGGGCATTACCCCGCTCGTGAAGTACGGGCCGGGGTCGCCTACACAGGAACCTGCAGAAGAAGAATGAGTAATAGACATCGAAGAACGGTGGATCACAGACCGAGACGGCCTTTGTTCCGGCGCGTGCGAAGGCATCGCGTCCGATATGTCACCCTCCTGCCGTCGCTGATTACGATCCTCAACGGGATCTTCGGATTCACCGCGATTGTCCTGGCAAGCAAGGCCAACGAGCCGGAGGCCGGAAGAATGTCCTGCTTCGCCGTGGCCGGATACATGGTCCTGCTCGCCATGTTCGCCGATATGCTGGACGGCCGGCTGGCCCGCATGAGCCAGAGCACATCAAGCTTCGGCGGCCAACTCGACAGTCTCTGCGATCTGATCAGCTTCGGCGTCGCCCCGGCGTTCCTTATGCTCAGACTCGTGGAGAGCGAGTTGCAGCTCCACGAGATTTTCTGGGGCGGCCTGGTTCACCGGTTCATCTGGCTGGCGGCGCTGGTGTACTTCAGTTGTGCGGCAATCCGACTGGCCCGCTTCAACGTCGAGAACGACGAGAATGAAGTGGCTCACATGAGCTTCGTCGGCCTGCCCAGTCCCGCAGCAGCAGGCGTCGTCATCAGCCTGATCATCTTCCAGCAGGAGCAGGTCCCCAATCTCGACCTGCTGGTGTACGCCCTGCCGATGGCGACGCTGGGCGTCGCAATCCTTATGGTCAGCCGGGTCCGGTACCCGCACATCGTGAACGTATACCTCAAGGGCAAGCAGCCGTTCAGCTACCTCATTCGGGTCCTCCTGCTCCTTGGGCTGGTCTGGTCGAGCGGCGTGCAGACGGCGATGGTCCTGATCTTCGGGTACTTCGCGGCGGGCAGCTTTGTCAGATGGTTTTACGGGAAGGCATTCCCCAAGGCAGGAGGACTGGTGTTCCGGGGTCAGGAACCGGCTTCGGATGCAGCACCGGGTGCAGGCGCGTAATCCGGGTGCGTCAGTCCATCAAGACGCCCGCCGGAACCGGGCATGTCCCGGTCGGCTCGGGAACCTGCTCGACGCCGTTTGCCTGGTTGATCTTGTGGTAGTGGTCCACTACGCCGGCCAGACGGCTCAGCATGTCCCGCCCTTCCCCGCTCGCTTCCAGACCGACGATCTGCAGGCCGACGCACAGGCCCGATTGGTCCGCGGTGGGCAGGACGTTGCGAATCTGGGCGTTGAACATCAAGGGTTGCTCGTATGGCATTGGCGTGAACCGCACGCCTATGAACTGGCCCTTGCGGAAGTCGGCTTCACCCGCAGTGCCGGCCTGGCCCTCCTCCGCGGCCCGCTTGAGAGGGACGATCACCTGTGCGCCGCCGGCCGAAATATCCATCAGTCGCCCCTCATAGTAGGTGTGCGTCTTCTCGTTGGTCGTGCGCTTGCCCGTGCGGTGCCAGAGCACAACGTTGACCTTCAGCGACGGCGGGACGTTGACCCGAAAGTAGCTGCGTCGCTGGATCACGCCGATCCGCTCGGGTGTGGCCAGGACGATGGTCCCACCTGCTTCCGGATCGGAGGAGGGCTCGAGGTTCACCACAACCGTGTCGAAGACGAACTTGCCATAGGCATGTTTGAAGTTCATCCCGACCGGCTGATCGATGCGAATGTTGATCGGGTGGGGTTTGCCTGTCGAGTGATATCCCTCCACGTACAGCCGGCCCGCGCCGCCGCGCGTCGCGCCGACCGCAAGCTGCTTCATGACCACCTTGGCCACGTGCCACTTGTCCTTGGACAGGTACGACATGATCGCGGGTGATTGGCTCTGTACGACCGCCTCAAGCACAGTCTGGGACTCAGTGCCCTGGAGCATGACGATCTCACTCATATCAAACCTCCCATGCTTACGTCTGTGCACGCCCGTTCCAAGCGGCAGCACCGATCCGGGTGCGTAAGCGCAGCTCCCTGCACCCGGGGTCCGAAACCGCAGTCCACCCGTGCCGCCCCCCAACAGGGCATAGAGGACCCGTCAAAACGAATCCGTCTAAAATATATGTAGTAAATCGGCAAGCCACAAAAATCACATAAGCTTTTTGCCGCATCTGTGTGGCTCGTATCGGCGGATATGACGCCGGGTCGGACACGATCCCATAATCACACAAAGACGGGCCCTGATTCCCGCGACCACGACATTGCCGCAAGAAAGCCTTCCGTAATAATGCCCCGTGGTTTTTCTGCAGATTCGGTGTTGCCGTTCATGGGGCTCGACGGCCGCTGCGCGCGTGTTCCTCCGAGTCGATAGTTGCACCCTCGCGATGCTTCGGATATGGTGGGATGAGACGAGGTGATCGTCCATCGGCCCCATCGGGTCGAGTATTATCAGACTGTGTGCCCATGAGCAGGAGAAGCAACATCATGAGGATGCAACTCGCCGGGATCGCTGCGGCCATTGCGTTGGCTGCCTTCACAGGTATCAGTACCGCCGATACGGATGCGGATTGGCAAGGCCTTACGCTCTGGTACACCCACCCTGCCAAACAATGGACCGAGGCACTGCCCGTCGGCAACGGCCGGCTCGGCGCCATGGTCTTCGGCGAGGCAGCCAACGAACGGATTCAGCTCAACGAGGACACCCTCTGGGACGGCTACTCCCGCGACACGACCAACCCGCAGGCGCTGGAGGCGTTGCCGGAGGTGCGCAGGCTGCTCTTTGAAGGCAAAAACGCCGAGGCGACGAAACTGGCCGGCGAAAAGATGATGGGCCGGCCCCAGGGCGTGGAATCGTACCAATCCCTGGGCGACCTGCATCTGTCGTCCGCCACGGTCGGAACCACCGCCGACTATCGCAGGAGCCTCGACCTCGACACGGGGATCGCCACCACGACCTGGACGGCTGACGGCGTCCGTTTCACCCGCGAGGTCTTCGCCTCGGCCCCCGATAACGTGATTGTCATCCGCATGACGGCCGACAAGCCCGCGAGCATCACATGCACTGCGACGGTCACTCGCCAGCAGGATGCGAACCGTCTCAGCGATGGCGACGACGGGATCGTCCTTCGCGGCCGGATCAAACGTACGCGACCCCAAACGGGCGAGAACGTTGGCATGAGATTCGAGGCCCATCTGAGAGCCAAGGCAAAGGGCGGCACAGTCGCCGGCCGGGATGGGAAGCTCTCGGTCGAAAAGGTGGACGAGTTGCTTCTTCTTATTGCCGCAGCGACGGATTACCGTGGCGGTGAACCTGCCGGCTTGTGCCGGGCGCATCTTCAGGCTGCAGGGGATTCCTACGAGCGACTGTGCGACAGGCACCTGGCCGACCACCGCAGGCTCTTTCGCAGAGTGAACCTGGATCTTGGCCGGACCGAGAACGAAACAAAGCCGACAGACCAGCGGCTCACGGCGGTCGCCCAAGGTCAGGCCGACCCCGGCCTAGCCGCCCTCTACTTCCAGTTCGGGCGATACCTGCTCATGGGCTGCTCCCGGCCGGGCGATATGCCCGCCAACCTCCAGGGATTGTGGAACGAGCACATGAAAGCTCCCTGGAACGCCGATTATCACACGAACATCAACCTGCAGATGAACTACTGGCCGGCGGAGGCGGTGAACCTGGGCGAATGCCACCTGCCGCTGTTCGACTACATGAAGGATTGCCTCGTCGAGTCGGGCAACCGCACGGCGAAGGCCCACTACGGCTGCGACGGCTGGGTCGTCCACCATCTCTCCGATATCTGGGGTTTCACGACGCCCGCCGACGGGGTCTGGGGCATCTGGCTGATGGGGGGCGCCTGGCTGGCCCAGCACCCATACGAGCACTACCTGTTCACCCAGGACAAAACGTTCCTCCACGATACGGCGTATCCGCTGATGAAAGGGGCCGCCGAGTTCATGCTCGATTTCCTCGTCGAAGCGCCGGCGGGGACACCTGTGGCCGGCAGACTTGTCACGAACCCCTCCCACTCGCCCGAAAACCAGTTCCGCAAGCCGGACGGCTCGACCTCCATGTTCACCTACGGCGCCACGATGGACCTGGAGATCCTTCATGATCTGTTCACCAACTGCATCGAGGCCGCGACGAGCCTGGACACAGACGCCGAGTTCCGCGAGAGACTCGCTTCGGCCCTGCGACGGCTGGCTCCGCTCCAGATCAGCGTCAAGACCGGCCGGCTCCAGGAATGGATCGAGGACTACGACGAGCCCGAGCCGGGACACCGCCACATGTCGCACCTGTACGGCCTCCATCCGGGCCGGCAGATCACGCTGAGCAACACGCCCGAGCTGGCCCAGGCCGCCCGCAAATCGCTCGAATACCGGCTCTCTCACGGCGGCGGTCATACCGGCTGGAGCCGCGCGTGGATCATCAACTTCTGGGCCCGCCTGCAAGAGGCCGAGAAGGCATATGAAAACGTAGTCAAGCTCCTGGAGAAATCGACATTGCCGAACCTCTTCGACAATCACCCGCCGTTCCAGATCGACGGCAACTTCGGCGGCACGGCCGGCATCGCGGAAATGCTCCTGCAAAGCCACGCCGGTGAGATCCACCTGCTGCCCGCCCTGCCGGCCGCATGGCCGCAGGGTTCCGTCACCGGGCTATGCGCCCGCGGCGGATTCGAAGTGGACATCTATTGGCGCAACGGCGGGTTGGACAAGGGCATCATCCATTCCAGCACGGGTGGCAAATGCCGCGTGCGGGTGGCCGTGCCTGTCCGCGTGAGTCTGGCCGGAATGCCGGTGAAGACGAGCCGGCCCATAGGCGGCGTCGCGGAGTTCGAGACGCAAGCCGGCCGCAGCTATACGCTCGATGCCGACAACCGTTGAGCCTTGGGCCACCGCCGCGACGAATACACGTGAAAGGTTAAGGAATAATCGATAATGCCTGTAGAATTTGGGCTCGGATTGGTTTGGTACGCGGTGTTCGTGATTTCGACGACCTTTCACGAGGCCGCCCATGGTTTCGCCGCGCTGAAGCTCGGCGACCCGACGGCACACCACGCCGGTCTGGCGACGCTCGATCCGGTCCCGCACATCCAGCGGTCGCCCATCGGCATGGTGGCGGTCCCAATCGTTTCCTTCCTGTTCGGCGGCTGGATGATCGGGTGGGCGAGCACGCCTTACGATCCGTACTGGGCGCAGGCCAATCGCCGAAAGGCGGCCTGGACGGCCCTGGCGGGCCCCGGCGCCAACCTCGCGTTGATTCTTCTTGCTGCCGCACTCATCCGAGTCGGCATGGCTCTGGGCCTGTTTGCGGCGCCCCTGGAATCCACCTGGACCCAAGTCACCGTCGCCAAGTCTCCGGGCATGGTCACCAGTGCGGCGGTCGTGGTCAGCGTCCTGTTCTCGCTGAACCTGATCCTGCTCGTCTTCAACCTGCTGCCCCTGCCCCCGCTCGACGGCAGCGAGATCCTCATGCTGTTCCTCGACGACCGCACGGCCGACCGCTACCGGCAATTCATGGCCCAGCCCGCCGCCAACATGGTCGGCCTGGTCATCGCCTGGAACGTGATCGGAGGCCTCCTCGGTCCCGCCCACGGCCTGGCCCTGAACCTCCTCTACCCCGGCGCCGGGTACCATTGATTCTCCCTCGCAGCGCGTCTGTCGGTATCCTTCCTGCGATTCCCCGCGGCCACATGGCGACAGACGGCACGCGTGAATAGGTAAAGGGTGTGGCTCCACCCACGAGCACCGGAGCCACACCGAACTATCGGCTTCAATCCGCAGCTAAGGTTGTATCACGCGGATGTCATCGATGTGGAGACGACCGAAACCGCCCGTCTTCGGGCTCGTGCGGTCGCCCACGCCAATGTACAGCTTCTTGACCCTGGCCGGATTCACATCGGTGAAACTGCTCATCGGGACTTTCCACTCGGTCCAGACGGTCTTCGTCACCAGGGTGGCGTCCGTATTGGTCACCACGGCGTTCTTGCCGGCGCTGTCCTCAACGGCAACGTACAGTTGTTCGGCGCCGTTGGTTTCATTGCCTCGGACAAAGAGCACCAGAGTGCTGACTCCGTTGACCGTCCAGTCCTGGGCCGGAGTGAACTCCAGCTCCGCCTCACTATAGAACGGCTGCCTGGTATTGTCATAGTTCATGGGCATCGATTGTCTGCCTCCGTGGACAATCGTGTACTCGACAAACGGCGCGTCGAGGTTGCCGACCGTAGCACCGTTGCGATCGGGGTAGCCATCGGTCCAGGTCTGGTAGATGCGATTGCCTTCCTCGTCGGTGTAGCGTTCCATGTCATCCACGACGACGAAATCAGCCGTCGTGAAGGTCCAGACGCGGCCCTTCCACGGACTGTCCGGATCGGCGTCGTTGACCTCATCGATCCGCCAGTAGTAGACCTTGCCCCACTCGAGCGTGCCCGGATCAAACATTGTCTCATCCAACGCCTGTCGGCCCATGTAAATGTCGGTGGTGGCCGTGGTGGCCTCGGCGACGGCGTTTGCATCCTCGCCGAAGTACACGTCGTGCGAAGCGGCTGGGTCTCCGGGAGACCAGCGAAGAATCGATGTCTGCCTTGCATCGACAGCACCGTCAGGCGGACTGGGAGCGTCGGCAATCCTTGAGTCTATGATTTCGATCACCTTGCCAACCCCAGCGCTCAGCAGCATTCTCGCCCCACCATCCACCACGTCAAACCCCCAGTTCGGGTTGGTGGCTTCAGTCAATGCATCAAGTCTCTCCTTCGTGTACAGGGTATGCAGAGTCCCCAGGGTGGTTGCATCGGTCATGCTGAAGACATAGACCCCGTTATGTGTCGTATGGACATACAGGAACCCGTCCACTTCCTTGACGGTCCACAGTCCCCAACTGCCGTCACCGGTTACGTCAATGGTTCCCAACCGCGTGGAAACACCGGTAGCGAGATTGATTGCCCAGAATCCAGCGGCATTTATACCCGAATCACCGTAGTACGCGTAACCACTGTACAGATCTCCCACCCGAACGTTTCGAATGCGCGTTGTTGCCCCGGTTGTCACATAGCCGTTGGCGTTCCAACTCGTGCTGGAGATGACTTGAAACGGGTCGGGCTCGATGTCCGTCAGGTACAAGTTGGTCCTCAGTCCACTCTTGTAGCTGTTATGAATGATCGTGTCATCATCCACCCAGTCATAAGAACTCGGTGTGACGGGCAGATTCGTCGCGAACACCTGGGTGTCAAGGTTGAGGTTGGGATCAATCCTTGAAAAGTAGTCGTTGCCGGCGCCCCCAGAGAGCAGTACATAGCCCGCGGCTGGGAACGCGCAGGCCATACGACTCTCGGCACCCTCTCCAACATTAGCGAGAGCCTCATAGTAAGTCGAGCCGACCGGATAGCAGCCTATCCCACGCTGAGGAGCGTTGATCTGAACAACATAATTCTTCCCACCGAACGAACGCGGGTTGTACATGGAATTGCTGGCGGCAAGGTCCTTTCCAATATCAATGACCGTCCCGACTTTAAGTGCCTCGCTGGGCACACACGCCCCCACAGCCTGCTTCATTGTTCCGAACGTCAAAAGCACAACAAAAAGAGTCACAAGAGACAGCTTCCTGAACATGAGAATCCTCCTCTAAACAGATTGAATGATTGTGAATGATGTGTTCACCACACGCCATGAAATCTCATCTATCCCTCGGTCTTTGCACCTCCATGGCCATTCCACTCACTTCGGCCTCACCCCGTCTATCCGGCTCCCGGAGGGCCGCAACTCTTATTCATCGCACGTTCGTCAGGGGCGATTCGCTATGGACTATTATGTCGGATGTGGGCGGAAGAGGCAAGGGAAAACGGTCGCGACCGCCGTTTTCCCCGTGGTGTGTCGCGTGGCCTGCGTCTTGTGTGAGATTGCCGCGCTGCGCTCGCAACGACAGACCCGAAATCGGCGTTCCCCCGCGGGGGAAAGGCCGTATCTCGTATCTCGTCGCTCGTTGCTCACAAACAACAATGGTGGGCAGAGCCCACCCTGCCGCTGCCGCCCTTCCCCCGCCCCGCCTCTTACTCAGGTGCCGTCGTGCCCTCTGTGGGGAACTTTTTTGTTCGCGTGGCTTTCCTCCGCTGGGCGGCGACCGGGGGAGATAGAATCCTTGCGAGGACGGCAAGTTGGGAATTTACTATTGGGGCGTTGGCGTTTACAATCGACAGGCTTAAGGCCGTGGAATCTCGGCATTCGCGTTTGACGCTTGTTTCAGATAGAAAGGAGATTGGTGCAATGGCAGCGAAGATCTATTATGAGAATGAAGCTCCGATCGGGCCGCTGCGGGGCAAGAAGGTGGCCGTGATCGGGTTTGGGAGTCAGGGTCATGCCCACAGTCTGAACCTTCGTGACAGCGGCATCGAGGTAGCGGTGGCCGAGCTTCCCGACACGGCGAACTTCAAGCTTGCGGTGGAACACGGGTTCAAGCCGGGTGATATCAAGACGGCGATCACGGGGGCGGCCCTGATTATCGTGACGCTGCCGGATGAGGTGCAGGGGAAAGTGTATGCGGGCCAGATCGCGCCGAACCTCAAGGCCGGGCAGACGCTGGGATTCTGCCACGGGTTCAATATCCACTTCGGGTACATTGTGCCGCCGAAGGAGGTCAACGTGGTGATGATCGCGCCGAAGGGGCCGGGCCATCTGGTCCGCAGCGAGTATGAGAAAGGCGGCGGCGTGCCGTGCCTGGTCGCGGTGCAGCAGGACGCCACCGGCGCTGCCAAGCAGATCGCCCTGGCCTGGGGCCACGGCATCGGCGGCGCCCGCGCCGGCATTCTCGAAACAACCTACAAAGAGGAAACTGAAACCGACCTCTTCGGCGAACAAGTCGTCCTCTGCGGCGGGCTCAGCGCCCTGATCAAAGCCGGCTTCGAAACCCTCGTCGCCGCCGGCTATCAGCCCGAAATCGCCTACTTTGAGTGCGTTCATGAAGTTAAGTTGATCGTGGATTTGATCTATCAGGGTGGCCTCAGTTACATGCGATATTCGATCTCGAATACCGCCGAATACGGCGATCTGAGCCGTGGACCCCGGATCATCACCGACGAGACCCGGGCCGAGATGAAGAAGATCCTCGGCGAGATCACCTCCGGCCAATTCGCCAAGGAATGGGTCAACGAGTACCAGACCGGACTCAAGAAGTTCAACGAGTTGTACGAGAAGGATCATAAGAGCCAGATCGAGACCGTCGGCCGGAAACTGCGTAAGATGATGAAGTGGATCGACTCGAAGGAACCGTAAATCGATCTGCCGTTTGCGATTTGCTATTCACGATTTGGAGGCAGCGGCATGGATCGCGTCCGGTCGCCTCGGCGGCCGAATAGTAAATTCTCAATCGTAAACGGCAATTGCCAAAGCTCGTTCTTTATCGGGCGCGAAAGGAGAGCTCTATGACAATCAGCAGACCGCGTGCCGCAGGTCGCCAGACCCGCACGGCACGAGCCCTGTTGTGCATGGCGGCTCTCTTTTCCACGTCCGCACTCGCCGGCTGCGTAACCGGCGAGTACCTCACGCCGGACAAGCGGCCCTACGCGAAACTCGCGATGCCCTACAACGCCACGCAGCTCGGTCGCAGCACCTCGCTCGATGTGCTCAACGTCGCCCACGACCCGGCCCACCAATTCGACCGCGACAAGGCCGCCCAGGTCCTGCTCACCCAGGGCGACACGGTTATCAGCTATTCCGGCCGGACCGCCGACACCCGCAAGACCTGGCTCAACCTGATCGCCTTCGACGAGTTCCGCATGACCGCCCGGCGCAAGTACTTCTTCTGCGTCGATGAGCAGGCCGAGCGTGAACCCGACAACCCCAAGCGGCTCCTCATCCCGCCGCGCAAGGGCGTTCTTTTCGACGCCGCGTTCATCATCGACCCGGAGGTCCTCACGACGCCCTACGCGACCGCAGAGGCCCAGCGGATCGAGATCGTGCAGTGGCTCGCCGGTCAGTTCCGACGGGACCTCACCACCCTCGTCGGCGATCCCCTGAACCCCGCCCAGGGCGACCAGTCCATCCTGCTTTCCGGCATGATGGTCAGCCAGATCTTCCAGGTCGTCCTCGCCGAGCTGGACCACTCCCCCGGCCTCGCGAAGAATCTCAGCGAGGAAACGGGCATCCGCTTCCCGCATATAAGTCTCAACGAGGGACACATCCGCCTGCTCACCCAAAACGACCTTGGCGTCGTCAGGGTCCGCGTCAACCTCCCCATGCGCGCGTCGAAAAAGTAGCACGGGCATCTTGCCCTTGTTCCGTTCTTCTAACCGCGGAGTACGCCGAGGGTCGCGGAGGCGAATGGGCAGATCATGGGCGACAGCGGTAGAAGATATGGAACGACCGGCTCTCGCCTGGTACGACAAGTTGTCAGGCGTGCCGGAAGGATTCGGCACTATCGCGGATTACTCTCGGCGATAGCAGAGCTGGGCATCCACCCTTATGGATCAGGAG
>DCUI01000300.1 GCA_002327785.1 Phycisphaerales bacterium UBA2218
GTCTCGACCGACTACGACACGTCCGACAAGCTGTACTTCGAGCCGCTGACCGTCGAGGACGTTCTGAGCATCTATGAGAAGGAAAAGCCCGAGGGCGTGATCGTCCAGTTCGGCGGCCAGACCCCGCTGAACATCGCCACCGAGCTGGCCCAGGCCGGCGTCAAGATCATCGGGACCTCGCCCGAGGCCATCGACCTGGCCGAGGACCGCGACCGCTTCCGCGTCGCGATTCGCAAGATGGAGATTCCGCAGCCCGATTCCGGGATGGCCGGCAGCCCGGAAGAGGCCCTCAGGATCGCCGCCGAGATCGGGTATCCGCTCATGGTCCGACCCTCATACGTCCTGGGCGGCCGGGCGATGGAGGTCGTCCACGACGAGGAAATGCTTCGCCACTACGTCGCCCGGGCGGTCGAGGTCTCGCCGGAGCGGCCCATCCTGATCGACAAGTTCCTCGAAAACGCGATCGAGACCGAAGCCGACGCCATCGCCGACGGCGCCGGCGCCTTCGTCCCGGCCGTCATGGAGCACATCGAGCTGGCCGGCATCCACTCGGGCGACTCCGCCTGCGTCATCCCTCCCGTGAGCATCCCCAAGAAGCACCTCGACACCCTCTACGAGTACACGCGAAGGATCGCGGTGGAACTGAACGTCGTCGGACTGATGAACATCCAGTACGCCATCTGCAAGGACGTGGTCTACATCCTCGAAGCCAATCCGCGGGCCTCGCGAACGGTGCCGCTGGTCTCGAAGGTCTGCAACATCCAGATGGCCCGCCTGGCCGTCCAGTGCATGCTCGGCCGAAAGCTCTCGGAACTCGGCGTCAAACAACGCAAGGTCCCCCACTTCGGCGTCAAGGAGGCGGTCTTCCCATTCAACATGTTCCCCGAGGTGGACCCGCTGCTCGGGCCCGAGATGCGCTCGACGGGCGAGGTGCTCGGCATGGCCGGCTCTTACGGCCTGGCCTTCTTCAAATCGCAGCAGGCAGCCAAGTCGGAGCTGCCCCTCGAGGGCGCCGTGCTCATGACCGTGACCGACGCCGACAAGAAGGAGACCCTGAAAGTCGCCAGGGAATTTGCGAAACTGGGCTTCCGCATCAAGGCGACGGAAGGCACGTGCAAGTTCCTCACCGCCGGCGGGGTCCCGGCCGAGCCGATCCTCAAGATGTATGAGGGCCGCCCGAACATCGCCGACGCGATCAAGAACGGCGAGATCCGGCTCGTCATCAACACCCCCGCCGGAAAGCTCAGCAAGACGGACGACTCCTACATCCGCAAGACCGCCATCAAATACAAGGTCTCCTACATCACGACGACCGCCGCGGCCGCCGCCGCGGCAAAAGGAATCGCTGAAATGCGCGCTCACGGCGCCGCTCCCGTCCGATCCCTCCAGAGCTACCACGCGGCAATCAACGATCAACGATCAAAGATCGAATGAAGATCAAAGATCGAAGATCGGAACAGCCCAGTCCCGCCGAGCCGGGACGACTTCCTTCATTTTGATTTGTGCGTTTTGATCTTTGATTTCTCCGCCTGGGTCTCTCTGGGCGAGAGGCGGAAGGCCTTGCGGAGGGCATCGAGTTGTTCGTCTGTCAGTTTCACGATACGGTCCGTCAAGTGTCGACGGAGAGGAAGATCGCCCTTTTCACGTGTGTTCTCATGGTGTATGATCTGGGGATATGGCAAATCAAAGGTCAAAATGCAAAAATCAAAATGGTGGAGGTCATCCCGGCGAGCCGGGATTCCGCTATTTTGATATTGGATGTTTGATTTTTGATTTGTTCAGACGCATCCACGCTCCTACTCTTCCCTGCCGGCTCGGAGGGCCGACGGCCAGCGAAACAGGCCCGGTTGCACCTTACGCAGAGGACGACATCGAGGAGTTCGAGGACGAGGCCAACGAGATGAAGATGCCCGAGGTCATCGGCATCCTGCCGATTCGCAATACCGTGGTCTACCCCGGCACGGTCACGCATCTGGCCGTCGGCCGCGAGCGCAGCAAGGCCCTGCTGGCCGACAACGAGCCGAATGACTCGATCATCGGGCTGATCACGCAGCGCAACGCCGATACCGACACCCCCCGCTTCGGCGACCTGTACTCCGTCGGGACAACTGCCTCGATCCTCAAGACGATCAAGATGCCCCAGGGCTCGATCAACATCGTGGTCCACGGGATCGCGAGGTTCCGGATCGTCGAGCGGATTGCGACGGAGCCGTACCTCAAGGCCAGGGTCGAGCTGCTCCGACCCACGACGAAGATGACCAAACAGCTCCAGGCGATGATGGTCAGCGTCCGGCGAAGCGCCAACCGCGTGATCGCCCTGAGCCCGAACGTGCCGGAGGAGGCGTCCGTTCTGCTCGAAAACATCGAGGACCCCTCGTCGCTCGCCGATTTCCTCGCGGCCAACCTCACGATGGAGATCCCCCAGAGGCAAGACCTGCTGGAGGAGCTCAATCCCGGCCGGCGACTCGAGAGGATCTCCATCGCGCTGGCCCATCAGCTTGAGGTACTCGAGCTGAGCCACAAGATCCAGGGCCGGGTCAGGGAATCCATCGATAAGACCCAGCGAGAGTACTTCCTCCAGGAACAGCTCAAGGCCATCCAGACGGAGCTGGGCCAGCAGGACGCCAGGACGGAGGAGTTGAGGGAGCTTCACCAGAATATCGCCAAGGCCAGGATGCCCAAAGGGGTCCAAGCCGAGGCGCTGCGAGAGCTGGACCGACTCGGCAAGATCCCGGCGGCCTCGCCCGAGTACAGCGTGATCCGAACGTACCTGGACTGGGTCTGCGAGTTGCCCTGGTCCGTGCAGACCCAGGACCAGCTCGATATTCGGCGGGCCGAACGCATCCTCAACCACGATCACTACGACCTGGCCAAGATCAAGAAAAGGATTCTGGAGTTCCTGGCCGTGCGGAAGCTCAATCCCAAGGGCAAGAGCCCGATCCTGTGTTTCATCGGCCCGCCGGGCGTCGGAAAGACCTCGCTGGGCAAATCCATCGCCCGGGCGATGGGTCGCAAGTTCGTGCGAGTCTCCCTGGGCGGCATCCGGGACGAAGCCGACATCCGCGGCCACCGTCGCACCTACATCGGGGCGCTGCCCGGCCGGGTCCTGCAGGAACTGCGGAAATGCCGCAGTCACAACCCGGTTTTCATGCTCGATGAGCTGGACAAGATCGGCGCCGATTTTCGCGGCGATCCGGCCAGCGCCCTGCTCGAAGTGCTCGATCCGGAGCAGAACAACACGTTCACCGACCACTATCTGGATCAGCCGTTCGACCTGTCGAGCGTGATGTTCATCGGCACGGCCAACACCGCCGAGCCGATCCCGCCGGCCCTGCACGACCGCATGGAGATCATCGAGCTGCCCGGCTACACAGCCAAGGAGAAGCTCAGCATCGCCAGGCGGTACCTGATCCCGAGGCAGTTGAAAGAGCACGGCCTGGGCAAGGGCCAATTGACCATCCGGGATGAGGGGATCGGCACGATCATCGCCAGCTATACCCGCGAGGCAGGCGTGCGAAACCTCGAACGGCACATTGCGTCGATCTGCCGGTCCGTGGCGACGGAAATCGCTCGGAAAGATCGAAGAAAGCGAGTGATCGACAAGAAGGATCTCGCGAGAATCCTCGGTCCCATCCAGCACGAATCCGAGCTGGCCCTGAGGACGGGAATCCCGGGCGTCGCGACCGCACTGGCGTACACCCCGGTGGGCGGCGAGCTGCTCTTCATCGAGTCGGCGGCCATGCCGGGAAAGGGCAATCTGCAACTGACCGGCCAGATCGGCGACGTCATGAAAGAGAGCGCGCAGGCGGCGTTCTCGGTCGTCAAGGCCAACGCCAAGCGGCTCCAGATCGACGAGAAACAATTCGCCAAATCGGACTACCACATTCACGTGCCGGCCGGCGCGGTGCCGAAGGACGGACCCAGCGCGGGCGTGGCGATGTTCACGTCGCTCGTGAGTCTGCTGCTGCAGAAACCCACCCGCCCGGAGGTCGCCATGACCGGCGAGATCACCCTGCGAGGCCTGGTCCTGCCCATCGGCGGACTCAAAGAAAAGCTGCTGGCCGCCAAGGAGGCAGGAATCAAGACGGTGATCCTGCCCTCGCGGAACAAGAAGGACATCGCCGATATCCAGCCCGAGACCATCAAGGGCCTGGACCTCGCGTTCGTCGGGAACACGGACGAAGCCATGCGGATCGCCCTGGGCGAGGTCTGAGCGGTCGGTGGCGAGGGCGTCCCGCCCTTGCGTCGCGAGGCCATCTTGGCCTCGCCTGCCCCCGTAGCCGTGCTCCCATCCGAAGAGCAAGGGCAAGATGCCCTCGCCACGAGGAGAATAGATTTCGCCGTTGGATATGTGCCCGGTCTGCCTTCATCAATCTGGGCACAAGGCACAAGAATCCCGACAATTCTGAGATTGACGCGACACCCTCGCTTTTGGTAGACTATCTTTCAGCAATTCTCTCTTGAAGCATTGTCCTATGTGCCGGTAGGCAGGCGGCTGTTCTTCTGTCAGGTGTTGGGGGGATGGAGGACCAGAAATGGTTGCGGTCGCATCTCCCCGAAGCGTGCGCAGACTCGCTCTGCTGCTGGTAGTGTCTACGTTCTGCCCGGCGCTCCACGCCGATTTCAAGCCGGAGCAGCGGGTCATCATGGAGAGTGAAACCAAAAGACCGACATCTATCTATGCGGCGGACCTGGACGGCGATGGGGACACGGATGTGCTGTCTGCTTCTTACGACGACGACAAGATTGCCTGGTATGCCAACGATGGGAGGGGCCGCTTCGGCCCCCAGCAGGTGATCACGACCACCGCCTATGGGGCGAGCTGCGTCTATGCGGCGGACTTAGATGGCGATGGCGACCTGGACGTCCTCTCGGCTTCTTATCATGACAACAAGATCGCGTGGTATGCCAATGACGGGACGGTCCGCTTCGGACCTCAGCACGTGATCACCATCGCGGCCGATGGGGCAGAATGCGTCTATGCGGCGGATTTGGATGGCGACGGCGACCTGGACGTCCTCTCGGCTTCTTCGGGTTCCTATCCTTTGTACGACGACGACAAGATCGCCTGGTATGC
>DCUI01000198.1:0-2384 GCA_002327785.1 Phycisphaerales bacterium UBA2218
AAACCCAAGGCCCTACGTGCCCACATTCTCGAGACCGCAGCGTTGCGGCACAAGAAATGGACGCGTGTGGCCTTGAACGACTGGCTGAACTATGTTAATAGGGTTGTCGCCAATCTCGTTGACAAGGACGTGATGTCCGCGCCCACGTTGGGGAAGACATTGTATCCCCCCACAAAGGAGGACCATGGCTAAGACAAAAGTCCCAAACCCAGGCAGCGATGAAGCCCGCGAGCTTGGATGCGCCTGCCCCGTCCTGGATAACGCCCACGGGCGTGGGTGCGGTCGTGTTGGAGAAGATGGGAAGCCCTTGTTCTGGGTTTCCGGTAATTGCCCTATTCACTCAAAAAAGAAGGAGACAAATGATCAAGCTCGATAAGACAGTCCCGTTGCCCGGCCCCGTTGAGAGCGGGCGCCCCAGAAAGTATCCCGTCGATCGTATGAGGAAGGGCCATTCCTTTCTCGTCACAACCCCGAGCGAGCGTTCCTCGGCGTTGATTGCCGCCCACCGCGTCGGTATCGTGGCCACGAGCCGAGCCGTCGCTGGTGGTTTCCGGATCTGGCGAGTAATGTGAGTCTGCTGAACTGGTCAGCCTGTCGTCGGTTCCTGCTTCGTGAGATGCGGGACCGACGGCAGGTGACGCTGGACAGGGTAAGCGAGGATTGGAAGCCAATTCTCGAACAGTCCTTGCGCGAAACCATGAGAGCTGGTATAATTAATGCCTCGGCCCTGGGTCTTGTTCTCAGGCCGCCGCATAGTACAAAAGGAGGAAAATGAAGATAAGACCATCGAATCTAGCGTGCCTGGCGCTATGCCCTAAGTTCGCGAGGGTTGATAACCCACTCGTAACGGACGCCGGGACCTTGATGCACGAGGCTATCGCTACCGGGAATTATACCGGACTAAGTGAGAGTGACAAGGGGATCGCGGAGGGGGCCTTGGCGTTCGCAGAGCAGGAAAAAGCCTCCCTGGCCCAACCGGTAAGAGACTTCGTAGAGAAGCGCGTCTACTGCAAGGCCCTGGATCTTGGGGGCACTGTAGACCGACTTATGGTCGGGGCCGACGGCACCGCCATAGTTCTCGACTGGAAAACGGGGTTAAATATGCCAGATGATGCGGACGATAGTCTGCAAGTACAAGCATATATGTTAGGAGTCCTCGATGATTTTCCAGATGTTCACACGGCCCTTGGTGTCCTTACGAATCCTAGGACGCAAAGTACGTCTGTCAGTATGCGAATCGACAGGGAGTCGAAAGCTGGAGTCACATCCCGCATCCTATCGATTATCCAAAGAGCGGACGATCCGTTCTCTGCGCCCGTGCCTGGTTCGCATTGCGCCAGATGTCGTCACTCGCATAGATGTTGGGCCCTAGTGCCCACGATCCGAGCGTCCGCTGTGACGGTGTTACCGGGAGTTCTTGAGTTGCTCAGGGACCCCACTGTGGTGACTCCGCCGCCGGAGATTCGGTCCGCACGAGCGGTACTCCGGTCGATCCTGGAACGCTGGTGCGAAGCGGTCAAGGATGCGGATAACGAATACTTGAAGCAAGGCAACGACCCGCCGCCAGGCTTCAAGCGAATGATTAGAAGTACGGGTCTTCGGATTCCCGAGAATGAACGACTTGCCGCGCTGCACGCCCTGCGGGCTGCTGGCATTGACGACAGTATCATTGCTGCGGGATGCAATCTTGCCCTGGGCAAGATTATTGAGGCGATGACTTTGGTTGTCGGCGACAAGAAGGAAGCGACCGCCCTCGTACAGGGAGCGGTGGCAGGAATTGCCGTCGAAGGAACAACCGAGTATCTGACACGAGACCGAAAAGGGGTTGACGATGCGACGCTTGTGGCAATGTTGCGCAAGGCTTTGCCGTCGGGGGTGGAACAGGACGGACCATGAGACACGTAGACAAGAAGCATGTAACGCGAAACAAGAGATACGCAGACAAGAAACACGACACCAAGAGACACGAAACTTGATACACGAAACTTGAAACTTGAAATCATAAAAAGGAGGATGAAGGAACTAAAGATGACGAGCTGAAAGGATACGAATGACAAAAGCTATACTCGATAATGCGCCCGTTGCCGCCCAAGAAGAAGTTCTTGAGGCGATGACAGGAGTCGCCGAACGGCCCACCAGTATGAACTACGACGTCGCCACACGAGCAGACACAGCAGACCTTGCTGTGAATATTCGTCCGCCGACGTTGCAGATTGCTCATGGTGTTGGGAACCTTGCTAAGACTGGAAACTTTATTCCCGGAAGCCTCGTCCTTGGTGGTGACGTGCTGGTTGTTAAACCGCGCGAACCCGTGGGACTGGTTGTTTGGAAGTTCCGACCGTACTTTAAAGAGTACCTCAGTAAGGATCAGGCGACAGCAGGTG
>DCUI01000198.1:2495-2751 GCA_002327785.1 Phycisphaerales bacterium UBA2218
CCCGTGACGATGTTCATCGACAAGGGCACCTACCGTAACATTGAACAGAAATTCTTCTTCGCGGTGCTTTATACCGCCGCGAAACGGGGAATCCACACCGCCCGTTGGGCATTGAGCACAACCATGATCGCCCCCAAGAACGGGTCGCCCGCCTACTGGGGTCTTCAGGTTTCGCCCATGCCTCCGCTCTCCGACCCCCAGGTCGAGGAGTTCAAAGCCGCCCTCCAACCCAATTCCTAAAGAATTGAGGAGGCGG
>DCUI01000198.1:2771-14620 GCA_002327785.1 Phycisphaerales bacterium UBA2218
CCGCCTCCTCTTTGGAGGCGTATGGCATCATACAAAGTCATTAAAATCAATGGTGTGGCGATAAGCACGGGCAATACGAAGCTGGGGGCTATCCCCTCAGTCAGTCTTGCCCCCTGGTTGTCGTGCCACCGCAACGGCCCGAGAGATTGTACTCGGGCTTGTTACGCCAGAAAGCTGGCGCGTCTGCGCAAAAATGTCTCAAATTCGTGGGAGAGCAATGCCAACATCTGGGCTAACAACCCCTCCTGCTACTTCGATGCTATCAGGAAATTCCTGTACACTACCAATGTGCCGAGATTTCGATGGCATGTAGCGGGTGATATACCGGACATCGCTTACTTCAACAACATGAGAGACATCGCCGAATCGTTTGGAGACGTTCACTTCCTTACGTTCACCAAGTCCTATAATATTATGGCCCTACCGGATCTCGCGATCCCGAAGAATCTGACGATACGCGTCAGTGCCTGGCCAGGACTTCAGTGGACTCTTAACAAGGGAGTGATGCTCAAGCGAGGATATCCGATCGCGTGGGTCTCGCAGCTCAAGGAAGCTGGCGCTGGGTATACCGATACTATACCTTCAGATGCCGTGGCGTGCCCTGGGTGCTGTGACAACTGCGACCGGTGTTGGGCTAATGATGCGCAACACGTGGTGTTCAAAGCCCATTGATTATGCCGCAAGGCGTCGACGACGGCGGGTGCCGAAGTCGACCATTGTCCGGGCCTCCGAATGGAGCAAAACAAAACCTGAAACGTACAGGTTCTGCGCGAAAGCGTAGCCGGAAATAGGCCTAAAGGCCCGAGAAAACCAAGATAAGGAGACTACATGTCAATCAAATCGTTCCTGTATGTGACCGAGACCCCCGTCGCCCCGCCCCCGTACCGCGCCCCGAAGCCCGCGACCCCGAAGCGGTCCCTGGCCGTCGTGAGCCCCCGGGAGAAGCTGGCGATCAACGCCTACATCTTCGGCGCCCTGTCCAAGGGTTACGCGGTGCTGTTCCAGAGCCGCGCGACTGGCGTCCAGAAGGTTGTCAACGCCTATGCCCCTCGGGGTGATGGCGAGCTCAAGGCGGTCATCAGCACCGGCAAGTCGGATTACGTCAATCCGTTCCTGGCCGATTACGACATCTCGACGGTGTCGCTGTAAGGTTGTGATGTGACGTAAAGCCCCCGCATCCGCAAGGGTGTGGGGGCTTTTTTTAAAGGAGGAAATATGCCTACCGTTTTAGTAGGGTACGATGCCGGTAGCCGACGCGCTACCATTGAAGGAATTTTGGCGCAGGGCCACGCTGTAGGCTTCCGGAATACCGTTAATGGCATCTTCAAGGTCGCCACCCGATTTGAACTGAATGCAGAAGGCGATATGATTTGCGACTACACTACTGGCCGCGCGCTCGAGGTGGCTTGGGACTCCAGTCAGTATGACATTGAGGACCTTGGCGCGTACTGGTCCCCCCCAAATTGATTAAGAACCTTCTTGACAGTAAGCCTCTACACCCAAAAAGTGTAGGGGCTTATTTTTTTATTTTCCCTGGCCAATGTACGGCTCAAACTTTTTTCAGAAAGAGGGTTGACTCCAATACCCCAATAGTGCATACTCCAAATATGGACAAGGTCGTATGCCAAGAGGCCGTTAGAAAAAGAAGAAAAGGAGATTGACATGGGTGCCCCAAAGGTGCATACTGTAACTACAAGACAGATTTCTCAATATAAATGCCGACGGTGCGGGAAGTGGTTCACGCCCCGAGGCGAACCGAAAAGGTGTGGAAAATGCAAGAGCCCGTATTGGAGAACGATCTCAAAAGAGCCCCGCCAGAGGGATGGGGATTCATCTATATGATCTCATCACCAGATGGGAAGGCCTATATAGGACAGACTAGATACTCTCCTATCGAGCGGCTTAAGAGTCATAGGACTAATAGATCGGCGTGCCCGGAGATTCATTCAGCTTGTTCCAGGTATGGGTCGGCTATGGAGATGACGATTATTGCCTCGGTACGGTTGGAGTTCTTAGATGAGTTTGAGAAGGCTCTTATCTCGGCTTACGGTACAATCTATCCTAGCGGATACAACCGAACGCTTGGAGGCGGAACCCGGCAAGGGATGAAGTCCCCGCCGGTAAGGAAGGAACAGCTTAACGTGCGATTGCCGGTACCCTTGATCGACCGTCTAGAGGAAGTCAGACTTGAGATCCAACCGCTCGCTTCTTTGCGGGCTTGGTACCAATTCGTTTTAGAGTCTGGCATAAAAGAACTTGAGAGGAATAAACATGCAAAGTAACCCGGTAGCGCTGGATTTTGAGACGATCTACGATGAATCGTACAGCATCCAAGGTTCAACCTATTGGCACTATGTCAACGACCCACGGTTCCGAGCGTACCAAGTCTCTATCGTAGGAGACGATATTTCGTACGTGGGTTCCGTGGAGTCGGCTCCTTGGGACAGACTGATTGGCCGGTCCCTTATAGCGCACAACGCGGCCTTCGATAAGGCAGTGTTGGAGCGCTTAATAGAGCTTAACAAGGTTCCAAACCTGAGAACGCCGAGCTTCAACTGTACCCTGGACCTGTGCGCGTACCACCAGATGCCCCGTGGTCTGGCCAACGCGGCCAAGGAAGTCCTCGGGGTGACAGTCTCCAAGGTAGTTCGGTCCCAGATGAAGGGGCGGACGTGGGAGAGCCTCAGCGCCTCAGAGCGAGAGGCCCTGAGCGCGTATGCGTTGAAGGACTCCGAACTCTGCCGCGACCTGTGGCTGAAACTCGGCGATACGTGGCCTAGTCAGGAGAGGTTCCTGTCCGACCACACCCGGGAAGCTGGGGCGCGGGGCCTGCATATCGATGGCCAGAAGCTGAACGACTCCATCGATCTGCTCCGAACAGCGGTGTTCCACCTGGGAAAGATGTTGCCGTGGTTCACGAGTGGAGACATCAAGCCCTTGTCGCTGATCCATATCCGCGAGCAGGGTCGGAAGGACAACATCGAAGTGCCCGGGAGTCTGGATCTCCGTGATCCTGACGCCATCGCTTGGGAGGCCAAGTACGCCCCCCTGTTCGATTGGGTTCGGGCTCTTCGGGGCTATCGGCGAGTGAACGCGTTGCTCAAGAAGCTAGAGACCCTGCTAATGATGTGCCGTCCTGATGGTACCGCCCCGTACCAGTTGAAGTACTTCGGAGCGGCGGCTACCGGACGGTGGAGTGGCAACGGGGGGTTCAACCTGCAGAATATCCCGCGAAACCCAATCGTGGTCTGCAAAAAGTGCTGGGGTTGTAACTTTGACGACGGTACGCTCGAGGAGAACGCCGCCGAAGATACGATCTGCCCCTTCTGCAAGTCAACCGACGTGGAGTTCATCGACATGCGAGGCCTGATAGTGGCTCCGCCCGGCAAGGTGTTCGTGGTGTCCGACTACGCGCAGATCGAAGCGCGGATGCTCCTGTGGCAGGTGAAAGACTTCGCGACCTTGGAGCAGGTATCCAAGGGCGAGAGCGTCTACTCGGCCCACGCAAAGAGCACGATGGGGTATCAAGGGGGTAACCTCAAGAAAGACGACCCCCGTTTGTACGCTCTGGCCAAGGCGCGGTGCCTATCTGCCGACACTTTGGTGCTGACGGATCGGGGGTACCTGCCGATCATCCAGGTGTCGCTGCAAGACCGGGTGTGGGACGGGCTGAGCTGGGTGGAGCACAAGGGCGTGATCCAGAGCGGGGTGTGCGAAACCATTGATGTTTTGGGGGACCAGTACACGAAGGAGCATGAGCTATATGTTGGAGACCAAGACACTACCACCGCCAGCGGAGTACGCGAGGACGGCACTGCGGCCATATCGGCGTACCGAGCTAAGTGCGCCCTTCCCAGCTGGGACGAAATTTGGGTTCTTGCGCGTGCTGTCTCCAGAGTTTATCTGGAGGTCGGGATATCGGTATGTGCACTGCCTATGCGAGCGCTGCGGAACAGACTATTTTGTGTCGGCCCAGTACTTGCGCCCTGGAAAAGTTTCCTGCGTACGCTGTCGGGGTCGCCTCTCCGGGGACCGAATGCTGATACAGCGGTGGGGGAGACTACCGGACGAGTTGGACCGGGTGCTCCGCCGACGACACAGAAGTATAATGGCGAGGTGCTATGACCCCCGGTTCATCGACTACCCAAAGTACGGGGCGCTCGGCGTCACTGTCTCTCCAGACCTTCAAGGACAGGTCGCCTTCGTCAACTACCTCCGCAGCCTCCCAGGGTGCGCCAAAGATCGGTCCATCGACCGGATTAACGTCTTCGGAAACTATGAAAAGGGCAACCTCCGCTTTACGGACCCGACCGGACAAAGCCGCAACCTTAGGAGCACTCAGTATGTTTTGTACAACGGCCTCAAGTTGGACGCGTGGACTTTTGCAGAGACTATCTGTAAAAAATACAGCGGCCAAGCTGTTGTTGATTTTGCTAAGCGGGGGCTTACGGGCGAAGAGATTCTTACGCGCGAAGCAGGGAGCAAAACAGCCGGTCTACGATATCGTAGACGCAGGCCCCCGGCATAGGTTCTGCACTCCGTTCGCCGTGGCCCACAACTGCTTGGGCTTGGGCTACGGTTGCGGAAGTAAGAAGTTCGTGACCGTGGCGAAGGCCATGGCCCGGCTTGACATCACCTTGGACGAGGCCAAGACTGCGGTAGACGAGTACCGAGCGTCGAACCCACTAGTAACGAATCGCTGGAGGCAGCACCAGTTCTGGCTCAGGGTGTCCGCCAACCACGGAGACGAGACGCACGAGGTCGAGTTGGGGAACGGGCGAGTGGTTCGGTACTTCAACCCCCACGTGCTTCCGGACGGGGACCCTACGCGCCCCGAGATCGCGGCTAACGTGGTGAAGGGGGACGCTCGGCAACTCCGCCGGTTCTACGGCGGGAAGCTGACGGAGAACGAAACCCAGGCAAACGCGCGGAACATTCTCGGCGGCGGCATAGAAGGCCTCGAGAAGGCCGGAGTGCCTGTATCGTTCCATGTTCATGACGAAGTTGTCTGCGTCGTCGACGAAAGTCAAGCGAAAGAGGCAGTCCCCGAGATCGAAAGGATCTTGACAACCTCAGCCACTTGGGCGCATACTTGCCCGTTGGCTGTGGAGACGGTCGTCGTTCCGCGCTACTGCAAATAGGAGACCTATGTTTTTTTCAGTACCAAATTTGTCACGCCTTGAGGTGACTGAAATCGAGGAGCCTTGGAAGCTTCCCGCATTTCAGTGGCCATCAGGCGTGACGAAGGAAAACGTCAAGGGGATCTGGACGAACTCGGAGACGAAGCACTACTTCCTATCCGCGTTCGAAGGTATCACGAAGAGCGTCCGGATCGCCAAAGACGCCGCAAATCCGCCGCGCTTAATGCACGGTCTTATTGCGGACTACGATACGAGGACTGAGGAGTCGGCGTTCGCCTCCCTCTCCAAAGCCCCATATCCCAGCGACTATCCTCCCGCGTGGGGGGTGTCCACGTTCAGCGGGAACGCTAGGCTGGTCTGGGTATTCGAGAAGCCAGTCCTACTAGCCAACGAGACGCAAGCGACCAAGTTCCTTCCGATGCTGGTGCGTAAGCTTGGACTGGACCGCTGGCTGCCCGGCCTTGACACCAAGGCAATATCCAATCCCGCCCAGTACTACGAGCTCGGCAGGAAGTGGTTCCCGATGTGTACTACCGCCCTAGTGCCCAAGTCCTCATTGGACATGTGGCTCTTTGAAGCCTCGAAGAAGGTGTCCTTGTTCGGGCCGTCCGACAAGCGGTATGACATTCCCTTCGAGGCGGTCCCGCCAGAGGTGGAGGCCCGCTTTCCCAAGCGGTGGAACGGCCCCTTCATCGTGGGGGCCAGGGGCATAAGGTTCTGGGACGCTACGGCGGACAACCCCACCGCAGCCATTGTGACCGAAGACGGTATGATGTGCTTCACTGGCGATAGGTCCTTCATGCCTTGGGTGGAAATCTTCGGGCGCGAATGGGCTGAGAAGTTCGAGGCGGATCGTGTGTCGAAGGCAATGTCATGCGTCCTGTGGGACGAGCATTACTTCTGGGTCAACACAGACCCCGAGACTGACACCTGGGAGCGTATGCAATCGGGCCAGTTCACGAAGTGGCTCAAGTGCCTGGGGTTCTCGACCATGACGCCCAAGGGCGATACCGCTTCGCCAGCGGATCGCCTGGAGATGGAGATCGTCTCCAAGCGCAGGGTTAGGGGGGCAATGCCGTTCATCTACCGCAAGCATGGAGTGACCACGTATAAGGGGGAGCAAGTCCTGAACACGTCGACGATCAGGGTCATATCGCCAGCGGAGCCTGGCATCTTCGCTGACTTCAATGACGCCAAGACGAAGTGGTTTCCCTTCCTGTGGGCCTACCTCTCCAACTTCCTGGCCTTGGTTGACGACCGCCCCCTGCAGCTGGAGTACCTGCTGGGCTGGATGAAGCACTTCTACGAATGCGGCTACTACAACAAGCCGCAGCCAGGCCACGCCTTGACCCTGGTTGGCGACACAGGCCGCGGCAAGACGTTCTTCGCTCAGGTCCTGCTGTCCAAGCTGATGGGTGGTTCCACAGATGCCACAGACTACGTTGTCCGGGGTTCCGCGTGGAGCGACCAGTTGGCGAAGTGGCCCATCGCAGTTATCGACGATCAGCAGGCGAGCTCGGACTTCACAGGCCACCAGAAGTTCAGCGCGATGATCAAGAAACTGGTTGCCAACCAGACGTTGTCCTACAACGGAAAGTGGATGGCGACAGGCGAAGTCGAGTGGAACGGTAGGGCGGTGATCTGTTGTAACGCGGACCCCGAGTCGATCCGGTTGATTCCTAATCTTGACCACAGTATTGCGGACAAGATCAGCATCCTTCGGGTCAACGACGACTCGCCGTTCCGGTTCCCCTCGTCCCGCGAGGAGACGACCAAGATCCTCGAGGCTGAGTTGCCCGCATTCGCAAGGTTCCTTCTGGAGATGCCGTATCCAGAGCACTTCGTGAATCGGCGGGACGCCCGCTACTACCTGTTGCCGTTCAAGCATCCTGAGTGCTACCAGACAGCGAGTCGTGGGGGCCAGGCCTATGCGGGTCATGAGTTGATCGTCGCGTTCCTCGACGCCTACGCCGAGGGCCACAAGGGCGATCTGTTCTGGGAGGGGACAGCAACTACATTGTTCCGCGACTTGACCGCGCTGCATGGAAATGGTACTATGGGTAAACTGACGCCAAGGTCCTTGGGCACCTGCCTGGGAATGCTCATGAATCGGGGCGTCAACATTGAGTCGACAGGCTTCGATGCGCGGGGGGTGCAGAAATGGAAGATCCCGATCGCCCTTGAGTGGCGCGATCCTGATAATCCAACCGCCCAGTTGAGAAGCACGGAAGGTAAGGCGAGTGCCAAACTGTTCCGCAGGACTGTGTTGAAGGACCAGGCAATAAAAGGAGACGACGATGAGTAACGAAGATAACGTGAATGGTGATGGGACCGAAGTCGCTGAGGCGCCTAAGGCCAAGCCTCGCCGGGTGGCCGCGTTGGTGATCGGCTTCTGGGAAGATGGATCGTTCAAGGCTCTGCCAAAGGAATGCCAGCCGTCGGGCCAGGCGGCCCGAAAGGTCGACGCCCTTAGGCGCTGGTTGAACCAGGCCGAGACCGCGGCGAAGTTGTCGTCGTTTGTGGAGACCGTCGAGGTTATCCGCAAGGAACTGGTCAACGCCACTTATACTGCAACCACTGTTGTGAAAGCGAAGGTATCCTAATGAGCAATTCCCCTTGGATTCAAACGTACACCGGCCTCCGGGCCCACATTCTTGATCTCTGTGCGGAGCAGATCCTCATGGAGGACATTGCCCACAGTCTCGCCCTGACCTGCCGGTTTCGGGGGCATTGCCGCGAGTTCTACAGCGTTGCGCAACATTCTGTGCTCGCCGCGCAACTCGCCCCCACAGGCCTCAAGATGAAGGCCCTGTTGCACGACGCGTTCGAGGCGTACTTCTCGGACGTCGCGCGCCCCGTTAAGAACCTGGTCACCATCGGGGGTCGGGAGATCGACGAACTGGAAGACGAGATTCTGGGGCGCATCATGCAGACCTACGGTGTCACTCCCCCGACAGCCGAAGAGGCGCGGATCATCAAGGACGTGGACAACGCCCTGCTCCTGGCGGAAGCCCGGGACCTGATGCACGGTTCTCCGTCTGCTGACGAATGGGGTATCGACTCCGAGCCGTACGAAGGCACTATCACCCCGTGGCCCTGGGAGTTGGCGAAGGAGAGGTTCCTCGCCTGCTTCAAGTGCCTCTATGACAACCCCGAATGCGAGACTCGCTGTGTCCCCGGTAATTAAGACCCACGAGGAGCCGCGAGACCCGAACAGGGAGCTGTTCACGCTCCTCGTCGCCCCCGCCCTGTTGGGGGTGGCGACGGGGGTCGTGATCCTCGTTGTGGTTGTGCTTGTTGTGTGGGGGTCGCTGAAGATACTGTACGGAGGCTGAGATGCTGGACAAGATACTAGCCGCCTTGATCATGTTGGAGAGTGGCGGCGACATCAATGCGTACAAGAGCGACGAAGGCGCAATCGGATGTCTGCAGATCCGACGGATCATGGTCCATGACATCAACCTCATCCTGGGTGTCCGGAAGTATAGGCACTCGGACGCTTGGGATGAAGGGATGTCAAAAGACATGGCTCGTATCTACTTCGGCAAGCGGGTCACGAAGAAAGCGTTGAAGCGAGAGCCTATCGTCGAAGACTACGCGCTCGCTTGGCGCTGGGGCCCTAAGGGGCCCAGTATGAAAAGGACCGAGGCGATGGACGATTACGTTACAAGGTTCAAAGCGTTAATGGAGGCGAAGTGAAACGCAAAAAGAAAGTCACTTTAGCGAAGGTTCGTCGCCTGACCCTGGCCCTCTGGTCGAAGAAAGTTAGACAACGCGCAGAGGATAAGTGCGAAGTGTGTGGTAAACCCGAAGGGTTCATCAATCCCAAGGGCAACCCCGTCCACTTGAACGCGCACCACATCGAGGACAAGGCCAACCAGCGTCTTCGGTTCGACATCGACAACGGTATCGCGCTTTGCCCCTCGTGCCATAAGTTCGGCAGGGACTCCGCGCATCGGTCTCCGATCTGGTTCGTTGAGTGGCTGTTGCGATATGCGACGCCAAGGTACTCGTATGTGTTGGCGCATCGGAAAGAACCCCCTCCGGATCGCGCGGGAGTTGAAGGGCTATTCAAGAAACTGGGGTCGGAGTAAAGCCATGGCTAATTGGATCAAGGGAGCGATCAAACATCCGGGCGCCTTCACGAAGAAGGCCAAGGCAGCAGGACTGACCCCGGCTCAGTATCAGGCGAAGGTTCTCAAGAACCCCAGCAAGTATCCCGCTTCTACTCGGAAGCAGGCCCAGCTTCGTAAGACGCTGGTCAAGATGCACAAGTAAATGAGTCTCCCCTCATGGGAGGGGGACCTTTTCTAGGAGACTAATGACAACGAAACCCACGAACCCTAAAGATTTTTTGGGGGCAAAAAAGCTGCCACTTCATCTTTGGCCCACTACCGCTACGGCGATGGGGTGCCTTGGGATGCTGAACGGTGCATTGAAGTATGGGCGTTCGAACTTCCGCGCCGTGGGCGTTAGGTCCAGCATCTACTACGATGCCGCTCGGCGCCATCTTGACGCGTGGTTCGAGGGCGAGGAGTGCGATCCCGATGATGGCGTTCCCCATCTGGCGGCTGCCCTGTCCTGCATCGCGATCATCGTTGACGCCAAGGCGGCTGGCAAGTTGAACGACGACCGGATGCTGGCGGCTAAGTATCGGGAGTTTGTAGACGAGTTGACCCCGCACGTGACCCGTCTCCAGAAACTGCACCAGGATAGGAACCCCAAGCACTACACCAAGGACGACAATGCCGTTGACACAACCCCTGAAGTAGGGCATAATTAGGAGACTATGGATCAACTAACTCCCAGCGACCTAGCGCCCACGCCCCAAGCACCCAGGCTCCCACTAGAGGAGAGGCGGGATATTGCTGTGCGTGCGGAGTCCCTTGTCTCGGGTCCCTTGAGCCCTAGGGCCAAGGCGTTTGAGCTCTTCATGAAGGAGCGGAAGCGCCCCGCCGAGATCGCTACAGAGCTGGGCCTCGAGCTCTCTGTCGTGGTTCGGTGGTTCGCTTCCAACCGCTGGCTGTCTCGGCGGAAGGAACAGGACCAGGTCTCGATAGACATCGACCAGCACACCCACAAGGCGCTGCTTGCCGAAGAGAAGGTCAAGGTGGCCAAGGAACATCTGGTTATTGGCGAGAACCTTGAGAAGCAGATGGTGGCGGCGGCCAAGGAACTGGAAGGTTCCTGCATGAAACCCCGGGAGTTGAAGGACCTGGCGGATGCGGTGGCCTCAGCTACAGCGATTCGGGCGCGAGTAGTTGGCATTTCTGATAAGTTGCCGCAAGAGAACGGGGGGCATATGCAGCCCCAGGCGCTGCTGATTATCGGGGCCCCGCCTCCCCAACCCGCGGGTCCCACCCCGGTAGAAGCAATCGAAGTAAACGAACAGTAAGGAGTCCAATGCAAGAAGGTAAGTTGACCCAAAGCGAAGCCAAGGCGTTAGTTGCGAAGTACGGTTGCCAGCGTCTGGCTGCTAAAGCGGCTGGCGTGGCCAAGTCCACGTTGTGGGAAGCCCTCCGCCGGGACGAACTCGGCGTCGTCGAGGCCAAGATTTCCGGGAAGGAATCGGAAGTCGTCGCCCTCCGTCGCGAACTCGCCCTCGAACGCGCCAAGCTGTCGGCCCTGTGCCAGGCCAGGGGCAATGTCACGCTGGTGAAGAACGCGGGTAACACGATCAAGTACGGAGTTATCTCTGACCCCCACGTGGGCAGCATGTACTTCAACGAGACCGCCTTTGACGCCATGTTCCGCTATTACAAGGAACTGGGCATCAAGGACGTGCTCTGTGCTGGCGATATCTTGAGCGGTCACAAGGTCTATAAAGGGCACGAATACGAAGTGTCTGAACTTGGCTTCGGCAACCAGCTTAAGAAACTGGTGTCGCTCGATACCCATGGCGCGGTCGTCAAGTTCATCACGGGCAACCACGATCTGTCGTTCAAGGCCCTGGCTGGCGTTCGCGTCGGCGAGGAGATCGCCAGTTCGTCCAAGAGCTGGCAGTTCCTTGGCGATGAGCAGGCTGACGTTGAGTTCACTACGACGAAGGGACCGTACCGCGTTCGCCTGATCCATCCCGGGGGTGGTACGGCGTACGCCATCAGCTACAAGGTACAGAAGATTGTAGATAGCCTGGGCGGGGGCAACAAACCGAATATGATCATCTCTGGGCACTTCCACAAGGCGGAATTCATACCGTCGTACCGGAACGTTGCCATTTGTCAGCCTGGAACTTTTGAAAATCAGACCCCGTTTATGGCTAGGATGGGACTCGCGGCTCACGTTGGCGGTTGGGTGGTCGAGGTCACGGTTGGCGAGACCTACAATATCATCAAGACCGAGTTCGTTCCGTTCTATGCGTAAGGAGACTATGAGACTACAGACAAGAGACGATATGCTTAGGCAAGCAGTTGTGATGTACGGCGCTCCACTTCCGGACGCCTTGCTTGGTCGGATCCAGCAGATCGACCGCCTTGCGTCGTTCTGCGGAGGGGCGCTGGTCTCTAGACAGGTGATCGCAATGGTGATTGAGCAGTACAACCGAGAGGAAAAGAATGACAGTTCTAAACGTCGAGTCTAAAAAGAAGGTCGCGTCCTCCCCCGTTCGGCTGGTCCGGACGGCGTCCTCTGGCGACTGGGTCGTCGCGGATAGCGATATGTCCAGCGTGTGGATTCGCAAGCCAGGCCAAGCCGCTTTCTCCTCGCTCG
>DCUI01000051.1:0-10925 GCA_002327785.1 Phycisphaerales bacterium UBA2218
GTCGCGCCTGAGCCGGCGGCGGAAGACAAGACGTTTTACGATATGGCGGACCGGGACAAGCAGTTCGGCCAGGAGCCGAAGCCGACGGCCGAGCCTGTTGCCGAGCCGCAGACCCCGCCGGAACAGCCGGTTCAACAACCGCCGCAACCCGACCAACAACCGGTCGCACAGGTTCCCGGCGTCGTTCTGCCCAGCAGCATCACGCAGCCGACCACATTGCACTTCAAGCCGCTCGAAGAGAACGATGACATTGCCGCCCAGCAGCTATTGCCCTGGGCCACGACGGGCCGAAGCCTCGGGAGGCTCCCCGTGCTGCAATACGGCCTGATGGTCAAAGCCTGCCGGCAGATCGAGGAACGCTGGCCGGATAGCTGGTATGCCTTCCGGGCCAAGCAGATGCTGGAAGAGGTTTCGGAACGCTATGCGGCCAACTATAAGATCACGCCACAGGAACTGGATATCACTCGATTCTTGAAGCCGAGGCAGGGGACGGAACCTCGCACCGTGGAGCCTGTACAATGACACAGACCGTCGTTGAGACGATGCCCGTCATTTCGATCACTGCCGGATGCCTGCCGGAGGCATGGGAGAAGGCTGTTTTGGCCGTCTGGGATCAGGGATACGAGGTCAAGACCCAGTACGACAAGCCGGACGATCCCCCGAGCAAGGACGCGACGGTGATGATCGCGGTGACAAATCCCTTCCACGAGCCGCGTATCCATAAGAACTTCCCGGGCGGACCCGAGGAACTGGAAGCCTATCGCCAGGAGGTGGTCGGCGGCATCCACGACCACTGGATCGATCCGGCCGCCGGCAAGTGGACGTATACCTATCACGAGCGGCTGTTTGCGTATCGCCCGGTCGAGGACCTGCGGAATCCGAGGAGTTCCAAGCCGTTCCAAGCGGTCAATCAGATCCAGTACATCATCGATTGCCTCTCCGAGGCGGGTCACACCCGCCGGGCCCAGGCGGTCACCTGGATGCCCACGGCGGACCCGCAGACGGACGATCCGCCCTGTTTGCAGCGGATCTGGTGCAGGCTCGTGGCCGACGAGGCAGGGCAGTGGACGCTGAACATGAACACGCACTGGCGAAGCCGGGACCTGTACAAGGCCTGGTTTATGAACGTCTACGCGCTGACCGACTTGCAGCGGACGATCGCTGAGGCGATTGCCGCCAGGCGGGGCGAGCCGGTCCGGGTGGGCCGGTACGTGGATATCAGCGACTCGCTTCATATCTATGGCAGCTATTTCCGGGAGGCCGCGGTGGAGGTCGAGAAGATGCGAAACACCTCCTTCTCGCAACGGGCCTGGGAGAGCAACCACCCGGCGTTCGAAATGATGACGCAGGAGGCCCGGGAAAAACTCGCCCGCGATCCCGATTGGTTCGCGAAGGCCCGCGGTTGAATGCGCTTTGTGCGTCACGCGTGTTGCCTCGTGCGGGAACTGACACACGGCAGGAGTATGAAATGGCGATTATCGTAAACGGCCAGAGAATCGAGGATCAGGAAATCCGAGAAGAAGCGGAGCGTCTGCGGCCCAGCTACGAGCGGGTCTTTGCCGATCAGGAGGCGGGGGCCCGCGAGGCCCAGCTCATGGACTGGTCGAAGGAGAACGTCATCGAGCGGGTCTTGCTCCGACAGGAGGCGAGCCGCAGCGGTCGGCAGGTCCCGCCGGCCGAGGTCGATGCGGCCTTCGCCGAGCTCAAGGAGCGGTACGAGAGGCCTGAGGATCTCTACAAGGAATTCAACGCCGACAGCGACGACAGCGTCAAGGCGATGATCGAGCTCCAGATCAAAGTCGAGCACAAAATCGACGAGGTCTACTCGAAGGTAGCCGAACCCTCCGAGGTCGAGATTCACGACTACTTCGAGCAGAACAAGGAGCGGTTCGCATCGGGCGAGCGGATCCGGGTCGCCCACATCGTCAAGTACGTCAACTGGCAGACGGATGAAGCCACGGCGCATGAGGCCGTCGCACAGGCGCACAAGGAGATTGCCGCCGGCGTGCCGTTCGAGACGGTCGTGAACAAGTACACCGACTGCGCCGACAGCGGCGGCGACCTCGGCTACGTTGCGCGGGGGCAACTGGTCGAGGAGTTTGAGGACGTCGTGTTCAATCTGAACGCCGGCCAGGTCAGCGATGTGTTCCGCACGCGGTTCGGTTTCCATGTTGCGAAGCTGTACGACCGCCGGCCGCCGGCCGTCCCGCCGCTGAAGGATGTCAAGGAACAGGTCGTTGAGCAGGTCAGGGAACACAAGAGAGAGCAGGCCCTCGGCGAGTATCTCGACATGCTGCGAAACAAGGCGACGATTGAAGACGGGTGAAGTCTCACGTTTGAAGCGCGCAGTATGGCGTGAGCGTCGAGGGCCGGTCCGACACTTCACACTTGACAGTTCAGACTCATTTTGCTTCCGGCGATTCCTGTCGTATACTTTCCGTAACGAGGGAACAGGAAAGGCAGTATGTGGTAGCTGTGAAAGAGTCTTTTATGCAGAAGTCTGCCTTACAGACAGGAGAGGGATTTCGGGCGTGAGGCGCCGCGTCCCGGGTCCCCGAAAGACCCCAGGCTGACCTGCGACTGCATGCTCGGAAAGGCAACTGTGCCGTGACGATCTTTGGGGGGCTACGTGAGTTTCTTTCCGAGCCGGCCTCTGCGTCCTCCTACGCAGAGGCCATTTTTCTATCGGCGTCCGGCGTACCGGCATTACACCAATCCCGGCCGGTCGGCGGGCCTGTTCCTGACAGCACTTCCCTGAGCACAAGCCCTTGCAAGATTTCCGTTGACACGCTATATGTTGATCCTACAATACACGGCACAGCTATATGGTGTAGAAGGATCGAAGGCGTATGAAACGGATGGCCGGGTCCCGTGCCACGGTCGGGGTGATCGTTGTTCAGGGAGGTCGATTTGGGTTGTGAGATGTCCTTTTTGCAAGGAAGACAGTGATAAGGTCGTCGATTCGCGTTCCAGCGATTCGGGGCGTGTGATCCGGCGACGGCGCCAGTGCCTCGTCTGCGAAAGGCGTTTTACCACCTATGAAAGGACCGGCGAGAGCTTCAAGCTGCACGTGGTGAAGAAGGACAGGTCCCGCGTTCCGTACGAGCGGGAGAAGATCATTGCCGGCCTGCAGAAGGCCTGCTACAAACGCCCCGTCTCGGCCGAGCAGATCCAACAGGTGGCCGACAAGACGGAGGAGGATATCTTCCGCAGCTTCGACAAGGAAGTGACCTCAGCCTTCATTGGCGAGTGTGTGATGAAGCACCTGCGCGACGTGGACAAGGTCGCGTACATCCGTTTCGCCAGCGTCTATCGGGAGTTCGACGACGCCGGCGAGTTGATCGATGAGGTCAGCAGGGCGATCCGGGAAACGGAGCCCGCCGAACAACTCAAGCTCTTTGAGCAATAGGAAAGTGGAGTTCTGCAAAGTGGAGGATTCGGCCTACTTTGGGAAGGGAAAATCTCTTTCTTCGATTCTTCCGTCTCAAATCGTAGCCGTCCCCAGAGAACGGCATGGGTCGATTCTTCAAGGAAATCGAAGAATCCGATTTCCTTGAAGAATATAAGCCTAATCCTCTATTTTGCAGAGCTCCGGTCCATATCAGCACGGAGGCAAGCGGCCACAGATGCGCAAGCAGTTGCAGGTTCTCAAGACCGATGGGACGACGGAGGAGTACATCCACACCAAGGTGGTTGGGACGATCAACAACGCGCTATCCGCCGCCGGCGAGCCCGATATGGCCATGGCCGAGGACCTGGCCGAGGTGGTGACCTACTATCTTTATCGCAGGCAGAACCAGCGAGAGGTCGGCTCGAGCGAGATTCTCTCCATGATCAAGGCGGTGTTGGTTTCGACCGGTTTCGAAGCCGCAGCGGTCGCCCTGGGCGAGCATGCCATCGAGCGACGTCTGAATCGCTCCCGCACGGAGGTCCTCGCGGTGGACGTGCAGGACTTCGCCGACGTGGAGAAGCTCTATCGGACCCGGCAGCCGCCCGTGCGAGTTCCCTGGGACAAGAGCAGGATCATCGACGAATTGACCGGCGAATCGGGGCTCTCCCGCCAGATGGCGCGGGTGGTCGCCGCGATGGTGGAGGAGCGGATCTTCAGCATGGGCATGACGCGGGTCCCGCAGAGCCTGCTCAAGCAGCTCATCCTGGGCGAGGCCGCCGCCGTCCTGCGAGCCGAGCACGAACTGCAAGCCGTCTGAGGGATTCGCAGGGTGCGTATCACGCACTATTCAACGGTTTTGCACGGTCAGGAAGATGGTGCGTAGTGCGCACCCTACATGTCCAGTTCCTTCTTCGCCCGCTCGATCACCGATTCGGGACTCTCCTCGGGCCCCACATCGATCCAGCGGACTCCTCTGAACGTCTTGAACCAGGTGCGCTGGCCCTTCGCGAGTCGGCGGGTCTTCTTCTTGATCTCCTCGATGGCGTCCTCCAGGCTCATTCGGCCCTGGAGATGCTCGATGATCTCGGCGTAGCCGATCGCGCACCGTGCCTGCTGACCGAGAGGTTTCTCCTCGGCCAGCAGCGACCTGACCTCCTCCACCAGACCCTGATCGATCATCTTCTTGACGCGGGCGTTCATCCGGCGGCTTTCCTCGGCCTTCTCGCGTCGAAGTCCCAGGATGATCCAGTCGCGCATCGGCCGCTCGGCGTCGAATTGCTTCTGAAAACTCGATATGGGCCGGCCGGTCAGCCGGTAGACCTCCAGGGCGCGGATGATGCGTTTGGCGTCGTTCGAGTCGATTCGGCCGGCGGCCTCCGGGTCGATCCGCCGCAGGGCCTCGTGCAGTTGCGCCAGTCCGTCGCGCTGGGCCTGCGACCGCAGCTCGGCGCGGATCTGCTCGTCGCTGCCGGGACCGTCGAAGAGTCCGTACAACAATGCTTTGATGTACAGGGCCGTGCCGCCCACTGCGACGACGGTCCTGCCCCGGCTGCGGATGTCTTCCATCGCAGCGAGGGCCTTCTCCAGGAACAGACCCACGCTGAACGGCTCGCTCGGCTCGACCACGTCGATCAGATGGTGAGGGACTTGCCGCCGGGCCTCGGGGGAAGCCTTGGCTGTGCCGATATCCATCCGGCGGTATACCTTCATGGAATCCACGCTGATGATTTCGCCGTCCGACGATTTCGCCAGCTCGAAGCCAAGCCGGGCCTTGCCCGAAGCCGTTACGCCCAAAACCAGAATCATTGCTGATTTACAATTCGCCATGTACGATTTACTATTGGATTCGATCCGCGGCCACAGGCTCTATCGGGAGCATGACTCGGCCTAATTGTAAATTGTAAATCGTAAATAGTAAATTCACCTTGTTCTATGTCAGTGTCCACGGCCAATACAGACTTTGACCATTCGCTGAGCGAGCGGGTCCGGATCGTCAACGACACCCTCGACCGGCTTGTGGCCCAGCAGAAGGAAATCCCGATGGATCTGCGCAAGGCGCTTGATTATACGCTTTCGTCGCCCGGCAAGCGGATTCGCTCGGCCCTGGTGCTGTGGTGCTGCGAGCTGGTGGCCGGGCGAGACAATGCCGACGCACGGGTTGCGGCCGCCGCCATCGAGATGGTGCACACCTACTCGCTCATCCATGACGACCTGCCGGCGATGGACGACGACGATCTTCGCCGGGGCCGGCCGACGTGCCACAAGGTCTTTGACGAGGCAACGGCGATTCTGGCCGGCGATGGGCTCCTGACGCTTGCTTTCGAGGTTCTCGCGAAGGGGGTGAACGATCCGAAGCTGGCGGTGGGGCTCGTCCGCGAGCTGGCTCAGGCGGCGGGTCCGGCGGGCATGATCGCCGGGCAGATTGCCGACCTGAAGGCCGAGAACACAGCCGGGACCATTGAGGCCCTGGAGTACATTCACATCAATAAGACCGCCAAGATGTTCCGCTGTGCAACCCTCATGGGCGCCTTGTGCGGCGGGGCGGACGCAAGGCAACTGGAGGCGTTGGGTCAGTACGGTCTGAAGATCGGCCTGGGCTTCCAGATTGCCGATGATATTCTCGACGTCAGTGCCTCAAGCGAGCAGTTGGGCAAGACGGCCGGCAAGGATGTTGCGGCCGCGAAATGCACCTATCCGGCGGTCGTGGGCATGGAGAAGGCCGGAGAGCTGGCGCGTGTGCTGGCCCACGAAGCCGTAACGGCATTGGAGTCGTTCGGCGACGGCGCCGACATCCTGCGCCACTTGGCCTTGGCCTTGCTGGATCGCAATCGGTAGCCATTTCTGCTGCATTTCCAGAAAAAGAATCTCCTCGCGAAAAAAACTCGCGTGGGTGGCAACCCCTCATATCAGTGTTGGCGCGGGCGGCGCGGCGTCTCGTGCCGAGCCACCTGAAAAGCCACGACCGAAAAACATCCATTCTTTATGTTGATAGCGTGATCCGGCCGAAAACCCCGGAATTGGCCTGCGGAGAAGGGGCTTCTGGGCTGCGCAGATCGACTAAGGAAAATCTGCAACACGCGCCGATACGGAGGGTGGAACATTGAGGATTGATGCATGAAGACATGGATAGTCGTCACAGAAATCTTCCTTCTGGGATTGTGGATTGATGACTGGGGACTGGGGATCGAACGTGCAACCGTCCATCCCCTCGCGATGAGCCACGATCCTGAATCCAGCAAGCCAACACACCTTCAAACCACGTTTCTGAGTGTATCGAATGACTCGTCTCTACAGAGGTGGTACTGTCCGGTTTCGATTCGACCGCCGCCTCTGGGGAAATGAAGAACACGTGATCTGACGGATCACTGCAACAAGGTATTCCGGTTACAAGCCAACGGGCCATAAGTCAGCCACTTATGGCCTTCTTTTTTGCGCGTGCGAGATTAGGGAATAGGACTGCTGGGACCCATGGGATGGACGGGCCGCGGTGGTGTGGAGGGCTGCCTTTACTGCATCGGGAACCTGTTGCACAGGCTGTACACCTGCTCGCGAATCCCTTCCCGGAAAGCGGGATCGAGCCGGTATTCCCTCTCACTGAGGATCTCGACGTGTGTGAGGACGCGATCCACCAGGTGCGAGACGACCTGCATCTCGGCGGGGCGCATGCCGTTTTTCGTGACGATAGGCGTGCCCAGCCGCATTCCGCTGGTGATTCTGGCGTTGTGGCTGTCATAGGGCAGCCGGTTCATGTTCACGATGATGCCGCAGTCCTCCAGGCTCTTCTGGGCGATCAGGCCGGTCAGTCCTCCACGAAGATTGGCGACATTGATCAGGCACATGTGATTGTCGGTGCCGCCGGTCAGGACGTCGTAGCCCAGGCGCACGAACTCCTGTGCCAGGGCCTTGGCGTTCTCCACGATTCGCGACTGCCTGTCCCTGTACTCATCGCGGAGCATCTCCTTGAAGAACACCGCCTTGGCGGCGATATTGTTCAGGTAGGGGGTGCCCTGGAATCCCGGGAACGTGGCCTTCTCGATCCGCTCCCAAAGCGGGATGGTCCTGCCGGCGGCCTGGAAAGGCAGATCGAAATCACGGCCCATCAGGATCAAGCCGCCGCGAGGGCCGCCGGGCTTGTACGTGCTGGTCGTCGTGAAGTGAGCATGGTCCATGGGGGACGGGTGAACGCCCGCCGAGATCAGGCCCGAGATGTGCGAGACATCGGCCATGAGATACGCGCCGACCTCGTCGGCGATCGCGCGGAACCTGGCGAAATCGATGGTTCGGGAGTACGCGGTGGTCCCACAGATGATAAGCTTGGGTCGGAACCGCATCGCCTGTTCCCGGATGGCGTCGTAGTCGAGCAGAAAGTCCTTCGAGCGGACGTGATAGTGCTCGATCTCGAAGATCTTGCCCGCCATGGCCACCGGGGCCCCGTGCGAGACGTGCCCGCCCTGATCCATGGCCAAGCTCAGGATTCGATCCCCTTTTTCGAGGATTGCCATCAGGACGATCTGATTGGCGCTCGTGCCGGAGTGGGGTTGGACGTTGGCGTAATTGGCCTTGAAGGCTTCTCTCGCCCGGCTGATGGCGAGCGTTTCGAGACAATCGACGACCTCGCACCCGCCATGGAAGCGGGCCCCGGCGAATCCCTCCGTCGTCTTGTTCTGAACGACCGAGCCCAGCGCCGCCAGGACGGCCCGCGAACACTGGTTCTCCGCCGCAATCAGTTGCAGGGTGTTCTGCTGGCGGTCGTACTCCTGCGTGAGAAGCCTGTGCACGTCGGCATCGGCGTCCTCCAGTGTATTCAACAGGCCTCGATGGTATTGCTCGCTGCTCAGCGACTTCTGGGTCGCCGGCTCGATGATCTCGTAGGCCGGCTTGTCGACGCGAGAAAGCGTCTCGCCGGTATGCTTGTCCACCAACATGTGTAAACCTTCAAATCCTTTCTCCGGTTGCGGGACATACTACGAGGTTTTATCGGCAGAGACCCCCGCTCAACTACTGAAAAAACTGCGGACAATGTCGTTGAATGTGACATACACCAGCAATGCGAGCACAAGCATCCAGCCTGCATAGGCCACGATGCCCTGCGTGCGCTCCGTCAGGGCCGACCCTTTGATCTTCTCGATGAGCATCAGCACGATCAATCCGCCGTCGAAGGGGGGCAGCGGCAGGAAATTGATAACCGCGATGGTCGCGCTAATCAGCCCGAGGAAGTAGGCGTAGTGCACGAGAGGCTGCTGGGCGACGATCCGATAGCTCAACGTGATGATTCCGACCGGGCCCATGAGGTTGTCCGGACCGATCAACCCTTTGATCAGGCGGGCGAGCGTGACGTAGGTCTGGGCGATAAAGCCAAGGGTCCTGCGATAACCCATGCCGATGGCATCGATCGGATTCTGCGCCTGGTAGAGGCGATCCAGTTGCTTGAACGGCACCGTCTCGGCCAACAAGGACTTCACCGATGCAGTCAACTTGCCTTGCTCTATCGGCAGGGTCACTCCCCCTTCGATTGCCCCGTCGAGTCGGTATTGCAGTGTCACCGGCTGCCCTTGCCACCGCTGGACTTCCGTGATGACGTCGAAGAAGCTGGCCACGGGTTTGCCGTTGACGCCGACGATCTTCGCTCCCCTGGGAATGTCCAATCCTGCCGGGTTGCCCTCGGTCGCAATTGCCTTGGCGACCACGGCGTGCTGGGCGTCCAAAACGGGGAGAAAACCGATGATGACCCGTTCCTCGCCCGGCGGTTTGCGGGGTTTGACGGACACCGTGAGTGTTTGCTCGACGCCGTTGGCGTCCGTCCGCAGCACCTTCAGCGGCAGCGACCGGCCCTCGTGACTTGTGGTGATCTCTCGCAGCTCCCTGTACGTGGGGTATTCGGTGTCTGCGGCTGCGATGATGATATCCCCGGGTCTCAGACGCTTTGTGTCGTCCTGCGACGAGTTGAGAGCCTCCTCTCTGCTGACGCCCATGACGCGAAGGCGCGGGACCAGGGAGTAGATATTGCCCAGATCGGCTTCGGTAGGGACCTCGCCGTTCTCGGCAGCGGCCCAGTCGAGCGGCAGGCGGGTCTCCACGGTTTCCATGCCGTCCGCGACCTTTCGCTCGGCTGCGATCCGGACCGTCGGTGTCAAGGTCTGCGCGACAATCTGATCGAACTGCCAGTAGTGCTCCACTGTGTTGCCATTGACCGCCACGACGCGGTCTCCGGGCAACAAACCGGTTCGGTCCCGGAGGAGGTTCGGCTCGGAGACCTGGGAAATCGTCAGGCTCAGCGGATCGAAGATCCCGAACTCTCGGAACGAGCGTCCGAGGCCCCTGGCGACAAGCGCGGTTTCGATCAGGGAACCGTCCGCGCGACGAATGGTCACCGGGACCTTCTCGTCGGAGGCCGACAGGGCCGCGGCAATCCCGATATCGCTGAAATCCAGGGCCTTGCTCTTGCCGTTGATTTCGACGAACTCATCGCCGGGCTGCAAACCCGCCTCTGCGGCCGGCGATCTCGGGATCACGCCGCCGACTACCGGCGGCGTGAGTCTGATCCCGACCAGGAAGACCACCATGAAGATGATCGCGGCGCTGATCACGTTGAGGGTCACCCCGGCGGCGAGGACCGCCATCCGGATCGGCACCGGCTTCCTGGTGAAGGACCGCGGATCGTCGACCTGCTTGACGGGCCCGGTATCCTCCTGGCCCAGGAGCTTGACGTAGCCGCCGAATGGGAACAGCCCGATGCGATACTCGGTCGCCTCGTCTTGTTCCTCGGGAGTTTCGTCCTCCTCTTGCCGTGAAAAACTCGGCAAGATCCGGAACTTGAACCCGGACTTGGTCCTGCGAATCCCCAGTAGCGTGGGAGGCATGCAGATGGAGAAGGCCTCGACCTTGATCCCGCCCAGCTTGGCCGTGATGAAATGGCCGAACTCGTGTACGAGCACGACCGCACCGAAGCCCAGAAGAACCACGAGGACGTTGCCGACCACCCCTATGTTGCGGACGATGAGATAGGCAACCACCCCCAGGATAGCGATCCAGAAGGCCGGGCCGGCCCATTTCGTCCATGACTTCGTCGTTTGCGACATCCAAGCACTCCCAAAACTGGCGATTTTCTATTTCATCGACCGACGAGCAGTTTGTCTTTGACCTGTCTTCTGGCCCAGGCATCGGCTTCGAGCAGCTCATCGAGCGACATCGTCTGCCGGATGCTGTGGCTGTTGAGGCAATGCTCGATCAGCTCCACGATCTGCAGGAATCGAATCCTGCCGGCCAGGAATTCCTCAACGGCCGTTTCATTGGCGGCATTGAACACCGCCGCGGCGGTGCCTCCCGCCCTTGCCACCTCATAAGCCAGAGGCAACGTCCGGAACGTCCGGAAATCCGGCTTCTCGAAACGAAGCCGGCCGATTTCCTCCAATCGCAGGCGTTTCGCCACGCCGGGCACTCGTTGCGGATACGTCAACGCGTATTGTATTGGCAAACACATGTCCGGCTCGCCAAGCTGAGCGACCACCGAGCCGTCCACGAACTCGACCAGCGA
>DCUI01000051.1:10940-27921 GCA_002327785.1 Phycisphaerales bacterium UBA2218
TCGAACAGCCATCGGGCCTCGATCACCTCCAGGGCCTTGTTCATCATGGTGGCCGAATCGATGGTGATCTTGGGTCCCATGCTCCAGATCGGGTGTGAGAGGGCCTGCTCTGGTGTTACGCCCTCCAGGTCTGAGAGGTTCGCCCCGCGGAACGGCCCGCCGGAGCCGGTCAGGAGGATTCGATGCACTTCGCGGGTTGAGCCCGACTGCATGGCCTGAAAGACCGCTGAATGCTCGCTGTCCACGGGCAACAGCGAGCTGCCATGCTCACGGGCCGTCCGAGTCAACAGCTCGCCGGCGATTACGAGCGGCTCCTTGTTGGCAATCGCCAACCGTTTGCCTGCTTTGGCGGCCGCCAGGGCTGAAGGCAACCCGGCGGCGCCCACAACCGCCGTGAGCACCGTATCGACGCGGTCGCATTGCACCAGCTCGGTGAGACTGCCTGGGCCGGAGAGAATTCTCAGATCCTGGCTGTTTATCAATGTCCGGAACTGTCTGGCGTGCTCGTGGTTGGTTACAGCGGCGAACTTGGGTCTGTATTGTCGGACCTGCTGTGCGAGAAGCTCGATATTGCGGTGAGCACTGAGTCCTATAATCTGATATTCCGGTCCCAGGGCCTCGATCACGCGAAGTGCGTTTCGGCCGATCGAGCCGGTGGAACCCAGGATGGCGATACCCCTTGCCATAGGTCGAGATTCGGTGCGTCCCTTCCGTCGTGTGGCCGCGTTATTCCCTTGTCGAAACAGGCACTTATGATTGCACGGCAGCCGCCAGGAGACAATACAACCTGCCTGCGGGGGCCCGCCAGCGATAAGAGCGATAGTATGATGAGGATAGGTAAGCTGTCAAGCCGAAAGCACCTCCGGACGGACGGAGAATCGTGACTATGGTGACCGATCCTACCATCTCTTACTTGACTCGACCCGGAAATCGGACGATATGAGCCGGAGCCGCGGGTGGCCTTGCGGCTTCTCGGGACGACACCTTGGATTGATGTGTGGAGCTGTTATGACTACAGGGAAGATCCTGTGGATGGCGATCTTGCTGTTCTGGCTCAGTGGATCGGCAGGGGCCAGCGATGATGATCCTTTGCCGACCGATTCGAACGAAGCAGCGGATCTTTTCGAGATGTCCATCGAGGAGTTGATGGACGTGAGCATTGATACCGTTTACGGTGCCTCGAAACGCACGCAGAAGCTGGGAGAGGCTCCTGCATCGGTTACGATTATCACCGCCGAGGAAATCCGCCGGTATGGCTATCGCACCCTGGCGGAGATCCTGCGAAGCGCCCCCGGGTTCTATATCAACTACGACAGAAACTATCAGTACATAGGAACACGGGGGTTCCGCCGGCCGGGCGACTACGACACGCGAATCCTCCTATTGATCGACGGCCACAGGATCAACAACAACATCGGCGATGCGCCGACTTTTGGCACCGACTTCCTATTGGATATGGACCTGATCGAAAAGGTGGAGGTCATTCGCGGTCCGGGCTCGTCCCTCTACGGCAGCAACGCCGTGCTTGGCGTGGTCAACGTGATTACCAAACGAGGATCAGACCTCAAGGGTCTGGAGCTCTCCGGCCAGACGGGCAGCTTCGATACACAGAAGGCCCGCATCACCTACGGCGGCCGCCTCGACAAGGGCGTTGATCTGCTGTTATCGGCAAGCACCTACAACAGCGACGGCCCGGAACTGTACTTCAAAGAGTTCGATACCCCCGAAACGCGCAACGGCTTCGTAGACAGCGACGACGATCAATTCGATAACCTTGTTGCCCATGTATCCTGGGGCGACCTCTCGCTCCTGCTGGCCCACACCGGACGCGAGAAAGGCATCCCCACGGCGCCCTGGGAGACCGTATTCGGCGACACCCGGACAAGGACCTGGGACAACACGACGCTGGTGGGCCTGACCTATGCCCATGCCCTGTCTGAACGGTATTCCGTGCGTGCGCGTGCGGCTTACAGCCACTCTGACTATGACGGACGATATGTCTACGACTACACGGAGGAGGAAGAAGACCCGTACATCGTCGTCAATCACGACTACTGGAAAGGCCGCTGGTGGGAGGGTGAGCTGCAAGTGACCGGCAGCCCGGTCGAGGGACACACAATCACCGCCGGCACGGAAATCCGATACAACGTCCGCCAGGATCAGGCCAACTGGGACGAGGAGGTCTATCTGGATGACACCAGACACGGCCACAACTGGGGTGTGTACATCCAGGACGAGTTCGAACTGCTGGAGAAGCTGACGTTCGTCGGCGGCGTCCGGCACGATCAGTACAGCACCGTCGGCGGGGCCACAAATCCCCGTGTGGCGCTGATCTGCGACTTGCTTGAAGATACGACGCTGAAGCTCCTGTATGGTCAGGCATTCCGTGCGCCCAATGCGTACGAGCTGTATTACCACGACGGTGGCTACACCCAGAAGGCGACGCTTGATCTGGACTCCGAGACGATCCGGACGTACGAGATGATCGTGGAACGACAGCTCAGCCGCAATCTCCATGCGACCGCCGCTGGCTTCTACTATGCCATGGACGATCTCATCGACCAGTACGTTGATCCGGCCGATGGGCTGCTCGTCTTCCGGAATCTCGGCGAGGTCCAGGCTCAGGGTGCCGAGCTGGCTCTGCACGGCAGATGGGATGGCGGCCTGCGATCCCGCGCAAGCTATTCTTACGTGGAAGCAGAGGATAAGAATACCGGCCAGACCCTGGTAGATTCGCCCAAGCATTTGGTGAAGCTGAATCTGCTGATGCCCGTCGTGCGGGAGCGGCTCTTCGCCGGCCTGGAGGTCCTCTACGACAGCAAGGCCAAGACGCTGTCGGGCGACTACGCCGACGATTTCACGCTGACGAATCTGACCTTCACTTATGTCAGTGCCTCGAAACGGCTGGAAATCGCCGCCAGCGTGTACAACCTCTTCGATGTGGGCTACGCGTTCCCGGGCTTTGGCGAGCACGTCCAGGACACGATCGAGCAGGACGGACGGACGTTCCGGATCGGACTGGCCTATCGGTTCTGACCGCCCACAACTTCCGATAAGCTTTGCCCATCTCGGACCGTGATCGGTGTGGCGTCCCACGAAATGCCCCCGAATCCGGTTTCCCCTGTTTGCGGCTTCATCCGAGCCTGAATCTGGCCGATGTCTACTCCGAAAGTCCGCTGATGGTCCGTTCGGTGTGTGTCGGCCAACTACTCGACGCGGGCGCAAGAAGAAGATGAGCGATCTGCGTATGGATCGACCCATGGGTCATAACGGGATGAGCGACGTCATGCAGCGGCGCCGGCTCCAGGTTCTCTGCGCGATGCTGATCGCGGTGTCGTGCGGTGGTGCTGCGCGCGCGGATGAGGCCCTGGATCGTGAATACAGGATCAAAGCCGCGTTCGTGTACAACTTCCTCAAGTTCGTCGAAGGCGGCCGTTTCGCGCCGGCGCGGGTCAAGAACAAGGACGAAGCGGACCCGAACAACCCCCTTGTGATCGGTGTTCTGGGCGTGCCTCCTTCCAGGGTGGCTTTCGAGGAATTCAAAGGCAAGCAGATCGGGAGCCGGCCGCTTGCTGTCCGCTGGTTCCAGGGCTTCGAGGAACTGGCCGACAAGGACAAGAACATTCCGGAGCGGCACCCTGACCTCGACCGGATCAAGGTGTGTCACGTGCTGTTTTTGTGCTCGTCCGAGAGGGCCTTCCTGCCGCGAATCCTGCCGCATCTGCAACAAAGCGGCATGCTCACGGTGGGAGACGTCCCCCTGTTCCTGGAAGCCGGGGGTACGATCAACCTGCTGATCGAGGAAAAAAAGGTTCGATTCGAGATCAACCTGGCGGCGGCCGCCCGTGCCAGACTGGTGATCCGATCCAGCCTGCTGCGGCTGGCCGTCAGGACCATCGAGCACGATCCGTTCGAATTGAAAAAGGATGAGGAGGGCCCGGGTGGGGCCGGACGTCCATAAAATCCGAGGCAGGGTGTGGGCATACACGCATGACCTGTCGCTCAGGCAAAAGCTGATCGCGATGGTCATGCTCACGTGTGTCGCCTCGCTCACGCTGGCAGGCGGCGTTTTCGCTGCCTGGGAATGGACGACTCTCCACCGCGGCGCGGTCCGGGACCTGGCCACGCACGCGAATCTCCTTGCCGACAATTGCAGAGCCGCGATCACGTTCCGCGACGCCACCGACGCCGGCGAAATCCTCCAGACGGTCGAGGCGATCCCTTCCATCGTGATTGCTTGCGTCTATGCCGCCGACGGGGAACTGCTCGCCGCCTACGTGCGGCAGGGGACCGCCGCCGTGGTCCCAGCGGCAAACGAGTTGTCGAATCGTCCCCTCTTTGCCAAGAGGTTTCTCACGTTGACGCAGCCCGTGTTTCTCGAAGAGGAGAGAATCGGCACGGTCTGTGTACGGCAGAGTCTTGACTTCCTGTACGCAAGACTGCGTCGCAGCACCATCGTGATCCTGGGCGTTCTGTTCTTGTCCTCCGTGGTTGCGTACGTCGCCTCTTCCAGGCTCCAACGGATCATCTCCCATCCCATCCTTCACCTGGCCGACGTGGCTCGCCGGGTCTCGGAGAAGCGGCAGTATACGGTGCGAGCCGAGCCGCATGGCAGCGACGAGGTCGGCCTGCTCATCGATGCCTTCAATGAGATGCTCGAGCAAATCCAACAGCGGGACGCTGCGCTCGTCGATGCCAATGAGCAACTGGAGGCCCGCGTCCATGAACGAACCGCCGAATTGACGACGGCCAACAAGAAACTGGTTCGTGAGATCGCGTTCCGCAAGCAGGCCGAGCAGGTCCTTGTGCAACGGGCTGAATGCATCGTCAATCACCAGAGGACATTGCTGCGGCTCGCCAAGGACGCCAAGGGCGACCTGCAGACGATCATGCAGATGGCCACCGAGGAGGCCGCCAGGACCCTCGGGGTTGAGCACGTCAGCATCTGGTTCTTCCACGAGCAGTCCTCGGAGCTGGTGTGTGAGCAACAGTACGATCTCGGTGGAGCGAGTCGCACCAGCGGTTCTCGGGTGAGAGCCGCCGATTACCCGGCGTATTTCGATGCGATCGAGAACAGCCGGATTCTTGCCGCCAACGACGCACGCGAAGACCCTCGCACCCGGGCCTTCGCCGAAAGTGATCTCGGGCCAATGGGAATCACGTCCATGATGGATGTTCCGATCCGTCTGCACGCGAAATTGCTGGGCGTCATGTGCTACGAGCATGTGGGCCCGATGCGGGAGTGGTCGTTGGAGGAACAGGATTTCGCTGCCTCAGTCGTGGACCTGATCGCGCTGCAGGTGGAGTCCAACGAGCGCCGCAAGCTGGAGCGGGCCCTGGCGAAGGCCAACGAGCATCTGGCGGAGACCGTGCGAGACCTGCGGCGCTCGAACAAGGAACTGCAGGATTTCGCCTACGTCGCGGCCCACGACCTGAAGGCGCCGCTGCGCGGGATCGGAACCCTCACCGATTGGATCGCCTCGGATTACGCGGACCGGTTCGACGAGCAGGGCCGCCAGCAGTTGCGCCTGCTCAAGGGCCGAGTCTCCCGGCTCTCCGAGCTCATCGATGGGATTCTGCACTATTCGGAGATCGGCCGGGTCACCAGCCGTCAGGAACCGGTGGATCTGAATCAGCTTCTTCCGGAGGTGATCGCTCTACAGGATTGCCCGAAGCACATCGAGGTAGCGGTCAAGGGGCCGCTGCCGGTCGTTGTCTGCGAGAAGGTCCGCGTCGGGCAGGTCTTCCGCAATCTGATCGATAATGCGGTCAAGTACATGGACAAGCCTCGGGGCCGCGTTGAGATCGGCTGCACGAAGCAGTCGGGGTTCTGGAGATTCTCGGTTTCCGACAATGGGCCGGGGATCGACGCGAAGTATTTCGAGAAAATCTTTCAAATGTTCCAGACGCTTGCGCCTCGGGACGAGCGGGAAAGCACGGGCATCGGCCTGGCGATCGTCAAGAAGATCGTCGAGCTGTGCGGGGGGGGCATCTGGGTCGAATCGAACGTGGGGGAAGGGACCACGTTCTTCTTCACGCTGCCCCAACGACAGGCGGCGGCGGAACAGGATATGCTCATTCCCGGTCACACGAGTCTGAATTGATAGGAAAGGGTCAGGATGATGTCCGATGGAATCGGCTGCACGTGGATCTGCCGTGATGGCGTGGAATCGTCGATGACGGAATGCGAAGCCCGGCTGCTCATGCAGGAAAATGAGAAGCTGAGGCGACAAGTGCAGAGCAACGCAGAGGCATGCGCCCGGGTGGAAGAATTGACGGCCCGGCTGGACGAGACCGATGCGGTCCTCCGAGCGGAGATCGAACGGCGCTGCTTGCTGGAGGAACAACTGCGACACGTCTCTGGCGAGACGGCCGGCGGGGCGTCGGACCGAACCGTCGATCTGGCGGTTGCCAACGAGCGGCTTCGCAAGGAGATCGAGGAACGCGCACAGGCCGAATTGGCCTTGCGGGCGCGCGAGCGTCGTCTGCATGCCGTGTTGGACAGTATTCTTACTGGCGTGCTGATCGTCGATCGCGAAACCCGCCATATCGTCGATGTCAATCCCCATGCCGCGGCGGCCATTGGTTTGCCCAAGGAACAGATTGTGGGCAAGGTCTGTCACCAGTTTGTCTGTCCTGCTCAGAAGGGGAGTTGCCCAATCATTGATCTGGGCCACACGGTGGACCGGTCGGAGCGCGTCCTGTTGCGAAGCGGCGGCGTCCCTGTCCCGATCCTGAAGACCGTGGTCCCCGCGACGTGGGAGGGGCGCGAGTACCTGATCGAAAGTTTCGTCGATATATCCCGACTCACCCAGGCGGAAAACGAGGCCCGTGAATCCCTCTCGCTGCTCGAGGCCGCGCTGGAATCCATGGCGGACGGTCTCCTCGTCGTGGACGGTTTCGGCAAGATCAAGGAATACAACAAGCAGTTTCAGGTGTTGTGGGGATTGCCGGATGCCGTCCTCGACACACACGATGACGATCTAGCCCTGGCTGCCGCCACGCCGAGACTGCGCGATCCGGAGGCCTTTCTCAACAGGGTCCGTGAACTGTACGAGCATCGCGAGCAGGAAGGTCATGGCCTCGCTGAATTCAAAGACGGCCGAATCGTGGAATACTACTCGAAGCCCCAGCGCATGGACGACCAGGTCGTCGGCCGCGTGTGGAGCTTCCGCGACATCACGGAAAAGCACACGGCGGAGCAGAAGCAGGCCGCCCTCCTGCGAAGAGTGGCGGAGATCAACGAGGAACTGACCCATTTCGCATATGTGGTCTCGCATGACCTGAAGGCCCCCCTTCGCGGCATCAAGCTCATCACGGAATGGCTGTGCGCCGATTACGGGGACAAGCTCGGTGACGACGCGAAGGAGCAGCTCGATTTGCTCCAGAACCGCGTCGCCAGGATGTACAACCTGATCGACGGCGTTCTGCAGTACTCGCGTGTCGGGCGGATCAAGGAGGAGGCGCAGGAAGTGGACCTGAACAAGTTGATTCCGAGCATTATCGACGGAATCGCCCCGCCGGAGCATATCCACATCATGGTCGAACCCAACCTGCCCGCAGTCGAATGCGAGAGGACTCGCATCTCCCAGGTGTTCCAGAACCTGCTGACCAACGCGGTGAAGTTCATGGACAAACCCGTCGGCGAGGTCCGCGTCGGCTGCATCGAGGACGGCGATTTCTGGCGGTTCAGCGTCGCGGACAATGGGCCGGGCATTGAAGAGAAGTATTTCGACCGCATTTTCCGCCTCTTCCAAACACTTGCGCCGCGGGATGAGTTCGAGAGCACCGGCGTCGGCCTGGCCCTGGTCAAGAAGATCGTCGAGATGTACGGCGGGCGGATCTGGGTCGAATCGCAGTCCGGCCGGGGCAGTACGTTCCTGTTCACGTTTCCCCAAAAGCGCGAGGCGGTCGCGTCAGAGTCTTCGGCTGGTGGAATTGCCTGTTTGTCCGACTGTGCCGCAGAGGGAATGCAGATTGAGAATCGCTCCTCTGTCTCTTGAAAGGGACACGCACATGAGTGAAGGCCGAGGACAAATGGGTGTTGATTCTCTGGAACGTCAAGCCGAAGCACCGACATGGTGCGTGGCCGTGGCGGAAGCGGTCCCTATGCCTGCTGCACTGATGTCTGCGGACGGCCGTGTGCTGTATGCGAACCGTTGCCTGCTGCACAGGGCGTACAACGGTCCGTCCAATCTCGGATGGCCCTGCACCGCAGAGAGCCCGGTGGGCGACTTGCTGGAGGGTTGCCGGGGACTCCGCCCGGTGCTCGATGAGGCGATTCGGGCGGGCCGGGCGGTTGGAGAGGTCCGGCTCGGGCCTGCTGGAGCCAACGGCTCCGGTCCGGCGATCCAGGTGCATGCCGGAGTGCTGCCGTCCGGATCGGACGGGCACACGCTGATTCTCGTCACCTTTCAGCAGCCCGACGCAGCCGAAACGTTGCGACAGGAACTGGAGACCTGCGAACGCAAGTACCGCGAACTGTTCCAGGCATCCATCGACCTGGTGTTTGTCATGGATCTTGACGGAACGCTTGCCTTTGTGAACAAATCCTGGCAACGACGCGTAGGGTATGACAGTGCGGAGATCCTTGGGACGAACGGTCTTGCTCTGGTGTTTCCCGAGTCCTATCCGGTGTGCCGTGCGGCGCTGCAACACGCGGGGGCCGGTCACCACGTCGAAAACATGGAGTTCCGTGCCCGCACAAAGGACGGTGTCCGCCTGGATGTCCTGGCGAATCTGGGGCCGGTGTGCGATGCCCAGGGCCGTGTGGTGCAGGTCATCGGCAGCGGACGGGACATTACGGAGCTGAAACGAACCCAGGAGCAACTGGTGAGTTCGGAGGAGCGTCTACGGATCCTCTTCGAATACGCGCCGCATGAAGGCATCGCCTACCTCGATGATGTCGGACGCGTCCTCGACGTCAACAAGAAGACCCTGGAGATCCTCGGGCAGACCAAGGAGCAGATTGTCGGAAAGCACTTTATCGAGCTGGGCATCCTCGATCCGGGAGATGTCCCGCGGTTCATGGATCATTTCCGGCAGGTGCTCCTGGGCACGCCGGAGCCCCTGAACCTGTTGCTCACAGGCAGGCAAGGCGAACGGCGCTACCTGGAGTGCAGCACTTCTGTGGTTCGCAAAAGAACCGGCGTTCGCGGTCTGGTGGTTCTGCTTCGCGACGTCACGGAGCGCAAGCGGGCCGAGATGCTCCTGGAGGACCTCAATCGCGACCTGCAGGGCACGATCCGGGAACTGGAGCGGTCGAACCAGGAACTCCGTGATTTCGCCCACGTGGCGGCGCATGACCTCAAGGCGCCGCTGCGCGGAATTGTCACGCTGGCCGAGTGGATCTCCCAGGATTGTGCCGACAAGATCGATGACCAGGGGCGGGAGAACCTGCACCTCTTGCGCCAGCGAGTGGACCGTATGATCCGACTGATCGACGGCATTCTGCGCTATGCCGAAATCGGACACGGCGACCCCCTCGCCGAAGATGTCGACACGAACATGGTGGTCGCGGAAGCCATCGAGCAAATTGCCCCGCCGGAGCACATCGAAATCCGAGTGGAGAGTCCTTTGCCGGCCGTGCTCTGTGAGAGAGTCCGGCTTGCCCAGGTGTTCCTGAATCTCATCAGTAACGCCGTCAAGTACATGGACAAGGCCAAAGGCGAGATCCGAATCAGTGCGGTGGAGGAAGGGGACTTTTGGAGATTCAACGTTGCGGACAATGGCACGGGCATCGAATCGCGGCACTTCGATCGCCTTTTCCAAATGTTCCAGACGCTCGGATCCTCCAACCACGGCGAGAGCACCGGGATCGGCCTGGCCGTGGTGAAGAAGATCGTGCAGATGCATGGCGGCCGCGTGGGGATCGAATCGGAAATCGGACGGGGCAGCACGTTCTTCTTCACGTTGCCCAAACAAAACGAAAGGATGACGCATGAGAAATGCCAAACCTGTGTTGCTGGTCGAAGATGATGCCATCGATGCGATGACGGTCCGTCGTGCGTTTCGGGATCTCAAGCTGAGCAACTCGCTGGCCCATGCGACGAACGGCGAAGAGGCGCTGGAATACCTCGCGAACGAGGAAAACCCGAAGCCCTGCGTTATTCTGTTGGATTTGAACATGCCCAGGATGAACGGCGTGGAGTTTATGAAAGTGGCCAAGGCCGATCCTGTCCTGCGGAGAATCCCGGTGGTTGTGCTCACCACGTCGAGAGACGACCGCGACATCATCGAGAGCTACAAGCTCAGCGTCGCCGGCTATATCGTCAAACCGGTGGACTACAAGAAATTCGTCGAGGCCATCAGGATGATCGATGTGTACTGGACCATCAGCGAGCTCCCCCAGGAGCATGTTGAGGTTCAGTGTGAGGCTTGTCATTCCGAGGCATGACCGCGTGGAAGCAGACCCACGGTTCGCCGGCGTGCCCGGCGTGCCATCACGGCCTACGGGCGGATTGGCGGCACGCCCGTGCGCCGGTTCTGGAGGCGGAACTGCCGCGGCGTCATGCCGACCACGGACTTGAACGTTCGTGTGAAGTAGCTCTGATTGCCGTAGCCCGCCTGGAAGCAAATCTCCGTGCAACTCTGATCCGTGCCCAGGAGCAGCTCTTTGGCCCGTTCGATGCGTACTCCCGTCACGAAATCGATCGGGGTGACTCCCATCTGCTCTTTGAACAGGTGCGCCAGCCTCGACACGCTCAGGTGCGACGCGCGGGCGATCTCGGCCAACGTGATCGGCTGGTCGTAGTGGGCGTCGATGTAGCTGATCGCCGGGCGGAGCTGCGTCATCTTCCTCGCGTCCTGCGAAGAGTACACCAGCTCGATGAACTCATTCAGCGCCGTGCTGATCCACGCGCACAGGTCTTCCTGGGTGTCGATCTGCATCACCTTGTTGACGTAGGCGAGGTTCCTTTCGAGCATCGTGTTGACGTCCACGCCGCCCTCGACCGCGGAGCGGCTCAGCACGCTGAGCAGCTCCAGCAGCCGCACCTTCAGGATGCCCAGGTCCCCGATGTCCTTGAACAGGATCGTGCCGAGGATCGAGTTGAGGATCTCCTTGGCCCCCGTGCGGTCGCCGATCTTGACCTTCTGCAATAAGGCCCGCTCGCTCTCCAGCGGGTACTGCCACTTCGCCCCCAGCTTCTTTCGCTCCTGGATGAACTCGCCGATCTCCGACTGCTGCCTGGATCGCTGGCGCCGCCAGCGGATGAGCCTTGCGTCGAATCCACCGACCTCATAAAGCAGGTTGAAGAGGAACTCCGCCGCACTGTGCACCTGCCGGCCCCGCACCACGGGCAGCTCACGCAATGCCTCGGTGATCTCCTCCGTGGCGAGGGCATCTTGGGACTCCCCAACGCGGAATCCTGCCTTGGGGACCCTTTGCCCTCGCTCTTTCGTGTCGAGCCGGACGCACAGCGACCCTTCGGTCTGGGGTCGCACTCGAATCGCGGGCAGGATGCCCTTGACACCAGTCCCGCGCAGGCGGCTCACGACGTCATCGGTGAGCACCTGCGTTGGCGGCTCCCAGAGGCACTTGCCGAAAAAGACGCCCCCGTGGATGAGATCCCGATCTACTACCGGCACGCAGACCAGCACGATTCCTGCGTGGCAGATCGTGATGAATGGCTGCCCTGTCTCCACGGCGATCTCGATCGCCCGCCTGCGTTCGGCGGTGCACTGCTGCCCCCAGTCGGGATCTCGCTGGACGAGCCGGCAGAACCGGGGCCGACAATCCTCGCTGCACAGTTCGTCCACCGGCATTCCATTTCGCCCGGTTGTCTCCAGTCCGAGCTTGAACCGTCTGCGGAACCCCCGCTCGATCCGCTCGAACTTCTCCGGCGTCAGTATGTCCACCAACCGTGGTTGCTCGGCCATCCCGGTACTCCACCGTAGCACGGCCATCTGGCCCGTGATCTCGAATGTATGGGCGCCCTCGCCCATGTTACAATGGCAGGATTGTGTTATTATAGCATATCGGTGGAAAGAGGACCCGTCTGCAGTGACGCCGTGGGCGTTTGTTCCTCTGTCCCCCCTGAGGAGATACGCCGAGTCTGCGCAGAACTTGTCGATGATTTCAGCGAGCAGAAGGTTGGACTTTGGGATTCCACGGGTCTATCATGGGTGATCCGACAGCCCATACAAGGAGCAACTGGATGACGTGTGATCTTCGTATCGCCTGGACATGGCTGCTGATCCTGATGTTATCGGGTCAATGTCTTGCCGGCAGCGCGTTCCCCAGCGAGGCCCGTCGGCAGGCCTTTCTGCGGGCACTCGACGGGGAAGATGAGAACTACGACCCGACCGAGCGGATGCTCCGGGCGGAGTTTTCCTCGCCGGGTTATCACACGACACTCCAGGGCGGCACGGTCCACCGCATCCGCGAGTCGCTTCGATACGCCGTGGCCCTGCTCGACAGTGGGGCCCCGGAACGCCTCAAGCGAGCCGACGCGATCCTGCGCCGCGTGATTGCCCTGCAGGACGAGGACCCGAGCAACCGGACCTACGGAATCTGGCCGTGGTTCCTGGAAGAGCCGCTCGACCGGATGTCGCCGCCGGATTGGAACTGGGCCGACTTCTGCGGCACGCAACTCCTCCAGGTCGCCATCGATCACATGAACCGCCTGGCCCCCGATCTGCAGCAGCAGGTCAAGGATTCGATCCTGCACGCGGCCCGCTCTATCCAGCGGCGGGACGTCGGCCCGGGTTATACGAATATCGCCCTGATGGGCACGTACGTCACGCTCGTCGCCGGTGAGCGGTTCGCCGTGCGAGAACTCGCCGATTACGGCCGTCAGCGACTTCGTCGATTCTACGAGTACACGCAGGAGAAGGGCTCCTTCACCGAGTACAACAGTCCGACCTACACGTGCGTGGCCATTGAGGAAATCTCACGCATGAGGCAGCACGTCCGCGACCACGAATCGCAAACGGTGCTGGCGGAGCTGAACGATTTCGCCTGGAAGCACGTGGCCCGTCGGTTCCATCCTTCGACGAGGCAATGGGCAGGTCCGCACAGCCGGTCCTATTCCACGCTTCTGGGCGAGGGGGTGCTTGCTTTCATCGAGCGCGCCACCAGCGACAAGGTCGAGTTCATGCCTCAGGCCAAGGCCTGGGAGAGTCTCGACGCGCATCGTCTCGGTGTCCAGTGTCCCAACGATTTCGATCCATACTTCACGACCCTCGAGATACCCCGCATTGAGGCCGAGCCGTTCGTCGTGAATGACTCGCCGGAGCACGACGTCATCGGCACCACGTACCTGCACCCGGATTTTGCCTTGGGGAGTGTCAACGTGGGCGACCTGTGGAACCAGCGCCGGCCGCTGGTCGCCTACTGGCGCACGCCCGCCGGTCCGGCCGCAGCGCGTCTCCGGTTCCTGCACGACGATTACGACTACTCCTCGGCGAGCCTCTTCGTCGTTCAGGATCTGGCCGATGTCCTCGGCGCCGTCCTGTTCGTCACCGACCGCGGCGACACCCACATCTCGCTCGACAAAATCCCGAACGCAACCATTCGGGCAAGAGACTTGCGCCTCCGCCTTCAGTTTGAAGGCGCCCTGGGCAGTCTGAAGCTGCCCGAGCAACTCGGACTGGACGAACCCCTCCGCTTCACCTCCGGCTCGATTGAGGGCGTGTTCGGCATTCATTCCGTCCATTTCGCCGGGTTGCCCGTGCGTTTCGAAGCCCGGCGGGAATCGGAGGAGGCATGGATCGATCTGATCCTTTATCATGGCCAGGAACGCTCGTTCAACTTCAACGAGATCCGCGAGGCCGCCGTTGTCTTCACGCTCTCGATCAACCCATCCGCCACGGCGTTCAGGACGGCGGGGCTTTCCGTCTATTCGAGCGTCGCCACGGACCTGACCGTCCGGGACATCAGCTCACCACGACAGACATGGTATTTCCGAAGGTCCAACAATCAAACGCTGTCCCTCACCATCCCGACGAAGCCGCTGCCGACCGCCCAGCAAAAAGCCGCCTGCTCCGCCAAGGTCGGGGAGATAGATCCGTGGGAGTTCTCCATCTGATGGCGAGACAGGCTGCCTTTGCGCCGGGGGCCTATCGGCCTGCGCGGTGCTCGATCAGCAGCAGGTTTTCATCCTGGATGAGTCCCACGCCGGGAGCGTAGGTCTTGTAGCATTTCTCGCCGGGGTCGAGTCCGGAGGTTTCTTCCACTCGGATGCAGTTCGTGAATATGCCCGCCGGTGTCTCTAGCGTCGCGTTGTCGTCGATGATCTCCGCGCGGTCCATGGCGTTCGGCGCGATCTCCTGATAGTGCCGGGCCCCCAGGAGAATCGTGCCGGGCATGATGATCCCCGCCTTCGAGTTCGGCTGATCGGCCCGCCATTGCCCCGAATGCTTGACGACCTTGCCGTCCTCGTAGTCGTCCACTTCCTCCCCGAAGTAGAACACGTCATGGTGCTCTTTGCAGATGGCGAAGAAGTTCCGCGAGACCTCCTTCAGCTTGCCGTCTTCTTCTTCCCGCTCCTCCACGACCCTGGTCTCGACGCCCGCGACCGTTACCGTCTCATCCAGGACCGTGATGGTCACTTTCTCTCGCTTGCTTTGCAGCACGAGTTGATGGCCCGGTTGCAGGCTGAAGAACCGATTCCTGCCGACCGAAGTGAACGTGCAGTCCTCCTGGTGGAAGGAATCCGTCCATCTTTTGCCTTGGGCAGGGGTCGGAGTTTCTTTCGCGGACGATTTCTCCTTGATCTCGATGACTTGTCCCTGGGGTGAAACCTCCACCTCGTATTCCTTGCCCTCGGATCGCACGTCCACGTCGTACTGCCCCGGGTCCTCGCCTTCGACCTCCTTTTCAATTGCCATGATCTTCCCGCCGGGCAAGGCCTGCTGGATTGCGGCATGTATGGAAGCCGGCAGGTCCGATGGCGAGACGGAGACCTTTCTCTCCCGCGTCTCGCTCGCGCACGAGAGACCGGCAATCGCAGCCATTGCGGAAAGCACGACAACGAAGGATGCGGCGCCAAGTTGATTTGATTCGCGTCCTGGCTTCATCCATGGCTTCCTTGTGACAGATTTTTGAGAAAAAGTCTTGCAATGTTTCAGTCGATAAGTATACTTATACCGAATATGAATAGCAAGTGCACAATTCGTCACATCCACATCGACGGCCTGATCGGCCGGCTCGCCCTGCTGCTGCGCCGCTGAGGCGCAAATACGAAGATTACCACAACCCGTTCTCATTCCACCACTTACGTAAAACCGTAGCGTTCCGGCCGCCTTTACGGCATAATGACCCGCTACGACGTAGCACGGGCATCCTGCCCGTGACCTTGAATCCATGGGCGAGACGCCCATGCTACTTGGAGAGCTAACGATGTCAGGTGAAAAAGTGTTGATTTTCGACACCACGCTCCGGGACGGCGAGCAGTCGCCCGGGGCGGCCATGTCGATTCCGCAGAAGCTCGAGATCGCCCGGCAACTGGCCGTGCTTGGGGTCGATATCATTGAGGCGGGGTTCCCGGTTTCCTCGCCCGCCCAATTCGAGGCCACGAGGCTCGTGGCCGAGCAGATCAAAGGCCCCACGATCGCCGCGCTGGCCCGCGCCAATGCGATGGACATCGAGTCGGCGGGCAAGGCCGTCGCCCCCGCCAAGAAGAAACGAATCCATACGTTTATCGCGACCTCGCCGATCCATATGAGGCACAAGCTCAAAAAAGAGCCCGACCAGGTGCTGAAGATGGCCGTCGAGGCGATCAAGTGCGCGAGGGCCTTCACGGACGATATCGAGTTTTCGCCGGAGGACGCCTGCCGCAGCGAGATCCCGTTCCTCATCGAGGTTCTGGCGGCGGTGATTGAGGCCGGCGCCACGACGCTGAATATCCCGGACACGGTTGGCTATGTGTTGCCGTACGAGTACGGGCAGCTTATCGCGAAGCTCAAGAGCGACGTCCCGGGCATCGACAAGTGCGTCATCAGCACGCACTGCCATAACGACCTGGGCATGGCAGTCGCGAACTCCCTGGCGGGCGTTCGCAACGGCGCCCGGCAGGTCGAGTGCACCGTCAACGGGCTCGGCGAGCGGGCGGGCAACGCCGCGATGGAAGAGGTCGTCATGGCGATTCGCACCCGGCAGGACTTCTTCGGACAGGGCGCCACGGACGGGCTATCCACGAACATCAATACGAAGGAGATCTTCCGCACGAGCCAGCTTGTTTCGCAGCTCACCGGCTTTGTGATCCAGCCCAACAAGGCGATCGTCGGCGCAAATGCGTTTGCACACTCGAGTGGCATTCACCAGGACGGCGTCCTCAAGGAGCGNNTGGGCGGCTCGCGGATGGTGCTCGGCCGCCACACGGGCCGGCACGGCTTCGCCGACCGGTGCAAGCAGCTTGGCTACAAGCTCACGAAGGAGGAGATCGAACACGCCTACCAGCGGTTCCTGGGGATCGCCGACAAGAAAAAGGAGGTCTTCGACGCGGATGTGGCGGCCATCGTGAACGACGAAATCCGCGTCGTCGAGCAGGTCTACGTGCTGGATTACCTGCACGTCGCCTCGGGCACCGGGACGCTGCCGACGGCCAGTGTGAAGATACGCGTCAAGGGTGAAACGAAGATCGCCGTCGCGTATGGCGACGGGCCGGTGGATGCCGCCTATGAGGCGATCCGCCGGGCGATGGACCTGAGGCCCAAGCTCGAGGAGTACTCGATCCGCGCGATCACGGGGGGCACCGAGGCCCTGGGCGAGGCGACGGTCCGCATCCGGGAGGACGGCCGGGCTTTCATCGGCCGGGGCGTCTCGACGGNNGTGCAACTGTGAGAAGAAAGCAAATAGCAAAGATCAAAATGCAAAATGACAAAGCAAAATTCAAAAAGGATTGGGAATGACGATAACGGAAAAGATCCTGGCGCGGGCGGCGGGGGTGAAGAAGGTCGTGCCGGGGCAATTGGTGGATGCGAAGATCGACGTGGTGATGTGTCACGATGTGACGACGCCGCCGGCGATCTCGATGCT
>DCUI01000060.1 GCA_002327785.1 Phycisphaerales bacterium UBA2218
GGATCTGGATCAGCCGCTCGATCTCTCGCGTGCGACCGATAACGGGATCGAGTTCCCCATTGATCGCCAGTTGCGTCAGGTCGCGGCCGAAGCTGTCCAAGGCGGGAGTCTTGCTTTTGGTCTTGCGCCCTACGGCTCCCGGCGGCATCTTCATCCCCAGATCGTTCGGTGCATCCTCGACGCCGGCGCCAAGCAGATTGAGAACCTCCTGCCGGACATCCTCGAGCTTGAGGCCCAGGTTCATCANNAGGACCTTCTTGGCCCGCGGCGTGAACGGGATGTGCCCGCTGGGCGCCTGCTGGCCCTGGCCGATGATCTCCTCGACCTGACTCCGCACCGCTTCCAGCGAGATCCCGAGGGACTCGAGGGCCTTGGCGGCCACTCCCTCGCCCTCATGGATGAGACCCAGCAGGATGTGCTCGGTGCCCACATAGTTGTGGTTGAGGGCTCGAGCCTCCTCAATGGCGTACTCGATGACCTTCTTGGCTCGCGGCGTCTGGGGGAGCTTGCCCATCGTGACCATGTCCGGGCCGCTCTTGACCAGCTTCTCGACCTCCAAACGCAGTTTTTTGATGTCCACGTCCAGGTTTTTGAGAACCGTGGCGCCGACGCCGCTGCCTTCCTTCACCAAGCCCAACAGAATGTGCTCGGTCCCGATGTATTCGTGATTGAATCGCTGGGCTTCCTGATTTGCCAGCGCCATCACTTTCCTCGCTCGGTCTGTGAATCGCTCAAACATTTCGTCTATAACCTACTCCAAAGAATGCCCGGATCCCTTCGTTGTTACGGCTTCATATTGCCCGGTTTTCCGATGGTGTTCATCTTATCGCACAATCCCGCCGTCCTGTCAACTCCATCAATCCGACTTGGGTCGGGGAGTTCACGCAACAGGATCACGATCAGACTACTTACATCGTACGGCCCATAGTTATATGACGCAGATGACCTCCGTGTTCATCACTCGACCGGGGGGCTGCCCCCGATATTCAGGTATCGGCAAAATCCATCGGAAACTTTCCCCCATGTGTCGGCAAAAACGTAACCTCAGAAACCCAGGGCACTTTCGCGTGCAAATCGATGCCGACGCGTGCGTGTCTGTCCGTTGCTCCGAAGAGCATCCCCCATGGCGATGAAGCGAATCGAGGCAATCTGCCACGACAGATGCCCCGGAACCTTTGAATCAGGCCCCGTCGTGCAGCAGGTTTGCCACCCCCAGTTGTTTACCCCTCTTCGCCGCGGGGGTTTTCCTCCAGCAGCTTCCGCAGGTAGGTGTTCTCCCGGCGGGTCGCCTCCAGATCGAATGCTTGGTATTTGATGCAGACCCGCAGGTAGTCCAGTAATTCCTGGAGCGTGTTGATGCTTTTCTGGAGCTGCTTGCGATTGGCCTCCGCTTGTTTGGCCAGATCGGCTAATTTGGCCTGGTTGAGATCGACGCCTTCTCCGAATTGTTTGGCCAACTCGTTCAGCGCGCCTTCGAGACTGGCTTCGTCCATTGCAACCTCCTCCGGCATGACTTCTATTGGGCTCGTGGTTCCGAAACCATGTCGTTATTATAGCAGACCGCGACGTGCGAAAAAAGCCTATTACGGCCATTTTCAGTGGTATGACGCGTGTTGGAGACAGAAAGAACGCAATGGAGTGCGGGTTTGTCGAGAGTAGGGTTTGCGAGCGATTTGTCGGAGAATAGTCCCGTGCCGATTGTGGCGTTTGCCTCCTTGGCCCAGCATGGTAACAGGAACAACAGCCGCCGTGGTGGACCCGCCTCCTGTCTTGGTCCAATTCTTCGATTTGACTTCCGGAGCGCTGATCGGGTATGCTTTCCTGAGAAACGCAGAGCCGACAGCCTGCTGGCTCATACCTGCCGGCACAGTGAGACCGCCGAAACGCCTGACGGTCCCCGCGCAATCCAGACTATGGGGGGCGGAGGACAGAAGATGATGCGGTCGAGACACGCGAAAACCCTGCGGATGCTCCCTTTCCTGATCGTGGTCTGTCTTATCGGTCTTCCCGCCAATGCCCAATACAGCGGCGGGACGGGAGAACCCAACGATCCGTACCGGATCGCCACGGCCGCCGACCTGATCGCCCTCGGCGAGACGCCCGNNCTCCCCGGCCGCAAGGTCTTCGACAAGGCCGTCATTGCACCGGATGTTAATGACGCAGAGGACTACTGGTGGCAGGGAACCCTTTTCGCTGGCGTATTCGATGGGAATGGCCATGTGATCTCAAATCTAACCATCAATGGAGACGGCTATCTTGGACTGTTTGGCCGACTGTACAACGCAGAGATCAAGAACACAGGCATAGTTGACGTGAATATCGTCGGTTCTGGCAACTGCGTCGGGGGTTTGGTCGGTTTCATCAGTGGCAACGTGACCCGGTGCTACAGCACGGGCGTCGTCAGCGGCAGCGAGTGTGTCGGGGGTCTGGTGGGTGGTACAGCGCGAGGGTGGCGGGGTTTCAGTGCTTACATCACTGCAGGCTATTCCACTGCCAAGGTCAGCGGGGATGCCTCTGTGGGGGGCCTACTGGGGCATAACCTCAACGCGAGCGTGAGCGGGTGCTACAGCACCGGTTCGGTCAACGGCGCCAGCAATGTCGGCGGCCTCGTAGGTTACGGTCCGGGTAGCATCAGCCAGAGCTTCTGGGACATCGAGACTTCGAACCAAACCATGAGCGCCGGGGGGACGGGCAAGACGACCGCCGAGATGCAGACAGCGAAAACGTTCTTTGAATGGGGCATCTGCGAGCAGGCGGGGGTCTGGACGATTGACGAGGGCAAGGACTATCCGAGACTGTCGTGGGAGGGGAAGGCCGGCCGGCCGATAGAGACGTACCTTGGGGAGTTCCTGACGGGCGACGGGACGCCGGAGAGGCCATACCTCATCTACACGCTCGAAGACGTCAATGTGATAACGATATTCCCCTGCGAACAAGGCAAGCACTTCCGGCTGATGTTCCTTCCGGGGACGGGTGCCGAGGACGATCCGTACGTCATCCGTGACGCGAATGATCTCGACCTGCTGGTTCAGTGTCCCTATGAGCAGGACAAACAGTTCCGCCTGGGGTTCCTGCCGGGCATGGGAACCGAGGACGATCCATACGTCATCCGCGATGCGGAGGACCTCGATCTGCTCATCCGCTGTCCTCACGAGCAGGACAAGCAGTTCCGCCTGGGGTTCCTGGCCGGCAAGGGGACGCCGGAGAATCCGTACGAGCTTCATGCTGCCCATGAGGTCGATTTTGTCGGCAGGTGTCCCTACGAGCGCGGCGCGCATTTTGTGCTCATGGCGGATATCGATTTGTCGGGTTTCGACGGCAAGGCCGGCCGGCCCGCCATGCATACCATCGCCTCCTTTGCGGGCGTCTTCGACGGCAACGGTCACACGATCTCTCATTTGACGATCAAAAGTGGAAGCCATGCCGGGTTCTTCGGACAACTGAAACCTAGCGCCGAGGTCAGGGACCTATGGATCGTGGACGTGAACATCGTCACTTCAGGTTCGTACGCCGGGGCGTTGGCAGGCAAGAATGAAGGCCGCGTGATGCGCTGTCATGGCACCGGCGGGGTCAGCGGAAGCTGGTCTGTCGGTGGACTGATCGGGGAGAACCTGGGCACTGTGACCGAATGCTGCAGCCGCACTACCGCCGCCGGGAATCGGTATGTGGGTGGACTGGTGGGCAGCAATCGTGCTACGTTGGCCTGCTGTTACAGCACGGGCGCAGTTGGCGGCAATGAGTATGTCGGCGGGCTGGTCGGGGAAAACCGGGGTACCGTCACCCACTGCTATAGCTGTGGTGTCGTCAGGGGCAGTCTTTTTGTCGGCGGCCTGGTGGGGGGCGACTACAGTGGCACCGGCACTGTGGCCGGCGGCTTTTGGGATGTCGAAGCCTCAGGTCGAACGACGAGCGCAGGCGGCACAGGTGCGACCAGAGCCGAGATGCAGACGGGCAGCACATTCCTGGACGCCGGCTGGGACTTTGTAGGCGAGACGGAGAACGGGACGGAGGACATCTGGTACATGCTTGAGGGCGTGCATTACCCGATCCTGATGTGGGAGCTTGGGTACGGTCCTTTACTCCGGCCGGCTTTTGCCCCGGTTCCGCGAGACAGTGGCAGGGATCTCATCCTGCCACTGGCCCTGGGCTGGGCGCCTGGATGGCCAACGCTATTGCATGACGTTTACTTCGGAGAAGATCTTGAAGCAGTGGCTCACGCTACAATTGACACCGTGGGTGTCTGTCGCGGCCGTCTGCCGGCGGAATCGACTACGTACGCTCCCGATGCGCTGGAATGGGCAACGACTTACTACTGGCGTATCGACGAGGTACGCGACGAGATTCCGGGGGACGGGTGCATCGGCCGTGTTTGGGCCTTCACGACGGCGGGCTATATCGGCAATCCGGACCCTGAAGACGGAGCCATCAAGTCCATTCGGTCACAGATTGTTCTTCACTGGGAATGCCGCCAAGCGGGCATGTCCTATGACGTCTACTTCGGAGAAGACAGGGAGGCTGTGACCAACGCGACGATAGACACCCCGGGCGTCTACTACGGCCGGCGCCCTCCTGAGGTGACAACTTGCGATCCCGGTGTATTAGAGAGCGACAGAATCTACTACTGGCGAATCGATGCGATCGACGAAACAGACCCTCGAAGTCCGTGGAAAGGAGACGTCTGGAGCTTCGGTACCTATGATGCTGACTACGAAGTTGTCTCTGTTGTCGATGACTTCGAAGGCTACACGGACGACATAGACGCCGGAGAAACCATCTGGCAGACCTATATTGACGGCTGGTTAAACGACACTGGCTCGATGGTGGGTTACATCGAGGCTCCGTTTGCCGAAATGACGATTGTCCACGGTGGCCTGCAATCCATGCCCGTAGAATTCGACAATTCGGTGCCGCCCTTCTATTCCGAGATTGAGCGGATATGGTGGGAGGGGCCGCAGGATTGGACGGTTGATGAGCCAGACGCACTGACGCTGTATTTCCGAGGTGATCCGAGCAGCAGTCCAGAGCCGCTGTATGTCCAGATCGAAGACACTGGGGGACGGATCGCGACCGTGATCCATTCGAATGCAGATGCCGTGCAGGGAGCTGTATGGATAGCATGGCGCATCGCCTTGGCGGATGTGCAAGCGGCGGGCGTGGACACGACGGCGGTGCGAAGGATGGTGATTGGCATCGGCGATCGCGAGAACCCCAAGCCCGGCGGCGCCGGCCGGATTTACATCGACGATATCCGCCTGACGAAGCGCACGCCGTAGGCATTCGGTGTGATTTGAAACTGGACCAGGAGTTCCTGGTCACGGGCCTCAGCTCTGCGGATTCATGACCCGGCCGAGGAACAGGATGCTGCCGGAGGCCTTGTCGCGGATCAGGAACACAAACGGGTGGTCGGCGCGGAAGACCGGCGTCTGGTCGGGCAACGCCGCGGTCAGCTTCATGGTCACTGCCGTGGCCGCAGCGGCTTCCGTGCCTTCCTCGTTCACGTCCACATACGCCTGGTGGATTACCGCGGAGATGAACAGGTCCCGCCGGCCGGTCATGCCGGAGAAGTCGGCCGCCTGGGAGAAGGCGTCTGTCATGCCCATCGACCGCAGGACACTCTCCATACTGAACTTGCTGGTCATCTTGAACTTGGGCATGGCGACGATGACTTCTCGGCTGCTCACGCCGTCGAGCCACCGGGCGAGGTTCTCGGCCGTCAGGGCCTTCTCCAATTCGCCGATTCCATCCGCCTTCTTCGGCAACAGGACGACCATTGCCAGTTCCTCGCCCGCATAGGGCATTTCGAGCACTTGCAGCATATCGGTTTCCGCATAGCCGAATTGGGCCTTCTGATTCATCATCGGAGTCTGTACTGTGCTGCCGTCGATCAGGGTGAAGGGCTCATCTTGCGTCCGGTCCTTCTTGAACTGGCTGGCCCAGTTGCCCTTGAAGTAGATGGCATTGGTCAACACGAGCCGGGTCATGGCATCCAGCACGCCCGGTCCGATCAGGTCCTTGATCTTGTCGTTGGTCTGCTTCTCGACCCAAAAGTTGATGGTCCGGCGGGCCTTCTCGACGGCCCCGACGAAGTCCAGCTCCTGAAGCTTGCCGCCGTATTGCTCCTCCACGGTTTGCACGAAGGCCCGGAGGAATTCATAGTCCTTCTGCCCCCACAGGGCATTCGCCACGCGAAGCTCGTACTTGCCTGCGTCGCCTCGGCTGTTGAGGTCCTTGATGATCTGGCCGAAGGCCAGGGCGAATTGCTCCTGCGTCAGAGGTTCGCCGGTCATGCCCAGCCGCTTCAGAATCTCAGCAGAGGTCGGATAACACAAGGTCTGTGCCATCTGTTCGGTGGTCGAGCCCTTTGCCCCCGCATACGTCATCCCCAACGCGGCGGAGATGCTGTACGGCGAGAAGAACAGGTTGCCTTCCTGGCCCCGCAACTGCCGGTAAAGCCCGACGGCGAAGCCGTTGTTGCCTTGTGCAACCAAGGTCGTTTCCTTATTGCGATCCGCCTTTGCCGCCTGGGCAGCGCAGCCGCTGCCTGCCGCCGAAAGAACAACCAACGTTGCCGCTGCAATCCTGCACGTCATCATGGCCAAACCTCCTGATTCAGGTCGATCATCCTTCCATTATTACGACGCAGATTATACCGGTTCGGTTGACCGCCGGCGGTGAGAATTCGCCTGATTGTGCCGGCCGACGGACCTGCCCTTGAGTTCGGCGCCGGCAGAGGGTACCATGCGCGCAATGGAATCCTGGAGAATCCGCCATGGTGCGCACCACGCATCTGGAAATCGTGTCGAGAGAACAGTGGGTCCACAGGTCCCGCGAAGGGACGGGTCTGAGCGTTCGAGAGTGCGTCGTCAAGCAGCCCCGGCTCAACCGGTTCCTGTACCAGTACGTCGGCGGCGACTGGCGATGGGTGGATCGACTCGTCTGGTCGGCCGAGAGGTGGCAGGAATACGCCGCCGCCGACAACCTCAGGACCTTCATCGCCTACCGGGAGGGCTCCATCGCCGGCTACTACGAACTTCAGCGTCAAGAGGGCGGCAAGGGCTCCCAAACGCGAAATGATGCGTTTGGGGACCCCAGCGTGGAAATCCGGATCTTCGGCCTGACTCCGGAGTTCGTGGGCCGGGGGCTCGGTGGCTTTCTGCTCGACAGCGCGATCGAGAACGCGTTCGCCTGGGGCGCCCGCCGGGTCTGGGTGCACACCTGCTCCAATGACCACCCCAACGCCTTGAACAACTACCTCAAGTCCGGCTTCAAGGTGTTCAAGGTCGAAGACAAGTCAGCGCGAATCCGCCATCGCAGGAGGGCCGGGTGAACAAATCCCCTCCGGAGGCAGGGCACTGTGCTTCTGTGCTGAAAGGTGACATGAACGGGAACCAACGAAACACCGATCTGATTGTTACGGACCTCGGCGGCACGCTCGTCGGGACGGATGGGGCCATTATGGCCGCCGTGCGACGGGCGGCGAAGGAGCTTGGCATCCCGGAGGGATATGCCGATCCGGTGTACGACGTGTTCGGGACCAGTATCTGGGAGTGTATGTTCGGGCCTATCTGCCCGAGGGGCACAAGGACCGGACCGACGAGTGCCACGAGCGATTCTGGCGGCTGTTTCCCTACGAGGTGCTCGGTCAGATCGCGCCGTTTGGAAATCGCCATTAAGGAAGGCCTCGATAACGGTTCCCGCTCAGAGGTCGCCTACTACAAACTCGCCAAGGAGTGTGACGGTAATTGCCGGGAGATGTTGCAGAGAATTGAGGCCGGCTGGGCTCTGTGTGGTGGGCACAAGGCCGAAGGAATGGCAGAGACAGAACCGGTTTAGTCGCTTCGTCGCTTTCCCCGCACAACTCTACCCTTTGATTGCATACCGTAATCGGATAAATCTCGCGGATGTGCGGTTTCTATCGGCGAAAAGCCACGAATGTGCACCGGACGGAGCGATTCGTCGATCTCACCACAGGTGAAGTCCCGATCGCTCAGCCAACCTGTATCGCAGCCGGAATTATTCTACGAGATTCCGGGGTTTTGTTCTGGATATAATGGACCTC
>DCUI01000151.1 GCA_002327785.1 Phycisphaerales bacterium UBA2218
ATAGTTTCACTGACGCACCGAACGAACGCAGATAAACCTGATGTTCAGTAGTTGTTGACGATCCGTCAGACTTTGAGCTTAGGCTTCCCGAAGTTCATCAGAAGACACAGATGTAGCTTAGTCGCCTTGAGGTAGTTGTCGTTACTGCTTTGGGCCATTCGCTCACAATTGTCTCCTCACATTGCGATTTTATCCAATCGGCATCGACGATTATAGCCTGGCCGGTCAGACTTGCTCCCAATGGTCTATCGGCGTTCATCGCCGTTCATCTGCGGGTGCCCCTGTTTGAAGACGGTGGACACAGCCCACCCTGCCACTGACGCCAATTCGTGTAAGCCAATCCCCTGCAAGTGTTTGCAGATCTCCTCCGTGGCTTCGTGGTGGGGGAGGAGGCTACTTCTGCGTGTAATCGATGAGACGGGCGATTTCGCTTCTGAGGTCGCGCCGGTGGACAATCATGTCGACGAAGCCGTGTTCGAGCATGAACTCGGCGGTTTGGAAGCCATCGGGCAACTCGACCTTGATCGTCTCCGCGATGGTTCGCGGGCCGGCGAAGCCGATCAGGGCCCCGGGTTCGGCTACGATCACATCGCCCAGCATGGCGAAGCTGGCGGTGACGCCGCCGGTGGTGGGGTCGGCCAGGACGGAGATGAACAGGCCTTTGGCGTCGTCGAGACGCGCCATGGCGGCGGAGGTCTTGGCCATCTGGTTGAGCGAGACGACGCCCTCGTGCATGCGGGCCCCGCCGGAACAGCTCACCACGATCAACGGCAGCGACTCCTCGATGGCCTTGTCCACCGCGACGCAGAGCTTCTCGCCTACGACCGCGCCCATCGAGCCCATGAGGAAGTTTGGCTCCATGATGCCGAGGACCACGCCGCGGCCCTTGATGAAGGCCTTGCCGATGAGAATGGCCTCCTTCATGCCGGATTTCTTCTCGTCGTCCTTGACCCGCTGTTTATAGGTTGTACCGCGATACTTGAAGTCCAGCGGGTCGGCGGTGGTCATGTCTTCGAGAACCTGCTGGAACGTCCCCTCGTCCGCGAGGTATTCGATGCGGGTCAGGGCCCCGATGCGGAAGTGGTAGTCGCATTCCGGGCAGACATTAAGGTTTTTCTCTACGGCACTGCGGTAGAGCATGTGCTCGCAGCTCGGGCACTTCATCCAAAGCCCCTCGGGCATTTCCTTGCGGGGCCGCAGCGAAAAACCGTTCCAGTTCGTCTTGGCTTTCTTTGTCATGAGCATAAGTGTACCACAAGAACGACGAGAAGGTAAGATGTTCAGAAGGTAAGAAGGGGAGTAGGGAAAGAGAGGACTGTCTGCTCTTTTCTTCTCAAGCTCTCAACTTCAGCTTCCGCCGTGCGGCCTTCTCACGTTCCTACCTTCTCGCCGACAGGCGTCCTGAATGGCCTGAATGGCGGCGACCCGGTCCGACCGGCCGAAGATGGCGTTTCCGGCCACGAGAGTATCGGCCCCATAGGAGACCACGATCGGAGCCGTCTGGGGATCGATGCCGCCATCGACCTCGATGCGTATGTTGGGCCCGACCATCTCCCGTACCGCGATGACTTTCCGGGCGGCGTCGTCCATAAACTCCTGGCCTCCGAAACCCGGCCGGACCGTCATGACCAGCACCATGTCGCACAGGGGGGCCACTTTTCGGATCGATTCCACAGGGGTTTCCGGGTTCAGCGTGATGCCGGCGGTGCAGCCCAGATCGTGGATTCTATCCACCGTTCGCTCGGGCTCGTCCGTCACTTCGATGTGGAAGGTGATGTTGTTCACGCCGGCCTGGGCAAAAGCCTCGATATACTTATCCGGCTCGCTGATCATGAGGTGGCTGTCGAAGAAGAGGTCGCTGTGCTTGCGGAGCTTGGCGATTACAGGAGGGCCTATTGTGATATTTGGCACAAAATGGCCGTCCATGACGTCCAGATGGAGCATCTTGACGCCGACGGACGCCACGCTGGCGATCTCGTCGGCGAGCCTGGCGAAATCCGCACTGAGTATGGATGGGGCAATCTCAATCGTCCCCGGACTCGGCAGTGTCGTCTGCATGGCAGCTTCCCTCTCTGGCATCCGTCTGGAGCCGCGATGCGTCCAAGCTCTATCTAACACCTGTACAAGATCCCGTGCGGCATAAGGGTATCTTGCTCATGTGTCGCAGGGCCATCCCCTACTGGGTTGGGGGATGGCCCTGCATGCTTTTTCCCACGGGCAAGATGCCCGTGCTACTTTTCGTCGAGGATTTCGATGGCCTTGAATTTTTTGCCTTCGAGGAACTCAAGGGAGGCGCCGCCGCCGGTCGAGATGTGGCTGATCTTGTCCTGAAGCCCGAGCTGCTCGATCGCGCTGGCGCTGTCGCCGCCGCCGACGATGCTCTTGGCCCCTTTTTCGGTCGCCTTGGCCACCGCCTGCGCGATGGCGTTGGTCCCCTGGTCGAAAGGCGGGATCTCGAAGACACCCATCGGTCCGTTCCAGACGATGGTCTTGGCATCGACGATCTTCGCGGCAAACTCCCTGGCGGCCATGGGACCGATGTCCACGGCCTGCCAGCCCGGATCGATATCGCCGACGGCGATTCGATGCTCGGCTCCGGCTTCCAGTTTGCGGACGACCGCGTGATCGGGCGGCAGCAGAACCTCGCAGTTCTGGTCCGCCGCACGGTCCAGCAGTTCCTGGGCCTTGTCCAGGAAATCATCCTCGACCCGGCTGCCGCCGATGGCTTTACCTCGCGTTTTTAGAAAAGTGTAGGCCATGGCGCCGCCGATGATGATCCGATCGACTTTGCCGATGAGATTCTCGATGACGCCGATCTTGTCGGAGACCTTGGCCCCGCCGAGAATGGAGACGAACGGGTGCACCGGGTTTCGGATGGTGTCGCCGAGGAACTTGAGCTCCTTCTCGATCAGGAAGCCGGTCACTCGCGGCTTGCCTTCCATCACCTGGGGCACCGTGTACATCGAGGCGTTGTCTCGGTGGGCGGTGCCGAAGGCGTCGTCGACATAGACATCGGCCATCACGCCGAGTTGACTGGCGAAGGTGTCCTTCGCCTCGCGGAGTTGGGCGTCTTCCTTGGCGGCCTTGTCCTTGATGACCTCTTCCCGGTAGAACCGCAGGTTTTCCAGGAGCAGGACATCGCCCGGCTTGAGGGTTGCGGCCTTGGCCTTGGCGTCGGGTCCGACGCAATCCGTGGCGAAGACCACCTGCTTTCCGAGCAGCTCCGAGAGCCTCACGGCGACCGGCTTGAGGGTGTAGGCGTCGTCCCTTTTGCCCTCGGGCCGGCCCAGGTGGCTCATCAGGATCAGACTGCCGCCGCGATCGAGAACGTTCTTGATCGTCGGCAGGGCCTTGACAATTCGGTCATCGCTGGTGATGTTGCCGCGATCATCCTGCGGCACGTTGAAATCGACTCGCATCAGGACCTTCTTGCCCTTGACATCGATATCAGCAACCGTCTTCTTGGCCATACTTTCCCCTTCGAATCTACAGATTACTATTTACGATTGACTACTTGGCGTCCGCAAGCTGCGTCTCTGATCTGGAGGCTGCACGGCTATCGACACTCAATTCGTAAATCGTCAATCATAAATCGCAAATTCCTACATCTTCGCCATGCGTTCCATCAGATCGACGCTGCGGTTCGAGTAGCCCCACTCATTGTCGTACCAGCTCAGGACCTTCACCATGTTGCCCTTGACCATGGTCGAGAGGGCATCGAAGATGCTGGAGTGCGGGTTCTTGACGATGTCGCTGCTGACGATCGGCTCTTCGCAATAGGCGAGAATGCCCTTCAGCGGGCCTTCAGCGGCCTTCTTCATCGCGGCGTTGATCGCCTCGGGGGTCGCCTCTTTCTTGACCTCGACCACCAGATCGACGATGCTGCCGACGGGGACGGGCACGCGAAGGGCCAACCCGTGCAGCTTGCCGTCGAGTTCCGGGATGACCTGCCCGATCGCCTTGGCGGCGCCGGTGCTGGTCGGGATGATGTTGGCGGCCGCGGCGCGGGCACGACGCAGATCACTGTGGATCATGTCGGCGACGCGCTGATCGTTCGTATAGGCATGCACGGTCGTCATCAGACCCTTCTCGATGCCGAACGTATCGTTGAGCACCTTGGCGATCGGGGCCAGGCAATTCGTCGTGCAACTGGCGTTCGAAACGCACTTGACGTTCTTGGTCAGGCTGGCTTCGTTGACGCCGAGAACGATCGTGGCGTCGATCTTGTCCTTGGCCGGGACGCTGAGCAGAACCTTCGAGGCGCCGGCTTTGATGTGATCGGCGTACCCGCCCTTGGGCGACTCGGCGCTGCGGAAAATGCCGGTCGATTCGAGCACGACCTTGACGCCCAGGTCTTTCCAGGGCAACTCGGCGGGATTCTTCACGGCCAGGACTTTGACTTCTTTGCCGTTGATCACGAGAGCCCCGTCCTTGGCCTCGACGGTGCCGTCCCAGACCCCCAGGGTGGTGTCGTATTTGAAAAGATGGGCAAGACTCTTGGCGTCGGACAGGTCATTGATCGCGACCAGTTCCAACTCGCCCTTTCTCTGCATGATGATGCGTGCGACGGCCCTGCCGATACGGCCGAAACCATTGATTCCTACCTTTGTTGCCATGAACGATTCTCCTTAAAAACCTTGCCACTATTGTTGCATATTCCCATGGTCAGACCCCCCACCCAGCAGGGGCTTCGAAAACGAAGGCCATACTGTAGTGGGGTGGTCCCCCGGTGTCAAGAATTTATTGGCTCCGGCCCGCAGGGCAGGAGCCGTTCGGAGTGACGCCGTAAGGCGTTCTCTTATGCATTCTCACCCCCTTCATGCCCGCACGAGCACGCCATGAACAGCGTTTTTTGGCTGCTCTGCGTGATATGACACCTCCGGCCGGCCAATAGACCGGGAGACGGCGGTTCTTAAGGCCCTGGTCCGAAAATACGTGGTTGTATACATGGAATTCTCCTGCCGGCATGGGTATAATAAGATCATTGCCGCTGGCGGATAGCAGGGTCTACCTGCTCTCCTATTGCCGTTGGCTGTTTTCATGCCGAGCCGCTGTTCACGCCAGGCTCGCAGATCGGGAGGTGAGAAGATGCACGCCGCACGCGGATTCTGGGGGTTTGTCGGAATCGGACCGCGCGCACCACGGGACGATTTGGAGCCGCGGATGAACCCGATGAACGCGGATGCCTCAACGAAACTCGATCTCCCCGAAAACGACGGAGGCGTGAAGTGGAGGGTGCATGCGACTTGCGCTTTTCTTGAAACAACGAATGGCACGAATCACACGAATGGGAGAGGAAGGACGGTCCGGCAAATTCGTGTGATTGGTGTGATTCGTGGTGGAAAAACAGTTTCGGTTGCGGCCGATGGCCGCACTGGGTTTGTCGGCGGTTTCTGAAGTGATAGTGGTTTGACTCGATGGTTCTGCTGGATTGGAGGCACATTATGGTTACTCGATGCACATCCTGGGCGTACGTCGCGGCTGTCCTTCTCCTGACAGGCGTTTCCACCGCCACCGCCAAATACAGCGGCGGGACGGGGGAGCCGAACGACCCGTACCAGATCGCCACAGCCGCCGATCTGATCGCCCTGGGCGAGACGCCCGAAGACTACGAAAAACACTTCATCCTGACCGGCGACATCGACCTGGACCCCAACCTCCCCGGTGGCAAGGTCTTCGACAGGGCTGTCATCGCGCCGGATACGGATCCCAATGACAGGGACTCATTGTTCCAGGGCACTCTCTTCACAGGAGTCTTCGACGGCGCTGGTCATACGATCTCGAATCTGACGATCAGCGGGAAAGACCACCTGGGCCTCTTCGGGCAATTACGTTCGTGGGATGCACCTGCCTGCGAGGTCAAGGACCTCGGACTGGTCCATGTCAACATCTCCGGCACCGGGTCCGCTGTCGGCGGGCTAGTGGGCGAGAACTGGGGCATCATCACTTCGAGCTACACCAGCGGATCAGTTAGCGGTGTTAGCGGCGTCGGCGGCCTCGCGGGCTACAACTCTGGCAGCATCACCGCGAGCTACAGCACCGGCTCGGTCGGCGGCGATAGGTTTGTCGGCGGCCTCGCGGGTAGCAACGGGGGTACTATCACCGCCAGCTACAGCACTGGCTCAGTCAGCGGCGGCCGCTATGTCGGCGGCTTGTCAGGATACAGCCGAGGTCGTATAGCCTGTTGCCACGCCGATGGCGTGGTCAGCGGCGATACATGTGTTGGTGGATTGGTCGGTTATCAGTTCGTTGCGAGCATCGCGATGAGCCATAGCTCGGCCACGGTTGATGGAGGCAGTGAAGTCGGCGGCCTCGTGGGCTGGAACTACTTGGCCAGCATCAGCACAAGTTACAACATTGGCGTAGTCGTGGGCAATGAAGATGTCGGTGGCCTGGTCGGGCAAAACGAGGGCCGTAGCACCGTGACAAGTTGTTTCTGGGATGTTGAGACAAGCGGTCGGACGAATATGTGCGGAGCTCAGGATTTGGAGTCTGTCGGTTGCACTGACGAGTGTGGCAAAACAACATCTCAGATGCAGAACATCCAAACATATCTGGATGCTGGGTGGGTTTTCAGCGATGGGTTGGCAGATGAAACCGCCAATCTCTTCCAGTGGCAGATGCCGGAAGGTGGAGGCTATCCGACGTTGGCAATCTTCCGCGGGTATAGCCCCCCTCAGTTACAGGGCAGCGGAACGAGCAAGAATCCCTATCTAATCTGTAATGCTGCTGAGCTTGGGGCAATGATCTATTACAGTCCCCATGCTCACTATCGACTAGCTGCTGCTATTGATCTTTCGGGCATCCGTTGGCCCGATGCAGTGATTCCGTGGTTTGCGGGCGTCTTTGATGGCGGTGGGGTTTCCATCTCGGGTCTGACAATCCACGGCGGGGCGCGTCTGGGCCTGTTTGGCAAACTCGAATACGATGCGGAAGTGAAGAACCTCGCTGTGCTTGACGTCAACATAAGCGGGTCCGGGATCTTTGTAGGTGGATTGGTGGGTGACAATTGGGGCAATGTCACCGCATGTTGCAGTACGGGCGAAGTCAAGGGTGGTCAATATGTTGGTGGGCTCGTGGGAAGTAGCGCCGGCGAGGTGAATCGGTGCTATAGCCTGGCTGCGGCCGTCGGCGATTCAGTTGTTGGTGGCCTCATAGGTGAGAACGGTCAGCTTATGGACTATGGCTTTGAGGGTACTATTGCCGAGTGCTACAGCGCCGGCCCGGTTAGCGGCAATGAGTTTGTTGGTGGGCTGGCAGGGAAAAGCAAGAACGATTGGTGGCCCCCCGTAACCAGTTCGTTTTGGGACACCCAGGCCTCGGGCCAAATTAGCAGCGACGGAGGCGAAGGCAGGACTACGGCCGAAATGCAGGACCCAAACACGTTCGTGGCGGCGGGTTGGAACTTCGTCGGCCAAGCGGATGGCCCGCTTGATATCTGGGCTGAGCCTGAAGGTGGCGGATACCCGATTCTCTATTGGCAGCTACCACCGGGATTTGGCCTGCCGACGTTTTCCGGCGGCACAGGCGAGCCCGACGACCCCTATTTGATCTACACCGCCCAGGAGCTGAACAGCATCGGTCATAATCCAAGGCTCATCAACTGCCACTTTAAGCTGGTGAAGA
>DCUI01000182.1 GCA_002327785.1 Phycisphaerales bacterium UBA2218
TGAACAGGTCGCGCTGTAGTACTAAAATGGAGTATTCTGCCTCTATCGTGATCTGCCTGGACCACTGACAGGTACCGGGCGTTCGTGTACAATGGCTTTGATGGCCCAGGTGACGTCCCGGGCGAGTCGAAGTCGGCATGAACATGGAGTCTTTGGATGCGATTCATCGGATTCGCTTGTGTCATGGTCCTGTTGGGGCCGGCTGTGAACTCTTCGGCCACTGTTCGAACCGGGCTCGACAATGTTGCCCTGCACCAGGGCCTGTTTGCCGACAAACGGGTCTGGATCATCCCTAATCACACCTCCGACCACCGCGCCGGCGCCCTGACCGTCGAGGAAGAGACCCGCATCCAACTGTCGCACCTGGCCGGCGAAGCCTCCTCGGCGGGGGCAGCGGTCATCAAGTTCGACGAGCAGACCACGCGCTTCGTTCGGTTCAAGATCCACCGCTCTTTCGGCGGCCAGGCGTGCCTGGACGAACTCGAAGTCTATGGTCCCGCCGGCGACCGCAACCTGGCTCTGGCCGGCAGCGGCGCGGTGGCCGGTGCCTCGTCGGCCCTGGACCATCCGTTGCATCAGGTCGAGCATCTCAACGATGGACGGTATGGCAACCCGCACAGTTGGATCCCGCAGACCGACGGTGTAGAATGGGCCCAGATCGAGTTGCCGGAGCCGGCACGGGTCTGCCGGGTGGTCTTCTCCCGCGACCGCACGGACGCCTATCGCGACCGCCATCCCGCCGAGGTCGAGGTCCTGGTGTCCCCGGATGGGCGGGTCTGGACCTCGGTCGCCAGGCGCGCCTACCGCGCCTCCCCGTTCACGGCCACGGGCCTTCAGTTCCCGGTGGCCGCGCTCTCCGACAGGTCCTGGGCAGGCGTGGTCGAGTATGCGTTTCTGCGTGAGCGAGAAACCTGGGCTGCCCTGGCTCGTGACGACTACCTTTCCCCCCTGGTTCATGACCGGCCCGCCCACCCCGGTGGCCAGCCGTACTGGGGGCGCCTGGCTCGAATGGACGCACTGACCCGCACGCTGGTGCAGTTCGAGGAACTGATGGAACGCATGGGCAAGCAGGGAGTGGACACCACGCGAGAACGCGCCGCCGGGCTGGCCTTGCGCCGCCGGGCGGCCGACGACCTGGACGCCGCCGCCGCCGACGCCTTGTATCTCGCAGCCCGGCAGGCCAAACGCGAGCTCTTCTTCCGCGATCCCCTGCTTGCCACCCTCGACCGTGTGCTCTTCGCCAAACACCATCCGCTCAAACCGTCGCACAACTACAGCGATCATTTCGACTCCCTCTTCGCTTCCGGCGGCGGCATCTATCTGCTCGAAATCCCCCGCGACGACCAGGGCCGGTTGAACCCCGCACGCGGCCGCGTCCGACAACTGTTCGACGCCAGCGCAGGTATCGCGCGTCATCCGGTCTGCGATTTTGAGGCGCGCACCGTGTACTTCGCCTACCGGCCCGACACACCGGAGGTCGAGGGCTGGCAGTCCTACTGGCATTTGTGGGCGGTCGCGGCCGACGGCGCCGGCCTACGCCGGTTAACCGAGGGCCCCTACCACGACTTCGATCCCGCGGTCTTGCCCGATGGAGGGCTGGCCTTCATGTCCACCCGCTGCCGCGTGCGGTTCCTCTGCTGGCGGCCACAAGCCTATGTACTCCACCGCATGGAACCGGATGGCGCCGGCCTGCGCCGGCTTTCCTACGCCAACCTCAGCGAATGGCACCCCTCGATCCTGAGCGACGGTCGAATCCTCTGGACGCGATCGGAGTACCAGGACAAAGGGGCCGACTTCGGCCACACGCTCTGGGCCATTCGTCCCGACGGAACGTATCCGGAGTTGGTCTTCGGCAACAACACGCCCTACTGCTACAACCATGCACGGGAAGTGCCCGGATCCAGCGAGGTGGTCGCCACCCTCATTTCCCACGGCGATCATCAGGGCCCGATTGCACTGATCGACCGCAGTCGCGATCCCTACGACACCGCCGCCATCGTCAACATCACCCCCGACACCCGCCCGCAGTATCAGATGGATCGGTCCTATTCGCAGACCTTCCGCGATCCCACGCCGGTATCCCGCGATCATTTCCTGGTCAGCCACAATCCCGGCGCCCAGGATCACTGGGGTCTCTACCTCATCGACCGTTACGGCAACCGTGAGCTGCTCTATCTGGACCCGCGGATCAGCAGCAAACGGCCCAGCCCGCTTCGCCCTCGCCCCCGCCCGCCGGTCCTCGCCAGCGCCCTCGATCCGGACCTCGCGGCACGCGGGCTTGGCGAGTTCATCGTGCAGGATGTCTACGAAGGCCTGACCCCGGACGTCGAACGCGGCCGGATCCGTTACCTGCGCGTCGTTGAAGAGGTCCCGTCGGCCCTTGAAACGCTCCCCTGCGGCGAGTACCGCGCCGATCACGACCCGTTTGAGGACTTCTATGCCAGCCCCATCCACCTGGTGCACGGCCCGCCGCGCAGCTATCTCACTCGCACCGGCAATGCCCTCCAACCGCACGCGTTCCGCGCCGGGCACGCCGCCCCCGCCGACGACGCCATCACCGTCACCGAAGACCTGGGCTGGCCCAGCTACGTTGCCAAGGCCCCGCTCGGCACCGTCGTCGTGGCCGAGGACGGATCGGCACGCTTCCTGGCGCCCGCCGGCAAGGTGCTCTATTTCCAGGTCCTCGACGCGGACTACAACGAAATCCAGCGCATGCGCAGCGTCGTCCAACTACAGCCCGGCGAGCAGCGAGGCTGTGTCGGGTGCCATGAGGACCGCCGCGCCGTCCCGCCATCCCGCCCCAGGCCCGCCGCGCTGGCCTGCCCGCTGCAAACACTCGATCCGCAGCCGTGGGGCGCCGGCCCCTTCGACTACGAGCGCATCGTCCAGCCCGTCCTCAACAACCGCTGCGCCGGCTGCCACGACGGCCGCACGGAGTTCGGCCCCGACCTCCGTGGCGTGCGGGATGCCCAGCGCATCCCCGCCTCCTACCGCGCGCTCATCTCCGGCGGCTGGGTCCACCACTTCGATTGGGCCTACGGCGCACGACATTTCAAGGCCGAACCGTTCAGCTTCGGCACGCTCCGCAGCCCCCTCTTCGCCGCCCTCGAATCGGAAGCGCATCGCGGCGTCGGCCTCCAACCCGATGAGCTCCGCGCCCTGAAGGAATGGATCGATCTGAACTGTCCGCTCTGGCCCAACTATCGATACCGGCCCGAGCGGCCGGAGTAATCCCGCAACCCGAAACCAATGTAGAAACGCTTGTCGTTCCCGCGAGGGCGGGAATCCATTCGAGCAACGAGGGACGGCTCGATGGGCACGGGGCCTGAACCGGAAGCAGGATAGGAGAATCGTCCGCAGATTTCGCCGATTGACGCAGATTCGAGTCTCAATCATCAATCGTCAATCGAAAATAGTAAATCTTCTCGGGCTTGCCTGCCCGCTTGGCCGATAGTATTAGGGGGTTGTTGGCGACTTGATTGCGCGATTGGTGAGGACTAAGCGAAGTGGATATATCGCTGTCGAACAAAGGTATAGCTCTCCTGCAGTTTCTGAAAGATGCTGCTACCCTTCGTCGAAAACGGGCAGCGACATTCGCATCAACGGATACGGTCATATGGTTTGGCGATATCCCCAAGGACCGGGCTGAATGCCGCTCCGCACTCCTGAGCGCTGAGGCCGATGAGTCTCCCGACATCTGGCTCGAAGTGCGCAAGAAGCGAATGCCGAGGCAACCCGACGTTCCCAAGACTGCTGTGGATTGGGTGCGCCCAGCGGATCTCGATCTACTGGACACGGAGCCTCAACTTCTTCAGGAGATTACCATCCTTGTCGAGAGAACTTCGCCAGACCCCGAAGCTGACCCGCAGGAGGAGCGGACCATCACCGAGAAAGTCCCGGAGTTGCGATGCCTGAAAGACCATCCGGAGGTGGAGGATGCGTGGCTTGAATACATCGTGAATCAATGGGAGCCGTGGACCCAGGAGATGCGTCGCTGGCAGGAAGTTCAAGGGGTTTATGAGGATGTGGATTTCCCCCGTCGGCGGCTGGAGGAGTCCGAAGAACGATATGAATTGCTGGTCGCTTTGGGACTCATACATTGGCGGGACTCAAACGGAACTCTGGTGAAGCGTCACCTTCTGACTGCTCCGGCCGAGATCGTGCTTGAGGCGGCTCGCGGACTTCTCAAGGTCGTTCCAGCGGCCTCATTCGATGGTTTCCGCATTGAGCTTGACATGTTGGAACTGCAAGACCAGCCCCGCCTCGAAGACGCAGGACTTCAGGAGCGTCTGGAGGAACTTGACATCCGCGCGTGGGACAGAAACCAAGTAGGTGAGATTCTACGTGAAATAACTAATCGGACGAAGCCCAATGCTTACATCGATGAAGATGCTCTTCTCCCAGGCGAACACGCCGATGGGACGTTTCGTGTGAGTTACGCTCCCGCCCTCGTACTTCGTGAACGGCGTCCGACTGCCTATGAGGAAGTGCTTTCGCGTCTATCAGTTGATAACGAGAAGGACTTACCGACGGCAGGGACAGAGCCGTGGAAACGGTTTCTGCGAGAGGGCGAGCCATCTGGCGGCGTAGATGCCGTGACGAATCAGTCTGAGGAACACAGCGGCTTAGAGAACAATGTCGATCGTGTGCTCTTTCCTCTCCCAACGAACGAGGAGCAGCGACAGATTGTAGATCGCCTCCGGTGCCAGCCGTATGTGCTCGTGAAAGGGCCACCAGGCACCGGAAAGAGCCATACCATTGCCAACCTGATCTGTCATCTGTTAGCCTGCGGCGAGCGGGTTCTCGTCACAGCCCATGCCGCAAAGGCATTGACAGTTCTCCGAGGGCTGCTACCTGACGACATGCGAGATCTCTGCGTCACGGCCCTCGGCTCTTCGCGAGACCAACAGCCGGCCCGTGGGTCCGCGGGCGGACCAAGTCACGCCGACAAGTCCGTCCCATCATACTGCCCCAGCTCCTTGTGCCTCATTGCTGAAACCATACGCCAGAGCCTGCGGATGCGGGCCTGGGGCAAATTATATCCCAGCCCATCCTGAGTACTTCAACGACTATGTTCATATCGACCTCTGTCACAGTCGGAAGGAACGACGGTGGACTTCAATCCCGGCCAACCACCGACTTGCCTTGGCAATTCAATGATACTAATGCGAGAAGTCATCGTACCGGTCTCGACCCCATGCATGTCTTCAGTTGAAAGGGTTCTTCGCGTTGACTTCGGCGACGAAAGGCGGTCCAACGGGCACTTGACAGGCACAGTAAGCGCGAACGCACGACCTCCGAAACGTCGGTTGACAGACATCCCCTGTCTGCCGTATGGTCTTAGCGTTCTACGTTGGATGCTGCAGACGGAGAATTGCTGGGAGTATTCTTATGTCGAATCGACAATGCCTGATGTTGTTCATCTTGTGTCTGGTTCTCGTGTTCATCTGGCCCCTGGCGCCCGTGATCGGCGCCCCCGGTCAGATTGAGGAAGGAGAGATGGCCGGGTACCTGCTCGTCCCTCACGAGAAAGTGGAAGAGGCATACAACGCCGGGTTCTCCATCTATGCGGCGGCCTGGCCATTGCTGCGGGCCTACCCGGGGCATCGTTTTCAGACGGGCCTGTTCGGCACCTGGATGTTCGCTCAGTATGACGGTCCCGCGCCCGAGAAGATGTACTCCGATATCGAGGGTGGCCTGGGCTGGTGGCGCGATACGCGATTTGCCACCGAAACGCCGAAGTTCATCATGGGCGGAGTAGCCCCGAATTTCGTGGAATGGGCCAACGGACCCGGGGCAGGCAGCACAAGAGACTGGAACGAACCCAAAGGCCTGTATGGAGTGGCCCAACTCAGCCCGTGGTTGCTGTGGCCCCCCGATGGCCTCAACCTGAAACAAGGCACCTGCGGCCAACTGTTCGGTTACGGGTACCTGGCGCTGCCGCTGACCGACCCCAAGTCCACCACGGCAGGCAAGAATGTTCCCACCGGCAATCACTGCTGGACGTTATTTCTGAACACGCGGAACTTCAAAGGTCCGGCTGCGTTCTTCACCCCGTATTTCTGGTCCCACACGACGCTGGATGACCCTCGCCTGGCCGGAATGCTTCTGGATTCCCGTCCAGCCGGGCCGAATCGTGCGATGCAGATGGAGACCCAGTATGTCCCCAGCGTCCAAGCCAAGGATGCGAAGGGCGAGACCTACGCCCGCATCGCACCCACTTCGTTCCCTCGTGGGCCGCAGGGCGATTCGGTGGTCCTGCACCACGCTGCCGTCTACAGCAAGAAGGCGCTCTGGGATTCCGTGCAGGCATGGTTTGAAGGCGGGGCTCCGGCGAGCGGCGCGATCGATCCGCTGGGGACCACGATGTACAGCTTTCCTGGGAAAGGGGGCGCAACCTGGAGGATCTATACCCCCTCTGTCCCCAAGGAGGAAAGGGCTGCTCTTGCTTGGAGTTCTCTTGCCACTCCCTTGGCGCCGGATCCCAGTACCTTCGGGTATCGCTGGAATTACGAACTGGCGTCAAGAAGAGACTCCGCCGATGGCCCATTGGTGACGCTTCCGGAATACTACCGCCTGGTGACCGACGGCGACAACAAGTCGCAGTGGATTCCGGTATCGGCCAAGGATGTTCCGGCGGAGACAGGACTGGCCACCGTCAGATTCCAACGGCCCGTCGAGGAGCGTCCCGAACCCTACGTCACTCCCGACGATCCGGCCAGTTCCTGGAAGACGCCCGGCCCGGTGGCAGGGCCTTTCCATGCACATCTGGGGGACCACAGCGTCGTGACGTACTACTGGTATCGATTCGCCGGCCAGCCGGCATTGCTCAACGCCGATCTGACGAACCAAGAGCGGGAGAGCCTGCAAGCACGGGCGGAGATGATCCACCGGAACTGGACGAAAGACGGTGACTACCTTGCGCCGCCGGCGATTGGAGAACTGGCGGAGATTGATCCGGCCTTGATTGTAACCCCGCCGGCGGGCCTCGAGGTGGGGTACGTGCCCATCGCCACGCGGCAAGCGGCCCAAGAGTAGGCAAGCCGAATAAGAAGGAGTGAACTGTGCGCCATAGGGGGACAACACGAGGACAGATGATAGGCCGGGTAGTGATCGCAGTTCTGTCGACAGTTGTACCCCGCTCAGTCTATGCCGCCCAGGACGATGGGATCACGAGGCAAACAGGCACAAGCCCAATCACGGTCTTCATCCTGGCCGGACAGTCCAACATGGAAGGTCAGGGCGTCGCCGATCTCGACGGTCCTGACTACAACGACGGCAAGGGGACACTGGGCTATGTGATGAAGGACCCCGCCAAGGCGCGGCTCTTCGCACACCTCAAGGACAACCAGGACCGCTGGACGGTCCGCGATGACGTCTGGGTCTGGTATAAGCCTGAAAGCGACTCTGTCAAAGCCGGGCCGCTCACCCTCGGCTATACCGTCTACGATGGCAAGCATCACTTCGGCCCCGAACTGCAATTCGGACACGTCATGGGCGATCACGTCACCAATCAGGTCCTGCTCATCAAAACCGCATGGGGTGGCAAGAGCCTCTATCAGGACTTCCGCCCACCAAGCTCCGGTGGGAAAGTGGGGCCCTATTACACCAAGATGGTGGAGGACATTCACGAGGCCCTCGGGGATTTGAAGAAGTACTTTCCGAACTACGACGGTGGCGGATACCAATTGGCGGGTTTTGTCTGGTACCACGGCTGGAACGACGGGTGCGACCCACAGCACGCCGTGCCGGAATATGAACAGAATCTGGTGAATCTGATCAAGGACTTGAGAAAGGACCTCAACGCTCCCAATCTGCCGGTCGTGATCGGAGAACTGACCGGCCCGTGGGTGAAAGCGGAAGGCCCGTGGGCGGCCGTCAGGAAGGCACAGGCAGATGCCGCGGCGAGACCGGAGTTCAAGGGCACCGTACGCTTTGTTGAGACTCACGATTTCGTGCGAAGGCCAGAAGACTCACCTTGTCCCGGGCACGGGCACCACGAGTTTGCCAACGCTGAGACCTATTTCCTTGTC
>DCUI01000156.1 GCA_002327785.1 Phycisphaerales bacterium UBA2218
TCGCCATCGGCAATCCGTTCGGCTTCGACCAGACTCTTACGACCGGCGTCATCAGCGGTCTGGGCCGCGAGATCGTCTCCGCGACGCAACGCCCCATCCTGGGTGTTATTCAAACCGACGCCGCCATCAATCCCGGCAACTCGGGGGGGCCCTTGCTCGACAGCGCCGGCCGCATCATCGGCGTCAACACGGCGATTGTCAGCCCCTCCGGGGCCTACGCCGGCGTCGGGTTCGCCGTGCCCGTGGACGTGGTCAACCGGATCGTCCCTCAGATCATCAGCGGCGAGAAGATCAAAAAGCCCGGCCTGGGCATCAGGCTTGTGCCCGATCATATCGTCAGCCGGCTCGGGCTTGAGGGCGTGCTGTTCTACGAGGTCGGGTCCGGCAGCGCGGCCGAGAAAGCCGGCCTACGGTTGACCAGGCAGGACACCTACAGCTGGATCATCCTGGGCGATCTGATCGTCGCCGCCGACGGCAAGCCCATCCGCAATTCCAACGATCTTTTCCGGGTCCTCGACAAACACGAAATCGGCGACACCCTCCGTCTGACGATCCAACGCGAAGGCAAACGAGGCGACGTCGAAGTCACCCTCCAGGACGTCGAGTAGCACAGTCGGCGGTCTTGGCTCTCGTGTCTCATCTCTCGTTGCCGGCAGGTTGTGCACAGGTCCTATAATAGGGCGCCTCGCCATACATACGAGACGATGTCCACGAGAAGAGAGACACCCGTCTCTGTGAGACGCCGCACACTCAGACCGTGGCCGCTGTGTATCCTCCATGCCTGCATCGAATTCCTGTTTGCGGCGTTTGGCAGGGGGTCGTTTCGGGGTATACTTTAGCTGGGTAAGTGCCTTAGAAGTTAGGTCGGGTCCCGCCGAAGAAGTGTCATCGAGGTTCATGTCGTGTCATGCTCCGCCTGGAGTAAGGGGCGATTCGCCATCCCATCGGGGCGATAATCTGGACCTCCATGCGTCAACCGGACCCGAATCGTATGTGTTGGGTCGATATCGGTATCAAGTGATGATCTGCGGGAGGGTGCAATGGTTCACGTGGGCACTAGAATTGGCATGGGGAGTGAGAGAGGTCGTGCGGGGATTGCAGGTTTGGCTGTTCTGATCGCATTGCTGTGGTCCGGCGCGTGCGCGGCACAGATCCTGAACCCCAGCTTTGAAGATACTGAAATGCGCGAGATGCCGCCTCGGTCGTTGCCTGTGGACTGGTGGTTGCTTGCGAATCATTATCACTTTCCGTTTACTTCTTATTGTACATCCGATTGTACATCCGACTGGCCCACGGACGGTGCTCTGTCGCTGCGTATGCAGACTTGCGTCAATGAGTACGTCGCTCCTGGCGACTACCATAGTTATGTCCAGGCCGTCGATCTGACCGGCGTGAACTTCATCGTTTTCGATGTGATGCTGGTCGGCGATCCTACGTGGGGGTTCAGCCCCTTCGAGGCATCATTTCTCATCGACGGCGAGCCCCTGTGGAGCGAGACCGCCGAGGGGCTGTATCCAGGGCGACTGGTGGATGTGTCTGGCTATTCAGACTTGCACTTGATCGAACTGAGGCTTAGAGCGGTGGTTGATTACGTGAGCCTGGTCACTATGGACTGCTCGGTATTCTGGGACAACCTTGCGTTCTGTGACAGGCCGAGCATCATCGGCGCCTACATCGACGTGGATCCCGATACACTGAATATAGGCTGCAACGGCAAGTGGGGCAAGCACGGCAAGTGGGTGACGTGCTACATCGAGCTCGATGAGGGTTATGACGCCGCCCTGATCGACGGTTCGACGGTGTTCCTGGGCGATATCCCGGCCTACATGGGGAGGGAGTGCTGGGCCAGGCCGGAGGCCAACGCCGCGAACATGACGGATGTGGATCGCGATGGCATCCCGGAGCGTATGGTCAAGTTCGAGTGGGACGAGGTCGAGGCGATTGTGGAGGCGCCTGAGACGGTCGTGACGGTCGGCGGCCTGCTGCTCGACGGTACTACGATCTTCGGGGGGACTGCCGTGATCCGGGTGATCGACAAGGGCTGGCCGGCACGGCCCCCGTATATGTGCAGACCTCCGAGGCTGCCCATGACCTGGTGGTTCTATCGGCCGTTCGTTCCGCCTGGTTGCGGCAACAAGAAATAACGCCGTCTCCAAGGGCGGCGCCCGCAGAGAGTCCGATGGGACTTGAGATGCACCCGGGTTGGCGTAGTTCGGTCCGTGCCCGCTGTATACGGACGACGGGCCATGCCCGGGTGCACCGTTTTGTTCCATCGGGCTCTCTTCCGTGGGGCGCATCCGCGAGAAACAAACCGGACCACTGCCAGGGGCCTGAGCAGTGGTCCGTATCACGGGAATTTCGATCATCACAACGTGGGGCTCGATCCGATGACGGCACGAAGGCCGAAGGGGCAAATCTCTCGCTTACTCAGTAGTCCTTGTACGGCTTCCGTGCATCATCCACTTCCGTGGTTGTGTTCGCAGTGATTTTGCCCGAGGCCTCTGTGTAGAGCCAACCCACGTCGTTCGCGTCGCCGGCGCCGATCCCGCTCATGCCTTTCCTGACGCCCACCGGCAGTGGAGGAATGCTGCGGAGGTACGGGCCGCAGACGTGGGTGACGGTCTTCGTCGTGCTGACTGCGCCGGAGAGATCCGTATATTGTGTCAATTGGTCGTGGATACCGGCGGCCGCAGGGAAGGCGCCCCCGTGCTCGGCGCAGTACAGATCGATGGCGTTGCGAAGCGCCGCCAGCCCGCTGCTGACGGGCAGGTCATTCGCGTCCCCGGAGCCTCGGCTCATCCGCGGGATGCTGGTGGCGGCCAGGATCGTGATAACCACGACTACCATAACAATCTCCAGGAGGCTGGAGCTATTCCTTCGTGTATGTCCGGGTCTGCCCATACGTGCACTCCTACAGAACAACCTCTTCGGAGACGTGCGATATCCGGCATATCGTCACGAGGGGCGTGGTGCTTGAGTCCGGATTCCGCTCTCCGCGCCTTCCTCGCGTGTGGAGGCGGGGCAATCCTCGTCTCATTGTTCCTGTCGATTCGAGGTCGGTCTTGAAACCGTGTACGTGGCAGGAGCAACCGGTCTCCCATGGACCGTTGGTGTGCGCGGCGTGTGCGAGGGATTCTCCGAGGTGGTGGCGATAATGTCTCGTCGGGCTCTGCTGGGACCAGGATTGGGTATCGAGACAGCGGAAGCCCGTCGATAACCGCGGACCGGTCGCTCGGATCGAAACGCCGACATGGGATCAAGACTGCGTGGGGTCAACCGGCGGCTGCGATGCTTGCTCCTGTGCTCCCTTCATTTCAGCGTCCACTGCGGCGGCGGACATCAGATGCTCGAATTTCTCTCCCTCGTCGTCGTACCATACTGTGATCCGGTAGAAATCGTCGGAGATCCCTTTGGCCTCGGAGATCGAGATGATCCGGAAGCACTTCAATTCGCCGTTGCAATACTGGATGACTTTTCTCTTGAGCTCCTCCGGATTGCCTGAAAACGCCGGCCTGACGAATTCTTTGAATTGTATCGCCATAATCGCTGCTCCTGCGAGACGTCTGCACACACGATCGACAACGCTGTGCCCATTTGAACATCCGTCCGGCGATTCGGCAAGTCCCGCGTGAATGAAATGCAGGCGAGACCGACTACGGATAGACGCCCGCCCGTTGCAGCTTAAGAGTGAGTTCCCGAATACGTTCGGCGGCATTGTGGGCCTGACTGACGGCCTCATCCCGCTCCTTCTTGAGTTGCTCCTGAAGGGAAGCGTACTCTTTGAGTTTTCCCGCCTGAGCCTTGGAATCATGGAGCGTGGCCTCGAGCTCCTGCAGCCTGGTGGTCGCTGTGGCAACCTGTGTGATGAGGCTATCATGCACCTGTCGGAAACTGGCCAGGTCCGCCCGGGTGCCGTCGAGGGCCCTGGACAGCCTCTTGATCTCATCTTCGAGCGCATGGTCCCGCGTTCGCAGTTCCTGGACGTGGGTTGCATGCAGCCTCTCCAGCTGGAAATTGAGCGACGGGTCTCTGCCCGCCATGCGACTGGGTACGGGCACTTGCGCAAGACCGCACACCACCAAAAGGACAAGCACCACAATCCCCAAGATCATCTCCTCGCTGTCTTTCCTATTCCTCCGCGATGCTCGGATGTGATAGGTATACATGACGCTCCGACCCCTGATCTGGCATCCGCCCGCCCCCAAAGACCCTGTCCATGCAGGAAACAGGCGCCCCCTGAGCAAGGCTCAATCACTATTAGTCCCCTCTTCCGTGGAGAATCCGTGGCAACCGGCGTCCGGGAAACCAGATGGCCTGTACTACGGATCAAATACGGGAGTTCCGCCCTTGCACCGCCGCTATGCACCGAATCCGGACTCCTCCATCCGTCAGACCTCTATTGTACCCGAATATGTCGGGAAGGGTCAAACATCGATTGTCGTCCGCGCACTCGTCCGTACCGGCGCTGGATTCCTGCTCGTGGAACGCCGATCTTATCAGACGATCTGTTGCCGGCGACCGAACTTTTTTGGCGGGGGATCGCCCCTTCAGAAGCATCCATTGTGCCGATTTCGGACCGGGCGGCGGGTCCGAGAAAGCTGCCTGTGACACGGTCGAGGTGCCGCGTCGGCTTCGCCGGAAGGACTCCCACAATATGAGCGATGCAGGGGTCGTCCGTATTTGCACCGCACCTGGGGGAGATGCTTTGCCGAAACGTCGTTGGGGAGGTATCATGGCTGATAACGCCACAGAAGTCGGCGATTGTGGGCAAATCATTCAGAATCGACGGGTATCCTGCATGCACCGGCTATGATTCATTTTGACCGCTACAGAATCGAGGTACGATACAGGGAGTTTGAGGGCCTTTCCGAGATTGGCTTCAAGAAGCACACGGCCCTGCTGGCGGACCTGTTTCCCACCGCTGACGAGATGGTCCTTTCGATGAAAGCGTGTTTTCATAAACTGGATCAATCCGCCTCGGTGATCTATGAGGTGCCCGATATCCGGTTCGACGTTGCGGAAAACAACCGGCTCCTCGAGTTGGCGGTGCCGAACCCGAGGGGCGACTACATGGGCGTTATAATAGATATTCTGTCCCTGGATATCGAGAACGCAAGAATAATGATGGAGGACATCGAGGCAACCTGCGGATTCGTCAGGGCCAGGCTTTGTGACGCCATGAGAATCATGGAGATTTCCGAGAGGGATTATATCCGAAGGTTGAAAGACAGCGTGAATTTGCTGGCCAACGAACTACGACCCTGAGACAAGCGATTCGCGGGAGGACCCCTCGTGACCCGTCTTTCTGCTCGGAATGGGAATACTGCTTGAGCGCAGCGATCCCGGAGAGTAGCATGGGCGAGTGATTCGGCGATGACCGGCGTGGTCTCGGCACAGGCGGATGAATCGATGTAGGCTACGGAGACATGTGCATGGGAAAGTCCCTCTCGAACCCCTTGCTTCTTGTCCTGCTGCACCTTTTGTGTACGCACGGGTATTCGGCGGTCCCGGAGGCCGCAGTCCAACCGCACGGGGCGTCGAAACCGCTTTTGTTCTCCCAAGTGCGGTTCGAGGGCGAACTCGGCGCTCGCTACGTGGCGGCGACCTGCAACCTGCTCACGCGAACGGATCGCTATTCGCTGGAGAGTTTCGCTGCCAGTGCGGCGGGAAAGCCGGGCGCCCTGTGGTGGGACTGGCCGGGAGATCAGATCGGCCGGTGGTTGTCCGTGCTTCACGTTGCAGAAGGCTACGGCTGGACTCCCGCCGCCAGACACCGCCAGGCCGTGGCCGACGTTGTTCTGCCCCTCCAGACAGAGGATGGCCGCTTCGGGCCGCCGGGCTCCGTCGCATCCGAAGACGTTCGGATGCTCTCAGGGAACGCCTTTGCCTTGCGTGGTCTGATGGATGCGTATGCGGACACACGCGACGCGCGGTTTCTCGATGCCGCTCGCAGACTGGCGCGGTACTTCGAAGCCACCGCCTCGACGTGGGAGACCCGCCGGGGCGGAAAGCTCCACGAGTTCTACGGCCACTGCCTCGATGGTCTCGTAGCCCTCTACGAGCAGGGGGACGACCCCTGGGCTCTCGCTCTTGCGGAACGGCTCGCCGGGCATGCCGGACGCACTCCCCATACGCACCACAGCCTCTCGCTGTGCCGGGGACTGATCGATCTGGAACGCGTCACGGAGAAATCGGAGTACCGCGAAACGGTCGAGGACTATCTCGCCTGGTGCCGCGAGCACCGAACGGTGACCGGCGGCCTGCCTGAGTCGATGCCCCAGTCCGAACAGGACGAAGGCTGCGGGCTCGCCGACTGGATCGCGGTCAACCTGATGATGTACGAGCTTACCGGGCAGGAGCGGTATCTCGACGACGCCGAGCACACGCTGGTGAACCATTTCTTCATGAATCAATTCCACACCGGCGGCTTCGGACATCTGGCGCTGACCCAGGAGATTGTCGGTGGCAAGGGCTGGCAGGGTTGGGACGGGCAATTCGGCAGCGAGAACCCGGGATGCTGTTCGCTCTGGGGACAATGGGCGCTGGGACAGGTTGGACGGTTTATCGTCACGCGGTCGCAGGACGGCGTCTTCGTCAATCTGTATCCATCCGCCCGAATCATACTGCCGGATCGCGGCATGCGCCTGGAGATTTCCAGTGACTTTCCTCGCATGACCAAGGCGCAGATTCGGGTCGAGTGCGCGAAGCCCCAGTCGCTGACACTGGCGCTGCGTGTCCCTCGGTGGGCTCGTGCGATGACCGTAAAGTGCGACGGCGTCCCGGTGGACACGCCCACAATGGGCCGACGCGTGCGCTTGTCCCGCACGTGGAGCGGTTCGGCCCTGATTGAGATCGACTTCGCAGCCGATGTGCGTGCCGTTGCTTGGCCCGCCGGAGAACCGAAAGGGGTCGCCCTGTTTGACGGGCCCCTGTGCCTGGGTCTTTCGAGCGAGAAGGCTGATGTGGATTTGCCTTGGGCGGCCCTCGTCGATGCATCGGGCAGGCCGATCCTCAGTGCTGACGGCCGGCCGCAGGTGGCCGACCCGTCCGGCCGGACGATAGACACGCTCGAACCGATCGCTGCCGGCTGGCTTGCGCCGGATGTCAAGAACCCGGCTCGCAGGCGAGTCCTATTCCAGACCAAGGCGGTTCAGAAGGATTCCATGACCCTCGTCAAGACGGATTTCACGTATCTCGCGGCTCTCAATGGAGAGGATTGCGTGCGATTCTCGGTGCCGGATCTGGCGGGGTGCGGTCTTCCGCAGAGCGAAGTCAGCGAGATGGAAGACGGCTGGCGGCGCGTCCGCATGAGGTGGGATGTGCCCCATGAGGTTGTACAGGACGAGCTTTCGATCCGATTCGATCTTGCCGTCAAGCCCGATTTCTGGTGGGCGCCGCATCTGACGCCCGATGAAGGGTACGTGGTGGGCCAGCACGTCTTCCGCTCGCCGGCCCTGATCGTCCAGCGTGGCTCTTTGACGCTCGTCATGGTGCCCGATCTGGACATCGTGGGACAGCGGCCGGAAAACCCGTGGTTTATGGACTATGACGCGGCTCGGAACCAGATGTGGCTGGGCATGGTGAAGACTGACATCCCCGAGCACGTCTTGTTCAAGAAAGCACCGGGGATGAGATTTGCACCGGGGACGGTCGAGATCGGCTTCTTCCTGACCGCCTATCACGACCGCGGCGACGTGCGAAACCCCTGGTCAAAAACGGCGAGATTCCAGTGGGAACGCTGGGGCAGGCCACTCTACGCAAGGGGAGAGCCGATTCCGGCATCGCTGCAGAACTACGTGCGCCATACCTACGACTGGGCTTTCGACGGGTGGGGGGAGTTCGTCTGGCAGGAATTCGACCTCAATGGCGTGCGGGTCGGGGCGCCGCAGTTCATCGTCAACATCTCCCAGTCGCCCAACTACCCCGGCCCGTGGTATCAGCGGGAGTTCCTGTCCATCTGGAACCAGGCTTGGTTTTCTTCCCTGCGCAGTGCGTCGGGTCTCTACCGCTTCGCTCGCGGCACGCAAGACAAAGAGCTCCTGCGCAAGGCGAATCTCACCAAGGAACTCGCCCTTGCTGCCCCCATGAAGGATGGCCTCTTCCCCGCTGTGATCGGCACGAGGAACGTCGGCGTGAAGGTCGAGGGCAAGGAGTATCAGCGCCCCCAGGGGTGGGAGCACTTCTTCTGGGGCAACTCGAATCGCAGTCCCCGCGACCACGGCATCTCCTCGCAGTGGTATCACGTTCTGGATGCCAGTTGGACCGCCTTGCTGATGTTGCGCTGGCACGACGAGTTGGAAAAGGACGAGCGACTGCTGAACTACGCCCGCACATACGGAGACCGCCTGCTGACGTTGCAGGACTCCGAGAGCTTCTTCCCCGGTTGGCTGCACCCCGAGACACAGAAGCCCGGTCCTGTGATGAATCATACGCCGGAAAGCAGCATGAGCGTGACTTTCCTGCTGAAGCTGGCGGAGCTGACCGGAGAGCAGAAGTATCGCCAGGCCGCTGTCCGAGCTATGGACGCCGTGCTGACGGAGATCGTCCCGGAGGGCCGCTGGGAGGACTTCGAGACCTATTGGTCCTGCTGCGGCTGGGGACGCGACAAGTACCTGGGTCGCAAGATCGAGCGTAACGACATGCACAAACAGAACAGTTTTTCCATGTTCTGGACCGCCGAGGCGCTCCTCGCGACCTACCGCGCGACCGGCCGTCCGCACTACCTCCAGTGGGGCCGGCGCACCCTGGACGAGCTATCCATGTGTCAGCAGGTTTGGCAACCTCCGTACATCTACGTCCCGGCTCTGGGTGGCTTCGGCGTGATGAACTGCGATGGGGAATGGAACGACTCGCGAGAGACCCTTTTCGCGGAGTTGTTCCTCGATTATTACCGGGTGACGGGTGATTCGTGTTGCTTCGAGCGTGGCGTTGCCGCGTTGAAGTCGGGCTTCATCATGATGTATTGCCCCGAGAACCCCGTCGTCAAGAAGATGTGGGAGAAGGTCTATCCGTGGTTCGGTCCCGAGGACTATGGATTCACGATGGAGAACTACGCCCATGGCGGTCGAACCAGTGCCGAAGGCGAGGGCATGGGGGTCTTCACCATTTACGACTGGGGCAACGGCGCCGCGGCGGAAGCCGCGATGCGTATCCTGGACCATTACGGCCACGTGTATATCGATCGCGCGAGGGGCCAGGCGTTCGGAATCGATCAGGTGAAAGTCCAGCGTACCGACAAGGGCTGGGAACTGACCAACCAGACCGGCCGGCCGCGTACGCTTCGCGTCGTCTTCGATGACGGGACCGTTCAGGACGTGCAGATCGAGAAGAAGGCTTTCATCATTGGTTCCGACGCTCCGGGAACGGGCGATCCGAAGAATCGCTGACGGGCTGTGTCGGGCTTGCCGAAGGGAAAGGGAGAGAAACGAGATGTGCAGCAACCACGTGAGGATGATTGCCCTGGCTGTGGTGCTTGTGCAGGCGACGGGTATGCCCTGCGTACGCGCGGCGAACGTGGCCCAAGACGCACAAGCCACCGCGTCAGAGTCGTTCCGGGAGTTGACCCCGGAAAAGGCGGTGGATGGCGATGCAAATACGCGATGGTCGGCGATTCCCGGACATGAACGAGAGATCTGGTTCCAGTTGGAGTGGCAGCGTCCGGTGCGGATTGCCGAAGTCGTCATTCAGCAATATGAAACCTACGTCATGGAACTGGACCTTGAGGTGTGGAGTCCGGCAGAACATATCTGGGTGACGCTGTGCCACCGGGGCCGGCCGGAGCAGCATCTTGCGAAGATCATTCTCAGCCGTTTCGAGCCGGTGGAGACAACGCGACTGCGTATTGCCCACATCACCGGAGGTCCGAGTTTTCAAGAAGTCGCTGTCTATGAGAAGCCCTGTGATTATCCCCTGTCGGTGCAACTGGCGTCCGATCTGCGGGGCAACTTCATCGGCATGGTGTCGGATCCCTGGGGCGCTGAGCCGGTAGGCGGCGCTACGGTGAACGTTTCCGGGCATCGTGTCGGGCAAGAGTGGCAAAGCTCCGCTGCGAGTGACGAGAACGGCTTGTTTGTTCTTCCCATGCCGGTGGGGCTTGAGGGCACCCTCCGCGTCAAAGCCAGAGCTCCGTGGGAAGATGAGGGCCGCTCCACGAACCCAGGGACGTGGGAGGCGATTCGGTTCCAGTATGGGTTGACGCCGTTGGGAGAAGGCTCGAACTCGCACAGCCTGAATGGTACATGGAAGTTTCTGCCCGACCCGTCGGAGGACTTCTTTCAGTCGAACTTCGACGATACACGTTGGCCGGAGATCAACGTACCGGCACACTGGGTCATGGAAGGATTCACGTCTATAAGCGGAATGGGCGGCTATCGGAAACGGTTCACGGCGCCGCCAGGTGAGGGACGGGTCAAGCTCCGCTTCGAAGGCGTCTACAGCGCAGCGGAGGTCTGGATCAATGGATATCGGCTGGCCCATCACGAGGGAGGACTCACGCCGTTCGAGGTTGATGTCACCGGCCGGATCCGACCGGGAACAAATCTTCTGGCATTGCGGGTCGCGGAGGAAACCACAACCAGCCTGGAGCTGGACAAAGCAAGTCACTATGCCGATTTTTCCCTCGCCGGCATCATCCGAGCGGTCTCCTTCTTCCGTGTGCCCGCCGTTTACCTTGGCGAGATGGCTCTTTCCGTCCATTTCGATGCGGAATATCGTGATGCGGTGCTGCAGGTGAGGGCCGCGGTCATCAATCATTCTCAGGATGCTTTTGAGGATGGGCGTCTCATGTTCCAATTGATCGACCCCACAGGCGAACCTGTCCCTGCGGAGTTTCCCGTGACATCCGTTGCCGTGCATGGTGGTGCACGCTGGGAGAAATCGGTCAATCTCTCCGTGAAAGCCCCAAGTAAATGGGATGCAGAACATCCCGTTCTCTACCAGCTTGCGGTCCAATTGTGGCAAGGCGAGAGGTTGGTCCAGAGCGTGCCGCGGCGGTTCGGTTTCCGGCAGGTGGAGATCAAGGGAAGTGAAATCCACGTGAACGGCCGGGCGGTGAAGCTGAAGGGCACGTGCCATCATGATACCCACCCTCTGATGGGGCGCGCGGTCACGCCGGAATTGACGCGCAGAGACCTGGAGATGATCAAAGGAGCCAACTTGAACGCCCTGCGAACATCGCACTATCCGCCGATTCCGGAATTGCCTCGCTATGCCGATGAGTTGGGTCTTTACGTTGAAGATGAAGCACCCTTCTGCTGGGCGCAGGGCAATGATGACCTGAACAGGGTGCCGCGCATCATCCAATTGACTGCAGAAATGCTGGCTCGCGACCGGAATCACCCCAGCGTGATCTTCTGGTCGATGTGCAATGAAAGCCGATTGGGAAAGGGATTTCGTCTCAGCCAGGCGTGGGTGCGCGCGGAAGACCCTTCGCGACCCACCACGACGGGCGGTCTGGTCCGGGAGATATCGACGCTGCACAATCCGCTTGCCATATCTCGCATGGACGAGCACGAGGCACTGAAACAGCCGCTTGTTTTCGATGAGAGCCTCTGCATCTTCCAGGGCATCTTTCACGACGCAGGGGAAATGTGGGTCGATCCCGGCATTCGCGACTACTACGCCCAGCCGCTGGGTCCGATCTACGATCGCTTCATGCGAAGCCGAGCGACCCAGGGCTCGATGATCTGGTGCTGGGCGGACGACATCTTTTGCGTCCCGGGCCGAGGATTGGAATACGGCAGGGGGACCACCAAGGTCCATTTCCTGGAGCACCAGTACCGCCTGCGCGGGCGCGGCCTGGTAGGCGATGCGCCGTGGGGTGTTGTGGATGGTTGGCGACGAGAGAAGCCCGAATACTGGATCGTCAAGAAGCTCCACTCGCCGGTCAGAATCCGGGAGGGAATCCTGGAATGGCCCACGGCGGACGGCGCCATCCATGTTCCGGTAGAGAACCAATATGACTTCACCAGTCTCAGCGAACTGCGGATACGGTGGACTCTGGCTGGGCAGCGTGGCATGATCACAGCCGACGTATCGCCGCACGCGATGGGCGAGTTGCTGGTTCGTCCCAACGGTCGTCCACAGCCTGGCGCGATTCTGGAGCTTGAGTTTGTGGACCCTTCGGGCCACCTGGTCGATGCCTTTCGTCTGCCGCTGGGTGGGAAGCCCGTCTGCCTTCCGGACCTGCCCGAAGAAAAGGCTCCGCTCCGCATCTTCCACGAGGATGTCCTGGCCGGACGGAGCACCGTGATAAAGGGAGAGGATTTCGAGTTGGGATTCGACCACGGCGGCGGCTACGCGGATTTCGGTGGTGGGTTCCTGCGCCGCTCGGTGGCCTTCGGAGAGTCGTTCCTCATGGATCTCCCCACGCTTCATCTTCTCCCGGCGGAAACGCCTGAGTCGCCGATTCCTCGGCGTCTCGGTTGGAAGAAGGAGGACATGAGCATCCGCGCAGTGGGCGACGACGTGGAGGTGCTCGCGAAAGGGTCCTATCCTGATTTCCAGGGGACCTGCCGCTTGCGGATCACACGCGCTGCAGAGGTATTCGTGGAGGCGTCGTTTGAGTACAAGGGCCCGGAGATGTACGTTCGGGAGGTCGGTCTGTGTCTCTCTCTGCCGCGAGACTGTGACTGCCTGCTCTGGGATCGGAACGCCGAGTGGAGCGTGTATCCTGACGACCACATCGGACGACCGCGAGGAATTGCGCAGGCGTTTGCCCCACACGATCAGGAGTTGCCACCGGCATGGCCCTGGTCGCATGACAATACGGCTCTGGGCAGCAATGATTTCCGCAGCACGAAACGGCATATCAACCACGTCGTGTTGCGCTACCCGGATGGACCTGGCGTCCTGATTCTGTCGGACGGCGCGCAGCATGTTCGTGCCATGGTCGAAGGAGAACGAATCACTCTTCACGTCAACGACTGGTATGGAGGAACCAACGCGGGACTGTGGGAATGGGTCCACAACTACGGCAAGGGAAGGAAGGTGGTCCCGGGTGAGGTCGTCAGCACACGGCTGAACCTGCGTTTTGTCGATGCGAGGGCTCTGAATGCCCTGTATTCCAAGCACGTGTCCGAGAGGGCTTCGTCCAGCGGTGTGACAAGGTGAGGCGCCTCGTGTATATTGGGTCCAGTTGTGGTAGATGGCGGTTGCAGATTGGGTCGTGTGCCAAGGTTCAGAAAGGCGTTGTTGAGATGTCTCATGCCATGTGGGGAAAAGGCATCAGGGCGGTAGTCAGGCGTGGAGAGTCACTGTTCGTCTTTCTTGCGTTCGCGTGTCTTCCGACCCATGGAGCGTTTGCGGAAGACCGTCCTGGCGATCGAGAGGCAGACCCTGCCGTACTGGCGAACCTGGAGAAATTCCAGGACCTCAAGTTCGGCCTGTTCATCCACTGGGGCCCGTGCAGCCAGTGGGGCGCCCGGATCGCCTGGCCACTCAGCGAGTCGGCAGCGTGGGCCCGGCAGGATGATCTGCCTGCATGGGTGGAACGGGGCAGGGATTACGAGAGATTCGCACGCGACTATATCGATCTGAATCGCACGTTCAATCCGAAGGACTTCGAGCCGGAGCAGTGGGCCCAGGCCGCAGAGCACGCCGGTATGAAGTACATCGTCTTCGTCACGAAATGCCACGATGGATTCAGCATGTTCCGCACGCGGCAATCCACCTATTGCATCACCGACCCATCGTGTCCGTTCCACACGAATCCGCGAGCCAATATCACCAAGTGCGTGATGGACGCCTTCCGGGAAAAGGGGTTCGTTGCCGGGCTGTATTTCTCTATGCCCGACTGGCATCACCCGGACTACGAGGACCCGAGCCTGCCGCGTGTGCTGGGCTTCTTGCCGAATTACGGCATCAACCAGAATCCCGCGAAGTGGCAACGATACATCGATTTCACGCACGGCCAAGTCGAGGAGCTGATGACCGATTTCGGTCCCATCGATATTCTCTGGCTGGATGGCTGTTGCGGCGATGGCTGGGACATACCCAAGCTCGCCGCCATGGCTCGCAGCCATCAGCCGGGTATGCTCGTCGTTCACCGAGGGGCGGGAGGCCGGTACGAGAACTATCGCACGCCGGAGCAGCAGTTCCCCGACAGAGCGTTGCCCTATCCGTGGGAAACGTGTCTGACGATGGGGGACTACTGGGCGTACAATCCCAACGACTACTACAAGCCGGCGCGTGAGTTGATTCACATCCTCGTGGAAATCGTCTGCAAGGGCGGCAACCTCCTGCTGGATATCGGCCCCGACGCCGACGGCCGGTTGCCGGCGGCTGCCCTGGATCGTCTGCGGGAGATCGGCGACTGGATGAAGTTCAACGGCGAGGCCATCCACGGGACGCGCCCGGTGGCGCCCTATCGCGAGGGCCAGGTCTGCTTCACTCGTAAAGGCGGCGCCGTATACCTCATCCACCTCGCCCGGAACGCGCAGGTGAGACCGCCCCGGCGGATTTCCATATCGAGCATCCAGCCTTCCGAGGGGGCTGAGGTGACGCTGGTCGGCAAGAATATCCCTCTCGAATGGCACAACACAGGCAACGGAGTGGTCATCGAGATCCCGGATAGGATCTCGCATACGTTACGGGGCGACGATCCCTATTGCCGGCACGCCTGGGCGGTCAAGATCAGCAAGGCCGTCGTGAAATCTGAAAGCGAAAACCCGTCCGGCTTCTAACCTGGCTGTGAATGGACAGAGAACTTGGAGGACTCAGTGAAGACGCGTAGAAATATTGTTGTTCCGAACATCGCCGTAGTCGTGATCGCTCTGTGCGCGGCAGGGACCGTCGCGGCTTCTTCCGACGAGAAACAGGTCCTCGGAATCGAAGATCTATATCGTCTGGACCTTCTGCCCAGATTGAAGCCGTTCGCGAGTGTCGGTTGTGTTTCGAGCTATGACCCCACCGGAGACAATGATGACGGTTTCAGCGGCAAGCACTCGTTCATTCGGAAGGAGGAAGGGGGGCTGGTCATTGCCGATCTGGAAGGTCCCGGCGTCATCACTCGCTTCCACATGTCCAAACCGACCGACGGCATCCTCCAGTTCTATTTCGACGGCGAGACATCACCCCGTATCCGAATGGCCCTGGCCGAGGTCTTTGCGGGCGCCCATACGCCTTTTCTGGCTCCTCTGGTCGGTACGGAAGCCGGCGGCCGCTATAGCTACGTCCCGCTGGCGTTCCAGCGATCCTGCAAGATCGTTGTGCAGACCGAAATCGTTCATTTCTTTCAGATCAACTATGCCAGGTATCCCCAGGACACGCAGATCGCGACCTATGAGGACCCTCCCTCGGCTGCCTTTCTCCGCTACGTGAATGAGATACGGAGAATTCTCCGCTCGGCCGGGTCCGACATCTCTTCCCATCTCGTCCCCAAAGCAGTCCGAATCGAAACACAGACCTGCCGTCAGACCCTGATGCCGGGCCAGTCGGTCACGTTGTTCGACGCGACGCGCCCGGGCCGAATCGTGGGTTTGAAGCTCAGTCCCGCCGCTGCCTTCGCCGGCCAGGAAAGGGATATCCTCATCCGAATGTATTGGAACGGGGACAAGACCCCGGCCGTGGCCTGCCCGATAGGGGACTTCTTCGGATACAGCTTCGGAGAGCCCGCGGTCCGCTCGCTCTTGCTCGGCACCTCGGCCGGCGTGAACTACGTCTATCTGCCTATGCCCTTCGAGCGATCAGCCCGGATCGAGCTTGTCTCCGAACAGGCGTCCGGGCCGGGGATCGAGGTTCAGGCCGACGTCGCGCTGGCGCCCCTTGGCAAGGCCGCCGACGAAGGGCGGTTCTACGCGCATTGGCATCGTGAGAATCCCACGCGCGAGGGCGAACCATATACCTTTTTGAAGACGACCGGTCAGGGACACGTGGTCGGTCTGATCCTGCAAGCTCAAGGCCTCGAAGCCGGCCAAACGGGTTTCTTCGAGGGGGACGACCTGGCCATCATCGATGGGCAATCCGTGGCCCGCGGGACGGGCTCGGAAGAAACGTTCAACGGGGGGTGGTACGATGTGCCGGGCCGCTGGGAGAACCGGGTGTCGCTTCCCCTCACCGGATGTCTGGAGTACAAGAAGTACCTGGGGCGAACCGGCGGGTATCGCTGGATGATCGCCGACGCCTATTCCTACAAGGAGAGCATTGATTTCACGATTGAGCACGGTCCGGCCGGAAACAAGATCCCGACGGACTACACGAGCGTGACGTACTTCTACTCCTTGGAGCTGCCCACCGTTGATTCCTTTGTACCCGCCGCGGCCGACCGCAGGGTCTCGGCCCCGGAGAGGATCGTCTTCGTGCCCGGATGGAACGTCCCGGTGCGCACGTTCTCGCTCCGGAACGCAACGCTCTCCAAGCAGGTCGCGACGATCGGAAACCGCCATGTGCGGCATCTGGCGTTCAGGGCAACCGGCCGGGATGTCTTCGGCCCGCACCATGTCTCGTTCCTTTGTGAGATGCCCGCTGATGGACGTTATCAAGTCGGGCTCAAGGCCCTCTACGGCCCCGACCTGGGGATCGTCCAGATGTTTCAGCATGACAGTCCCGTCGCCGAGCCGGTGAACCTGTACGCCGAGGAGCGGCGCGCCGGCGATCTTCTGCCCCTGGGCGTTCTGGACATGGTCGAAGGCGACAACGCCGTGTTCATCGTCCTCGTCGGCAAAGATGAGCGTTCGACGGGCCTGGGATTCGACGCCGTCGAGTTGATCTTCGAGCGAATCAGGTAGACTTCGTGATAGTCCGTTTTGGGTGAGTTCGCAAGGCAACTCATTATGGGAGGTGTCGGACAAATGAACCAACCGTGGCGTAACGAAGATGGGGCGGAGCTCGGCCCGCCGAACCGGCTCGGTGGGGCGAGCCCTGCCCTGGCCGGCCTGCTCCTGCTGGGCATCCTGTTGGCGATCGAAACGAGTGCATCGCTTGGTGACGAACTGGTCGAACAGTTTGTCACACCGCCGGATTCGGCCCGGCCCTGGACGTATTGGTTCGTCATGGACGGCAATCTCGACCGCGAGGGGATTACCGCCGACTTCGAGGCCATCCAGCGCGTCGGCATGAGGGGTCTGCTGTTCATGGAGGTCGATGTCGGCATTCCCAAGGGGCCGGTGAAGTTCATGAGCCCCCCATGGCGGGAGCTGTTCAAACACGCCAACGAGGAGGCCGCCCGTCTGGGGTTGGTCATAACGATGCCTGCCAGTCCGGGCTGGACCGGCAGCGGGGGGCCGTGGGTCAGGCCGGAGCAGTCGATGCAGAAGCTCGTGTCGAGTGAGACGGACCTTACGGGACCGCAGCGGTTTGACGGGATGTTGCCAAAGCCCGAGACGGTGGCGGGGTTCTACCGCGACGTGGCGGTGCTGGCGTTTCCAACGCCGGCGAAGCCGTATCGCATTGAGGACATCCAGGAAAAAGCGGTTCATCATCGCGGCTGGTATTCATCGCAGCCGGGCGTGAAGGCGTTGATCCCACTGCCGGAGAAGTACCCCGAGCTGTCGCCGGAGCAGGTGATTCCGATAGATCACATCGTCAATCTGACCGGCCGGATGGATGAGACCGGCCGGCTTGTCTGGGAGGCGCCTGCGGGCCCATGGACGGTGCTTCGCTTCGGCCATACCAGCACAGGGGCCACCACGCGTCCGGCGCCGGAGCCGGGATTGGGGCTGGAATGCGACAAATTCGACAAGACCGCACTGGAGGCGCACTTCAACGAATTCCTCGGCAAGCTGATGAGCGACATCGGACCGCTGACCGGCAAGTCGCTCGTCTCGCTGCACATCGACAGTTGGGAGATGGGACCGCAGAACTGGACGGCCCGGTTCCGGGACGAGTTCCGGCGGCGTCGCGGCTACGATTTGCTGTGCTACCTGCCGGTGATGACCGGGCGAGTCGTGGAGAGCCTGGAGACATCGGAGCGGTTCTTGTGGGACGTGCGGCAGACGATATTGGAGCTGATTACCGAGAACCACGCGAGCTACCTGGCCGAACTGGCCCATCGACATGGCCTGGGGCTGTCCATCGAGCCGTATGACCAGACGCCCTGTGACGACATGACGTACGGGGCCCGCGCCGACGTGCCGATGGGAGAGTTCTGGTGGGACACGTTCGGCACGTGGTTCAGTTGCACGGAAGCGAGCTCTATCGCCCACACGTATGGAAAGCAGATCGTTCAGGCAGAGGCCTTCACGTCCGGCGACGGCGAGCGGTGGCTGACGTACCCAGCATCGCTGAAAGCGCTCGGCGACTGGGCCTTCTGCGCCGGGATCAACCGCTTCGTGTTCCACCGCTACGCCCATCAGCCATGGCTCGACCGCAGCCCCGGCATGACGATGGGTCCATACGGCATTCACTACGAACGCACCCAGACGTGGTGGGAGATGTCGAGGGCATGGATCGAGTACCTGGCGCGATGCCAGTTCATGCTGCAGCAGGGGCTGTTCGTGGCGGATGTATGCTTCCTGAAGCCGGAGGCGTCGCCGCAGGTCTTTCGTCCGCCGGCTTCCGCCACCCGCGGCAATCCTCCGGAGCGTCTCGGCTACAATTTCGACGGCTGCACGCCGGAGGTGCTGCTCACTCGCATGTCGGTGAGAGACGGCCGGCTTCTGTTGCCCGATGGCATGAGCTACCGCGTCCTGGTCCTGCCGGAGTTGCGAACCATGACGCCGGCCCTGCTCCGCAAGATCAAGCAACTCGCGGCGGCCGGCGCGACGGTCGTCGGACCTCGGCCGTTGAGTTCCCCGAGCCTCAGCGGCTTTCCGAAGTGCGATGACGAGGTGGATGAGCTTGCCGGTGAGCTGTGGGCCGATTGTGACGGGAGGACCGTCCGGGAGCACGCTTACGGCAAAGGCCGCGTCGTCTGGTCGCACGCCCGCATTGAGGAAACTCCCGAGCCGCCCGAGAACTTTCTGAAGCAGGCCAGATGGATTTGGCACAACGAGGGCAATCCCGCACAGAGCGCGCCGGTGGGCAAGCGATTCTTTCGCCGCGTGTGGACTCTGGAAGGCGATGCGACCGTGGAATCCGCCCGCATGCTCCTGACGGCCGACAATGCCTTTGAATTGTGGATCAACGGCCACCGGGTGGGCACGGGGGACAACTTTCACCAGGTCTACGAATTCGACGTCAAGGAATTGCTCACGCCGGGTGTGAATATTGTAGCTGTCGCGGCACAAAACGGCGGCGCCGCGCCGAACCCCGCCGGTCTGATCGCCACGCTGGTCGTCAAGGTCCGCGATCATGGCATCGTTGAAATAATCACGGACCGCACGTGGCAAACCGCGAGGACCGTCCAGGGTTCATGGGCTGGGGATGCCGCGTCGTCGAGTGCCTGGGCTGCGGCGGCGGAGTTGGGTCCGCTCGGCATGGCTCCCTGGGGCGCGGTCGGCAGGCCGGCGTCGCAGTCGGAGTTCTATTGTGAGTTCGGTGGGGTCGCCGAAGTCCTCGCCGCGATGGGGGTGCCGCCGGACTTCGAGTCGGACGGGCCCATCCGCTACATCCACAGACGGATGGGCAAGACCGACATCTATTTCGTCGCGAATCGCGAGGACCGCATGGTGGACGCGGACTGCATCTTCCGCGTCTCTGACAAGGCCCCGGAACTCTGGGACCCGCTGACCGGTGAAAGGCGTGGCCTGCCGGAATTCACCGCGAAAGACGGACGCACCACTGTACCTGTGCGTTTCGAGCCTGCACAATCGTTCTTCGTTGTCTTCCGCAAACCAGCGAGCGAAGCAGAGAGATCCGGCCGGAACTTCCCGGCGAGGGAGAAGATGATGGAACTGGCGGGTCCGTGGGAAGTCTCGTTCGATACCAAGTGGGGTGGCCCGGAGAAGGTCGCGTTCCAGACGCTCGAAGATTGGAGCAAACGGCCCGAAGACGGCATCAGGTACTACTCCGGCGCTGCGACCTACCGCAAGACCTTCGATCTGCCCCAGGCGCCGAGCGCCCAAGGCCTCTATTTGGATTTGGGCGTCGTGAAAAACCTCGCGCAGGTCCGACTGAATGGACGAGACTTGGGCGTGGTGTGGTGCGCGCCGTGGAGCGTGGACGTCACTGGAATCGTCAAGGCAAAGGACAACCATCTGGAGATCACCGTGGTAAACCTTTGGCCCAACCGCTTGATCGGCGACCAATCTCTGCCGGCAGAGAAACGGCTGACCTGGACGACGTGGAATCCGTTCGAGAAGGATACGCCGCTGCTCGAGTCTGGTCTCCTGGGACCGGTGACACTAAAGAGAACTCAGTAACGGAGGCAATACCATGCAAACACTGAATCCTGGTTTGCCCCAGAGCAAGCCTCTCTTCGCGGCCGGGGCGATTGTTCTGATGCAAATCGCGTGTGCCTTGCACGCTTCGATCGCCCCAGCGGAGGGACTTCTGCTGGCGGAGAACGGCGAAACGGAGTATCGGATCGTGATCACAGAAAACGCTTCGCCTTCGATCCGGCACGGAGCGCAGGAGCTGCAAATATTCCTCGCCCAGATGACCGGCGCCAGACTGCCTATCGTCTCCGACCACGAGCCGTTGACTGAGAAGGAGATTCTCCTGGGCGCCAACGCCCATCTCACACAGGCGGACATTTTCCTCGATATCCCATCCCTCGGTGAGGAAGGCTACCACCTGAAAACCGTGGGCAAACGTCTGATTATCGCCGGGGGACCTCAGCGCGGCGCTCTTTACGGCGTATACGGGCTGCTGGAGGATCATCTGGGATGCCGGTGGTTCACGCCCGAGGTTAGTCACATCCCACGTGTCACGGCACTGAGAATCTCACCCCTGGACGACCGCCAAATCCCGGTGCTGGAGTACCGCGACGTATTCACGTTCGATTGTTTCGACGGCGATTGGGCCGCTCGCAACCGCTCGAATTCGCAAACCGCCCGCTTGGAGGAGAAACATGGCGGCAAACTCGGCATCACTTCCTTGGCGCACACGTTTTATGCCCTCATTCCGCCGGCAACGTATTTCGACGCCCACCCGGAGTATTTTTCTCTCGTGAACGGCAAGCGCCTCCGCGACGACCATTACGGCCAGCTCTGTTGCACGAACGAAGATGTCATCCGGCTGTGCACCGAGGCGGTTCTGGCGGGAATGAGAGCCAACCCCAATGCTCATGTCTTTTCCGTCTCGCAAAGCGATACCTATCCGGAATCCCCCAATTATTGCGAGTGCGAGAACTGCCAGAGACTGGCCCGCGAACAGGAGTCGCAAATGGCTCCGGTGCTGGCGCTGGTCAATCGCGTGGCCGAAGCCGTGGAGCGCGAATTCCCTCAGAACACCGTCGAAACCCTGGCGTACCGCTGGACGCGCAAACCGCCCAAGACCCTCCGGCCCAGGGAGAACGTCGTGGTATGTCTCTGCTCCGTCGAGTGTTGCTTCTCCCACCCTCTGGCGACTTGCGACAGCGAGGCGAACCGCGCATTCCGCGAGGATTTGGAGGCATGGTCAAGAACCGGCGCCCGGCTCTGGATTTGGGATTACACCACGGACTTTTCGCACTATCTGCTTCCATTCCCCAACCAGCGAGTGCGGCGGGACAACATCCGGTACTTTGTCAAGCACGGTGTCACAGGTATTTTCGAGGAAGACACGTACGACACGCCGAACAGCGAACTGGCCGCGTTGGGCGGCTATTTGACGGCGAAATCCCTCTGGAATCCCGATTACGACGAAGGCGCCGCGACGAGCGAGTTTCTGGACGCCTACTATGGCCCTGCAGCGAAGGAGGTCCGCGACTATCTCGATCTTCTCCACAGCCGGGCGCAGAAGGAGAATATCCACGTGAACATTGGAACGCCACCTTCCAGCTCGCATGTGGCCGACGATCTGCTGTTGAAGGCAAACGATCTTTGGGAGGAAGCGGAACGGAAAGCGGCGAACGATCCGGAGATTTTGAAACGCGTTCAAATCTCGCGGGTGAGCGTGGATTACGCGATTGTGGAGCGCGCCAGAGCCGAGGTGGCGGGAAGGCTGCCGCTGGACAATGATCTCAAGGTGCTTGCGCTCAAGCGGTTTGAATCCTATCTCCAAACACTTGGCGCCGGCGGCATAACGCGGCTGAGCGAAGGAGGCACACTCAATCTGGACAAGTACCGGCGGAGTCTGGCCGCCGAGTTGGGAATCTCCACCACGAAATGAAGAAGCGATCCATGAGGAAAGGGGGTCACTATGGGAACGCATATCGTGTGCATGGCCATCGCGGCGGTGATGACATCGATTTCGGTCCGGCCCGCTCTGTCGGCGACGAGCGACGAGACGACGAGCCTGCCTCTCATCAAGAAGGACATCGAGACGAGCTTCAGCAACGGGGGGTGGGAAGCCGACCGCTACAGGGATATGGAGACCCTGGACCTCCATCGAAGCATCGTCATAGCCGATTTGAAGGGGCCGGGTGTGATCCGGCACATTCACACGACGAGGCACTACAAGCCTGACATTTCCACACGCGGCGTAGTGCTCCTGATCTACTTCGACGGCAACGAGCAGCCGGCGGTCCAGTGCCCGCTGGGCGACTTCTTCGGCGACGGCTGCAACGGCAAGAGCATGGATTTCACCACGCCTCTGATCGAATGCGCTCCCGGCAGCTACAACGCCTATATCCCCATGCCCTTCAAGGTGGGCGCCAAGGTCGTGCTGCGCAACGAGACCGAAATCGACCTGGACAACTACAGCTACGTGGAATGGGAGCCCCTGAAACGATGGAATCCTGATCTGGGTTATTTCCATGCGACATACCAGCGCCGGGCGTTTCAACTCACCGGCGACACGCGTGTCACGTTCTTCCACGCCAAAGGGACCGGGCACCTTCTGGGGCGGCAGTTCACCGTGGTCACCGACGAACCCCTCTTCAAGAACTTCCATTTCGTGATGGAGGGCAACAACGAGGTGGATATCGACCGCCAGGAACGAAGGCTGGACTATCTGGGGTCGGAGGATTCATTCACTTTCAGTTGGGGATTTCAGAGTCCCTTTGCCGGCTGTCGGGCGGGCATGCCTCTGGTCAAAACGGGTGACCTGAACCTGCTGTCCATCTATCGCTTCCACGACCACATGCCCCTTCGATTCGCGAAGGAATTGAAGTGGTCGATTGACTGGACGCATGAGTTCTGGAAGAACCCCCAATGGCTGGAGCCCATTCGGCGTCGCAAGCTGGAGGGCGGCTGCTGGGTGGACTACGCAACCGTCTTCTACTGGTACCAGGACGCCCCGGCGGGCTTCGAGCATCAGTCGATCGAGTCGCTAGACCGGCGCACCAAGGATCTGCTCAAGTCCTCCAGGAAGCCGCCGGAAGCAGAGGCCCCGAAGTGAGAACACTCACGGGACCGCTCTCTCATTGCCGGATGAGAAAGATATAGTCGAGACCGAACAGGCTCTTCGACGATGCCTGCGGATTCGGTTCCAGCGCCTCGACCTCCAGCGTATTGTCTCCTTCCTTGAGGTCAAACACGCCGAGTTTCGGGTGCAGCCAATACAGCTTGGGCGAATAGCAGTCGATCACCTGATCCACGGCGACGCCGTTGACCGAAAGCCTCTGCCGGCCGTAGTCCGGCGACATGCAGAGGTTCAGCTCGATTGAATAGCGTCCCGCCTGCAGCGCCGGGAAATGGACCGTCAGCCGGTCGCCGGGCCTGGCGTCATGCCAGACGAGATGTTCGGCCCGAGAGCAGTTGGCGAGGCGCTGTTTCTCGGCTGTTCCCCCCGATGTCTCGAACGCGAGCAGCTCGCCCTCCAGCGGATCGAGCATGTTCTGGCGAATCCCGAGGTCTACGGGCGCGAGCGTCCTGGGATCGACCGCCAGCGGTCCCGGCGTGCCCGGTTTGGTATACCAGTAGATGACGTGCGCCCACGTCGGCTCGCACGGCATCCAGTGCCATATCTCCTGATCAAACCGAACGGCCTTGCGGTATGGGAGCGCATCGAGCACGTACCAGCGGTTCAGGCTGATGTGCCCGCCGCTCGCCGGACCGTCGACGCGTGTCTGGGCATGATAGGGACGGGTGAACGGTCCATTGTAGCCATACGCGAAGCCATAGTCATCCTCGGTCCCGGTCCCGAATGTGCTCGGGAATGACTCTTTGTCGATGGAGATTTTCTGATCGCCTTCGCCCCACCAGATGAGCACAGGATTGGCGAGCTGATACACCGATCCGACGACCTTGCCTTCACCGGTCGTATCCAGGAAACTTGTGTCGAACGGAGGCCAGCTCTGGCGGGTGAGCGTGCCCCACTGGGCGCGCAGGTGATAGCTACGGTCCGTGAAGGGGTACTGTGCCACGCACAGGCTCATCTCCACGGTGTAGGGGATTCGGCCCGCATTGGTCAGGCTCAGGATCATCGACTCTTGGAACGGCATCAGCAGCCGGCTGGTCATCCATCCGCTCGCATCGACGGTGAAGAACAGGTTCTCATAGGGATTCACGCCGGGCCCCGAGCCGAAGAAGTCGCCCAGCGGGGTCTCAATGCTGTCCTGGCCATCGAAACGGATGCCCAGAATGAGGAAACGATATGCGTTGTGAGCCTGGTGAGGATCGTCCCAGATGAGGCTGTCCTTCGTATCCAGCACACGGGCGGACCAGCTATAGACGGCCTTCTCGCCCAACACGGCGGGCAAGCTACGGGTCTGGCCGGGAGGGATCGTCAGACGTTGGCTGATCCACTGAGACCCCTGCGGCGCCGGAGCCGGCTCCGGACGGTGCATTGCATGGGCAACTTGGATCTGCACGCCTTCCCATGAGTCCGCCTTCCGCGGATCGAATGTTTCCACCGCCGTGCCGGCCGGATACGTGCGGTGGCCGATCTCGTAATAGAGCCTCAGCGGTCTATCCTTTTCCTCGATGGTGATCTTGAGCGAAGAGCCGTATGGAATCGGGTAATACAGGTTGCCGCCCGTTCCGCTGATGTACGAGAAGTCCTGGCCGAACGGCTCAGTCTGCCCATTGAATAGGGCCGACAGAGGGACCTCGATCCGCGGCTGTGTCTCGCCGTCGAAATAGAATCGCGTGACATTCGTGTTCGTGGGATTGGCGGACCAGAACCGGGTGATTGCGCCGGGTCCCTTCAGATCGGCAAGCACGTGCTCTTTGCGGCCGTCGTTCGTCTCTGTGCGGACGTATTGCCCCACGTCGTAGTTGTCGAACCACGCGTCGCCGCCTTCGTGGCTCTTGCGATCGTAGCTGCTGGCCATGGCCTGCTTGAAGAACGGTTCGGGCCGCCGGGCCAGATTCTCAAAATCCACCATCTCGCGGAGCAGACTCCTGACGCTGATTCCGTCGGCGGCCACAATGCCGCCCTCGGGTTTCGGATGGATCACTGCAACGAACCCTCCCCCCGAAGCCACGGCGACCTTGAGAGCCGTGCCGGCCGTGACGGTCCGGCGTTCGATGCGAACCGCGTTGGGCTCTTCCCCGCCCGGAGAGCCATCGACGAACACCTTGGCTTCGTATTCACCGGGTCCCAGGATGTCGAGCGGAATGGTGAGTTCGCGGGCGTCGTCGTTCGTGATCCCGCCGAGATGCCAGGTCTTGTCGTTGCGCCGGGCGACGACCACGAACTGGCCTGCCTCGCCCGCCAGAAAACGTGTTTCGTCCCAGGTTGTGGGAACTTCCGCCAGGAATTCGAAGCTCGGCTGTCCTTCGTAAGCGGACGGCGTGTCGCAGACCATCGGCATCGGGTTTTCATACACGACGTACAGCGCCAGGTGGTGGCATCGTGTGCCGAGGACGACCGGGTTTTCATTGCGGGGCTTGAACTGCGCCGCCGGGACGGCGCGGAACCCTCCCAGGTGGTAGTCCGTGGGGCCGGCCAGCGAGCGCGTGTAGGCGACGTTGACGTTGTGCCCCGGCGTGCACCGGTCGGTCCACTTGAGATACTCGAGGTTCAACACGCCTTCCCGGTTGAAGAGATTGGGGAAGGTCCGCTGTTCGCCGCTCGGCTTGTAGGAGCCGTGGAATTGAATATGGAGCTTGTGTCGGGCCGCCGATTGTAGGACTCGCTCGCAGAACTGCACCATTTCCTGGTCGTCCCGGTCGAGGAAATCGACCATCAGCCCCCGGATTCCCCATTGTTCATAGCAGGTGAAAGCCTCTTCCAGTCGCTCATTCAAAGGCAGCCAATGGACCCAGAGCCGGATCCCGACACCCTGTTGCCTGGCGTATTCCAGGATTCTCGGCAGTTCCAGTTCTTCGCGCGGTTTCAAGATGTCGGTGTCGGGTCCCGGACCGAAACTGACCAGGGACTGTTGATACCAGGGCTTGTCGTCGGCCACGATGGCATGATAGGCGATGCCGTGGAGAGCGCAGAAGTCGATGTAGTGCTTGTGGGTTTCGTAGTTCATGCCGCAGCGGAACGGCAGCCCTTCTTGCGCTGTCCCATTCCACCAGTGCCAGGTGCTCTTGCCGGGTCGGAGCCAGGAGAAGTCGCCCTGTGGCGGATCGTTCAGGCACAGCAGCAAGTTGCTCTCCAGATGCAGGCCGGCTTTGTCCGCCAGGAGCACGACTCGCCAGGGACTGAAGTGCGGAGTCGGGCCGGCGGCGCAGATCGCGGGCCGGGCCGGCAGTGGCGAGAGATGCGCCCGAAGGATGGGCGACTGTGCACCAGGGGCTCGTTCGAGATACATACCGGGGAAATCTCGCACGCGCGCCTCCGTCAAGACGGCGGAAGACCCGCCGGGCCACACCGCCAGTAGCGGCATATCGATCAACGTCTTCGTTGGAAGCTCGAAATACGGCTTGTGCTGGTACGGATACTCGTGGGGACTGGTGAAATTCGGCGCCGTCGTGAACAGAATGGAGGGATTGTCACTGAGCCGGAACTCCGTCGCGTCTCGCGCGAGGGCGAAATCGCGCAGCCCATCTTGTTCCGGAAACCCATAGCGGAAGGCCACCCCGTCATCGTAGGCGCGCAGCTCCAGATCCCAGAGGATGCCCTCGCCGCTCTTCAAACGCAGAAAGGCCAGAGAGCATCGGTTCCGGACGAGACGGCTCTTGCCCCACGGCAGGCTAAACGTGTCGTCCATGCGTTCCTCCCGGACCGTGAGGAGTCGAGCCCCTTGGGCCAGCGACCTGCTCTCCGCCAGGATGATGTCCAGTGCCGAGGGCTCGATGACCGTCCGCCCGGCACGAGCGACGCTGAACGTCGGAAGGCTTTTCTCGCCTTCTTCGGGGAATGCCACGGTGATCGTGTTCTTCCCGTCGGGTGAGAGGATGCTCACCGACTGTGGCTCAGCGGCTTGGCTCGCCGGCCCGCTCGAAAAGATCACCACCACGAGAAGAAAATACGCTTTCAAAAGGGCAGACACCATGCCGGTTTCTCCTTTGCTTTTGCTCACACGCTCTCAGAGAATCCACCTCGTACGAAGAAAGGTCGAACGGAGCACACGGATCAGGACGCCGGAAGCTCCAATCCCTCTCCTGAAATGGAAGGGAGGGAGGACAGGAGTTTTCTCTTTCGGTCCCACCGTTCGCGGAGCCGGACGGAATCGAGGCCCAAATGGCGGCCCTTCGAGAACGGATTGCGACCCACGCACTCGAATCGCACCGTGTGCTTGCCGGGCGTCAGCTTGAAGCTCCCCAGGTAGTGGTCTTTGACCTGGATGCTCTTGGCATAGAAATCGTAGTCCTCGATCTTCTCTCCGGCCATGTAGTCCTCGGGCTGGCGGATGTTCTTGCCGTCGAGGAAGATCCTGTAAGTGCCGTACTCCTCGCCATAGGTCATGCGCAGCATGAGGCCACGGTATTGTTCCCTCTCGACGTTGAAATCGACTTCGAGGACGGGGTCGTCCGACACGGGTCTGAACAGGACCTGTCCTTCGCCCGTCCAGTCGTATCCCTTCTGCAGTTCGAGCAGGCCGGGCGAGTGCTTGGCCGTCGCGAGCAGAGTCTTGCCTTCGATGATGATGTCAATGTTCGGTAGAAGGCGTTCGGCCAGCGGCGGCAGGGTCGTGAAGCGGCGGGGCTGGCCCACCTGATACCAGAACGCGACGGTGGCGATGTCGTCCTCGCGCTCGACGTGGCCCTCGGTTTTGCCGCTTTCAGTCTCGTCTCCTGTGATCCAGCCGGTGTGCTCGATCTCAAATCGCAGTGACTTTCTGAACCGGACAGGGTCGAGGATGTGCCAGCGGTACAGGCAATACTCTGTGCCCAAATCCTCGAAGTCCGAACTCATGTAGTTGCAGCCGTAGTAGGGGAATGAGGTGGGGTTGAGCCCCCAGGCCATGAGGAAGTAGTCTTCGGTGCCGGTGCCCTGGATCGACGGCTTCGCCTCGCCGTCGATGTAGAATCGGGCATCGCCTTCGCCGAACCAGAAGGGGCTCCGGGAGCGGACGGACATCACGGTCCCGACGTAGTGGCCCTGCCCTTGTACGTCGGCAATAAGGTGGTCCTGCCCCAGCTTCTCCGGAAACGCCTGATTGTACTGGGCACAGAAGTAGGCGGTTTCTGTGGGGAGACTGCTCTCTTCGGTGTAATCGATATGGTAGTAGAAACTTCGCACGTTCTTTTCTCCCTCATTGGTGACCGTGATCAGACCCCGCTTGAAGAACGGCATGGCCCAGTAGCAGTTGTAGCCGTCGCCGCCCTCGACCTGGACCGGGACCGACTGGATCTCCAGGCGGCGGCCGAATCCCGCGCCGAAGAAATCACCGATGGGCGCTTCGACGGCGGGCTCCTTCGCATCGTCCCAGTACATGCGGATGACGATCTCGTTCGGGGCGGCCGAGCCCCCGGCCTCGAGCCAGTTCGGCCGGGCTTCATTGAAGGTCAGCCAGATGTGTCGGATGACGCCGGGCCCTTCGATGTCCGCCAGAACTTTAGTCTCGCCCGGCGTGACGTACCTGGTTCGGTCCGCGTTTCCCGTGAAGCTCGGATCGGTCGAAGTGACCGCCCGTGCCCGCCCCGGCTGGACCTTCATCAGGGAGTCAAGTCCCTGGGCCCAGGCCCTTGGGGCCACGGCCGGCAACAGTAGCGAAACCACAAGCAGGGCGATCACGTTGAACTTCATTTCTTGCACCATGGGTGAACCTCCTTTGTCGATATGGATTCCCACTATCCACCAGATTCGATCGGTCTTCATCCCTTCACGAGCACGACGATATCGCGAATTGTATGCTGTTTGCCTTCCGCAGGCAAGCGCACCAGGGCGAAATTGTCACTCTCGCCGCTCGCGCTGAGAAAGCCGCGTCGAATCACGTTCTCCACTCCCTCAAGGACGTCCGAGGCAGTGCCGTTATGCTATCGGCTCGGGCGCTCCGACATGGGGCCGATCTCGATGGCCTGGATCATCGCCTCCTGTTTGTCGCAGCCCACGAACCGGATCTCTATGATCCCGTTCTTGGGTTCGATGTCGGTGAAGGTGCGATCGAGGGCTTTGAACAGGCCCCCCGCAGCTTTGGCAACGTTCATCCCGCCGACGACTTTCCTGCCGTTGATGAGAATGTCCATGGTATGAGTGATTCGACCGCCGTTCTTGTCTCTTTCGAGGAACGTGTGCAGAGGCGTCTCGGCGAACTTGAGCGTAGCGTAGTACGTGCCCGGCCCGACGGTCAGGTTAGCCCAGAATTCCTTGCCGTGGACGCCGTAGCGATACAACTCGTCGTCGTCCGTATCGGCGATGTGCATGCTCCTTCGCTCGGTCCACCAGGATTCCTTGACGGTGTCGGTGCCATACCCGGTCCGGATGATCCATTCGGTGGCCGGTTTCCATGCATTCCCCTTTGTATCGACGTAGTCGTGCCGCTCAGGGTATCCGAAGATCATACGCTGTGCGCCGACGGGGCCTGAGCCCCGGCCAAAGTCGGTATCCGCGGTGGCATCGGAGTATTGGAGGGCTTCGATATAGATATTGGCGCCGCTCGAGATGGGATTGCCGTGGCCGTGGGCGACGATCTTGATTTCGTGCTTTCCATTTCTCAGGCCGTTCAGGTTGTACAGCAGTTGTCTGTGGCGAGGCTGCGGATTCCAGCAGTCGATGAGGGTGAGCTGCTTGCGGCCATCGATATGGACGTCCGCAAGTCCGCCGTCGGGATCCACGCTTCCGACGAGACGAACCTGGTTGCCGGTGAAGGAGAACGTCATCGACGCGTTCTCTTCGGATGTGACATGCAGGGCACGGGCCACGGCCTCCGCTCGCTCCGTTATGCGCCAGTTGCCCTTGTAGACCAGGTTGGCATCGTCAATCTGTTGTTGCGGATCATTCTCTCCCGCGACGACCACCTTGACGGCGCCGTCATGCCTGATCTCGACAAGGCAGTCTCCGTGCGGAAGTTTTTGCACGGTGAAGCCGTTTGATCGGAGGTTGGGCCGCTGCGGCAGGGGCTTGCCCTCGGCAGTGACGGAGACGGGCTCGAACGCCAGCCTCAGCACGTCGATGGTTTTGTGCGGGGCATCGAAGGTCGAGTACGTGATCCTGTTTTTCTCATGGACAACGGAGTTGACAACCGATGAGCTTCTGAAGATGTGATTCTCCCTCTTGGGGCCGAACAGTCCCGGCGTCCATTTCAGGGCTTCGAGCGTCTGGCAGAGGGGCCAGGGATGAGCGAGGTTGGACCATTCGCCCGTGGCGACGGCTTTGCCGGTCAGGCCGTCCCATACGACGCCATTCTCGTGGCTGTCATACGTCGCCATCATCATCATTCTTCGCCCGATCTCGTACAGGAGGTCGTCCTCCGCAAGGACGGCGTATCGGAGCAGTGTTGGGCCGGCGGTGTACTGATTGTAGGACAGGGAGATCCCACAGCAAGTGCAGGATTCGGGCCAGGCCCAGGCGCCGCTGTAGACATCGCCCATGGAACCCGGGTCGGCGCCGTTGCGGTTCATGATGAGCGTCAGCATGTTCCGCAGGTCCGTCCTCCAATTCCCAAAGGCGTCGGGATTGGCCATGATGTAGTCGCCGCACATCGAGACGATGCCACAAATGACCGGGTTGTCCCAGTCCCAGTACTGTCGTCCCCACGTGTCGTTTTCGAGCCAGCGAGGGAGCATCTGGTCGCGGACGTACCGTATTCCGGCGTCGCGCGCCCTCACGATGGCCCTGTCCTTGCCGGTGTAGCCAAGCGCAATGACCGCATCGAGGAACTCGCAGATCATCGTGGTGGTCCCGGTCAGTTCATCGGACCAGCCCACGACCTCGGGATGCGTGTATCGGTTCCATGGCGGCATCGTCGGGTCGAAGCTGCATTTCTCGGCAAAGACATCGGCCCAGTGCTTCGCGGCTTCGAGATACCTTGGATTGGACGTGAGCTTATAGGCGCGAGCGACCTCTCTTCCCACGAGGGCGCACAGGTCAAGCTGGGTCCTTGCGGCAGGATCGCATCGCCCATAGACCTTTCCCGCGGTCGGTGTGCTGATCGGGAAGGCAGGCCAATCGTGGTCAGCCGGCGTCTGGGCGTAATCGAGGATGTAATCGACGGTCAGCGGGATGTACACGAAGGCGATCGGATCTCCGCTGTACTGGTAGTAGGCGGTGAGTCCCTGAATGATGCTCCACGCCCGCTGGCCGAGGTCGCCGCACATCCAGTCGTTCGTGGGCGGGATGAGAATGGTCCCGTCGTCCTTGATGCTCCAATGGGAGTTGTAGACGAAATCGGGCGCCGCCAGGACGGCCTTGTCCGTGTCGACCCAAGGGTACCGTTTGAGGACTTCGACCGCGATTCGCAGCCGGGTGTCAAGCGGTCCGTTCCAGCCTTGATGCCAGGGAGCGATCACGCCGTGCTCGTCTTCGACGGCCCTGTGTGCATAGTAGCTTGTGAGTGTAGTGGCGGCGGAGGCTGTCGCGGCGAGAAACGAATTCGCGAGGACAACCGCGAAGAATGACGGCATCAGCACGATGGAAATGAACCGGGCGCGGTCACAGCAGTGTCTTTGCGTCATACGCAGCCTCCCTTTGCCACGGTGGTCGCTTCTGCAAAATGCCGGATCAACGCCGTGCGTCGAGGCCCTTCCAGCTGTGTTTCCAGCGGTCCTTGCCGGGACTCTCAACGACCATCGCGTCGCCCTCACGCCACGCCTTCAGCGGCAGGTTGTTCTCATCCTGAAGGTAGCGGGCCGGCATGAAGCCCCTCTCGACC
>DCUI01000293.1 GCA_002327785.1 Phycisphaerales bacterium UBA2218
CCTGCGGCTTGTCCATGCGGTCGAGGAACTGGCGCGCGTAGGGCGAGAAGGTCTCGACGTAGCGCCGCTGGCCCTCGGCATACAGGGTGTCGAACACCAGCGAGGACTTGCCCGAGCCGGACACGCCGGTGACGACCGTCAGGCGGTTGAGCGCCAGGTCGAGCGACAGATTGCGCAGGTTGTTCTGGCGCGCACCGCGGATGCGGATGGCGTCGGCGATCGAGGCGGGGGCGTCGATCGCGGTGTAGCGGGTGTCGGAGGCGGACATGGAGCGGGAGGCGGAGACGGAGACGTGAGCCGCCATTTTAGGCGGAGGTCGCCGTCGGACTCATGTCCAGGGGGGAAAGGTTCCCGCAGGAGGGTGTTCTCGACGGTCAGGGATTGTTCTTGCTTTACGCCGCGGCCTGCGCAGGAACTCTTAGGCCACCTCGAGTTCCAGATGGACCCGCCGGCCAAGGGCGGTTGCGATGTTCACCAGGGCATCGAGCGAAAAGCGCGACACGCGTCCGCGCAGCAGGTCATTGATGCGCGGCTGGGTAACGCCGCAGTGCTCGGCCGCCTCGGCCTGCGTCCAGCCGGCCGCATTGACGATCTGGGCGATCTGCCGCATCAGCTCGGCCCGCACTTGAAGGTTGGCGGCTTGCGCGGGGGTATCGGCAACAGCGTCCCACACGCTGCTGAAAGTCTCGACATTGCTCATTCGGCACCTCCTGTAAGGTCGGTGTATCGTTTCCGGGCGAGCTCCACATCGCGCTTGGCCGTGGCCTGCGTCTTCTTCTGGAAAGCATGGAGCACATAGACGGCATCGGCCAGGCGTGCGGTATAGATCACGCGGTATGTGCCCGAGTCATCCCACACTCGAAGCTCCTCGACACCTTTGCCAATGCTGGGCATCGGCTTGAAGTCGTCCGGCTGCTCGCCGCGCTGCACCTTATCAAGCTGGAAGCCGGCATCGTGCCGGGCATCCTCGGGAAATTCCCGCAGGGATTTGAGGGAGTCGCCGAGGAACCGAAGTAGCTTCATGTCCGGAGTATATCCGTACGGATATAAATCACGAGCCTCCAGCAGTCATCACCGGAGGACGTTGGGAAGACTCTCGTCGGAGGGTCTGTTCGACGATTGGCTTTCGCACTGTGCAAGTTGGATTGCTCGGCCGTGTCTGTGGGTGAAAGATGGGGCGCAGGTTGTCTGAGACGGTCGTATTCAACGAGGATGGCCGCTTACCTGGACTTCCAATTCCCGCTACCGTTGCTGTCATCGGTAATGCAGGAAAGCGGTCGTTCAGCGCCACTGACGGGACGAGGGCGGGGGCACGATCTTGCCAATTTTTGCCAAGGCGGCTATTCTGCGCCTATGAGCACGATGAACATTTCCTTGCCCGACAGTCTGAAGTCCTTCGTGGATGAGCAGGTGGGCGAACGGGGCTACAGCACCAGTAGCGAGTACGTGCGTGAACTGATCCGTAAGGATCAGGATCGTCAGCACCTGCGTCGAGTGCTGCTGGTCGGTGCAGCCACCTCGCCGGCATCGCCAGCTGATTCCACTTACTTCGAGGGTCTGCGTGACCGAGTGCGCAGGGCTGCCAAGTCAGCTTCTCACGGGTGAAGGTCAAACCTGTCGTTCCGCGTGAGCAGGCCAACCAGGACGTCGACGACGCGATAGCCTACTATCTTGAAGAGGCTTCCTCATCTGTTGCGCTCGGCTTTATTGACAATCTGGAGCAGAGCTATACCCACATCGCTCGTCAGCCCGGTACGGGTTCGCCGCGCTATGGGCATGAGTTGAACCTTCCTGGTCTGCGCTCGTGGCCGCTATCACCTTACCCCTACGTCGTTTTCTATGTCGAACGACCGGACCACATCGATGTCTGGCGCGTACTGCACGGCCAACGCGACATTCCTGCCTGGATGCAGGACCCTGACGCCTTTACCTGACAGCAGCCGCCCGGCACTTCAACGGCCCGTATTCACAGTCCGCTTACCGAAGATCTATTCCATTGGCCGCTCCTGGCCGATAGTACCTTCTCACCATCAGCACCGTAAGCAGCCGCCCGCCGGCAAAAGGTGCTTGGCGGGCGGGCGGCCGCTCCGGGTTCAGATCTCAATCTGCTCGGAGATTTCCAAGGCGTCATCGACCTCGATGCCCAGGTACCGCACCGTCGACTCAAGCTTGGAGTGGCCGAGCAGGAGCTGAACGGCCCGCAGGTTCCGAACCTTGCCTACTGCACCCTGTGCGAAGCGACGACGCCGTGACGGCGACGAAACTCGCCACCTACTGCGAGCACCGGCCGGAGCCCTGAAGGACGACCCGGCATTCGTGGACTAGAATGCGGGGGACGCTCGGCAAACAAACGACGACGCATCACCTGCGCCGAGCGGTCTTACGCCGGCGTGTCCCCGGGCGGGTTGATGTGGTCCTGTTTCGGCTGTGCCCGGCAGGCTGCTTGCCCGACGCGCTTGTCTTACAGGGGGTGGTGCCTCGACCCGACCCCCCTCGAGCAGACAAAGAGGAGTTGCCGTGGTCAAGGCGCAAGCCAGCATTCTGATAGCGACGCTACCGCAGCAGGTCTTTTCGTTCGTCGTCGTCGACTTCGAGCGCAATTACCGGCGCTGGTCTCCTGAAGTCAAACGGCTGGAATTGCTCACGCCAGGGCCCCTGCAGGTCGGCTCGCGCGCGCGCCAGGTGCGGGTCGATCAAGGGCGGAAGAGCGAGACCGTGTTTCGCGTCACCGTCCTGGAGCCGCCGAACGGGGTTGGCTTCGCCGAGAGCACCAATCAGTTTCGCATCGACTACCGAATGGAGCCCGAGGGAGATCAAACGCGGCTGACGTTTGTGTTCGAGCTGACACGACTCGACTTCTTCATGCGACCCTTCGAGAAGCTGATTCGGGTCGCCGTGCAGGAAGGGGCGCAGCGGACCGTCCGCAATATCAAGGGCCTGCTCGAACTGGAGCTGTACGAGGCGCGTCAGCGCGAAAGCTAGCGTGCCCGGGAGGCCTGCACGTGAACGATCCGGTCCCGGTAACCTGCAGGCGTGCTGCCGGGGCCGGGCGGTAAGGGCTTGGAGCCAATGCGTTCATCCGCTCGGGGGCGCGCGGAACACGCTGACTTGTGTATAGGAGACGGCGATGGAATTCACGGTAGAGAAGGACCCGGGCATCATCCCGTTCGTCCTGTCGCAGATTCTGGACGCATGCGTCAACGGAATCACCCTGTCGGACCCGGACCAGCCAGACAACCCGATCGTGTATGCCAACAAGGCCTTCGAACGCGTAACCGGCTACGCGCGCGACGAGATCCTGGGGCGCAACTGCCGCTTCCTTCAGGGCCGCGATCGCGATCAACCGGAAGTCGAGCGCATCCGCGAAGCGCTGCGCGACCATGTGCCGGTCACGGTCATCCTGCGCAACTACCGCAAGGACGGCAGCCTCTTCTACAACCAGTTC
>DCUI01000190.1 GCA_002327785.1 Phycisphaerales bacterium UBA2218
TCGATCGAGCGCGGACACGATGCCGCTGGTGAGTGTCCAATCCAGACCGAAGGGGTTGCCGATGGCGAAGACCTTCTGGCCGACCTGGAGATCGGACGACGTTCCGACGGGGATGGGCGGCAGCAGGTTCTTCGGCGCATCGATCTTCAGCACGGCGAGGTCCTTGTCCGGGTCGGCCCCGACGAACTGCGCCGGCCAGGTGGAGCGGTCCGCCAGCGTCACCCGCGCCCCGCGCGCCTCGGCAATGACGTGGTAGTTCGTCACGATATAGCCACGCTCATCCCAGATAAAGCCGGAGCCGGAGCCCTGGGGAACCTCCAGCGCGCGAAAGCTGAAGAAATCCTGCTGCACCGTCAGGCTGGTGATATACACCACCGAGGGCGAGACGGTCTTGAACAGATCGATCGTGCTCTTCTCGGCGGCGGCCAGGTCCCCACGGGCGGTCACGGCCCGGGGCGCAGCCCCCGTGTAATACACACTCCCGAGCCAGAATCTCGCCTCGCGAAGGAGAAGCAAGCCGGCCAGGACCAGCAGCAGGAAGGTTAGCCAGGCCCGGGGCTGGGCCATGCCCGCACAATATCGATGATCGTGTTCTCGATCCATGACAACAGACTCCAGCAGGTTCGTCGCAGCCGGCTCGCGGCCGCATCGCCGCCCGGAGCCAAGCACCGGCAATGATAGAATCACCGGGGCCGGTTGTCAAAACCCTGTTCCACGAGAAGATAGCGGATTTGTCGAGAATCGGCCGGGGCAATCAGTCGCCGGCGCCGGGGGAGCCGCCGGGATGTGTGCTGGGACGCCAGGCCCCCTTTTCGCCAAGGGCGTTCGGATCGACTGCGTAGGGATCGATCACGGTCAGCGAGAAGCCCTCGCCGTCGGTCAGACGGTACCAATCGTCTCGGTAGCTGAAGCCGTGGATCGTCCGGCCGGCGGCGTCCTGGATCTCGATGCGCTCGCCGGCATTGTTTAGACTACCGGCGTATTGCCCCGCCACGGGCAGGCCAGGGCCGTACTTCGCCTCGAACGCCGCATGGTCCTTGACCACGAGACAATACCCGGCCGGCGAAAGGTCGAACCTTGGGAACGTGAACTCGATCCCGTCGGTGAATCGAACCAGGTTCAGGTTCACGGCCTGGTCGCCGATGTTCATCAGCTCGACGTACTCCGTGTTCGGATCGTTCGGATTGCCCGCGTCGGCCGGATGATACATGATCTCGCTGATCCGCACGCTCGCGGCGACAGGGCCGACCGCGAAAACCGCATCGTTCACGGCACTCCACCGGCCCCCGCTCAACGAACGCGCCATGACCCGCGCGCTGCCCATGAGCGAGACAGGCCCCGTATACGTGTGAACCTCAGAAGTCGCCTGTTGGCCGGCGGTTTCATTGGCCGTCAACTCCACACTGATCAGGAAGTCCGAGCTGGTCGAGGATTGGTTCATCGCGTGGATCGCCAATATGTTGTCGGCTCGGTGGAGAATGTCCCGAAAACCGGTGATCTCGATCTCCTCGAAATCCACGGCATCGATGTCGTCGTGCAATGCACCGGCGGCCGAGTTCCACACAGGGTCGCCCGCAAAGTTCCGCCGGGCAATCTCGACCCCGTTGAGGTACGCAACGAAACCATCGTCGTAGCGGACCCTCAGCGTCACTTTCGCCAGGTTCCAGACGCTGCCCGAGAAGGAAAATGGAATCCGGATATAGCAGCTCGTCTGCAAGCCATACATCTGCGATCCCAGGTCCAGGCTGATGAGATTCTCAAAACCGGTGCTCCGCTCGAAGCCGACGCCGCCGGGGCCGCCGGTCACGAGCGTCCATGCGGAATCGGAGAACGCCGCGCCACCTCGCCAACCCTCATCGATTGCCCCCGATGGCACGAGCACGCGCTTCGGCGCGTTCTCCGGGACAAGAATCATCTCGGTCGTCATCGCGGATGGGTCCACGAGCAACCTTGGGTCCGAACCGTCCGTCGTGTAGTAAATCGTCCCGGGAGCGCTTATGACGAGCAGGAACCCAGACTCGACATGTCCCCCCTGCCGGCTGAACACGGGCGGCGCCGGCGCGAACTCGGACGCGATTTGGCCATCCATCCAGGCGAGCCGGTTGATGAGCCATTGCTGCATCCAGGCGATCTCCTCGCGGAATGTCTTGGCGATGTACCAGTTCGGCCAGACGTACTGCCCGAGGATCCGCCAGCGGTCGAAGTTCCTCGCCGCCGGCTCGTCGAGCAGCGTGGCATAGTCCTCCACCATGCCGATCAGCCGGTTCATCGCAAACAGATCCCGTCGCAGGGCGAACCACCGGTCCGCGTACTGCAGCTTGAATGAGACGTCCTCAAAGAGCCGGCGCCAGTAGGGATAGTCACCGTCGCCAAGCAGGTTGAAATACCAGCCGGTCGGTCGCCAGCCGTCGAGGTAATCCGCGTTGCCGAGCGAGAGGTTGTAGTCCCAGGCCGGACCCATGGTCAGCTTGCCGTTGCGGTCCTTGTGCATGTACGTGCTCAGGCGGAAGCCGTCGATGTTCTTGGTCAGCTCGACGAGAATATGTAAATCGATGTAGGAGCCAACGTCGATGAACTTCGCGTAACCGTTGACAGGGTCCTTGAAATTGGAGCCGTAAAGAACCGCCTCGAACGCGTTGAAGTAGCTGCGAATCCAGTCCTTTTGCTGCTGGGTCAGGTCATATCCGTTCGGGTCCTGGTAAATCACCTGCTGGCCCCGATTCGTATAAAACCACCGGTCTTCCCCCTCATACTTGTCCTTCTTGATGATGTAGCCGCCGGTGATCTCGGGCTCGGCGTTGTCGCTCGGCTCCAGCTCGGTGATATTCACACGGTTCGGGCTGATCTTGATCTTCTCCATCAAGACGTACACGCCCACGTAATCGGACATGGTCACGTTGGCGTCGCCGCTGTTGAGGAACAGCTCGATAAGCCGCGTTCGCGGGGCGTAGCGGCCCATCTCGTTGGCCCACCGGTAGCTGAGCACGTTGCGTATGAGCGACTTGTCCGAATACGGCCCCTGGAGCACCCAGTCGGATTCGGCGGGCAAGCCAAGGATTGAGACGTCCTTGTCGTCGCCCTTCTCGTCCCGCGTCTCCAGTTTGTACTGATGTTTCGAGAATCCCTCGGAGCTCTTGCCGCGGACATTGATCGCCCCCGCACCGGCGAAATCGACCGGGCCGGTCATGGAAGTCCGGCTGTTTTCGCCGAGATCGAGAAAACAGGCATACGCATCGACCGGCGTGCGCGAGACCCCCACGCCGAACGTATCGACCACGCCGATCGCCAGCGGCGAGCTAAAATCCTGGATGTCCCTGCCGATGAATATGTACCGCTCCGTGCTCATTTCGCTCTGGCGCCAGCCGAGCCGCCAAGCGATGGCCTTTACCGTCACGGTCCTGTTGATGACCAGCGGCGCCGTATAGATCGAGCCGATAGGCCGCTCCCTCGGCTCGCTGAACGGGCTGCTCCCATCGACGGTGTAGTAGATTTCCGCCCCCTCGGTCGCAGTGGTGAGCGTGACGGTGACAGGCCCGGTGCACACGCGGCTCTTCACATCGAATCGCGGCGGCTCCACGATACCCTCGTCAATTACGATGTTCATCGAGGCAGGCGTCGGAAACGTCATGAGCCGCAGGTCCGAGCTCCCATCCGGATACCGGCCGTAGGAGACATCGGCAAGCTGTGGACCAAAGGAGATGCTGTCGATCATCTTCATGCCGTCAGAGGCGAAGAGCCCCACCTCCTCGCCCTCATCGCTGAGCCGAAAACCCGCGTGCAGGCCGGGGTCGCTGATGTCGCCATCGGCCCAGATCAGCAGATAGCCGTGGGCGGCAATCGTAGTGGCCGCCGGATTGCCCATGGGGATCTGCCACTTCGTCGGCCGAGACAGATCGTCCGTGAGGTAGTATCCACCGAGGTCCACGGCGGACGCCCCCCGATTATACAACTCGATCCAGTCCTCGCGTTGCCACTGGGCGTCGCGAATGCCGCTCCTGTTCGACGCCAGCACCTCGTTGATCACGACGGAGACAGGCAACTCGCGGACCGCCTGCGCATGCCCTTGTCCAGCAACGCACAAGAGCAAAAACACCGGCAGCAACCCGAAACGCGCCATTCTTCCCATATCGACCGACTCCGACTTATCAACGGTCCTGCCCCGACGAACCATCTCGAAACGCAGAAACCTCCCACGTACGCATACGACGGGACGCACAATGCACGCCCGGTCGAACAACCAGCAGACCGCATCCGCCGCAACCCTATTCTACCCGATTTAACATGCCACGATCAAGTCCAAAGGGATTGGAGCAGCGATTCCGCAACGGGCGGTGTTGGGGATTGCGCCAGCCGGGTTTACGGCATTGGGACTGGGAGAGCAACTTCGTCTTGGCTGTCGGATCCCATCGACGTGGGGATCCAGTGCGCCGGCGAAAGGGCCACTACCCGGTGACAATACTGGATTCGATCCCCCTGCTTGCTGTGAATCGTGCGTTCCAAGCACTCCGGACAATGCCGCTTGAAACTGGCGTGCGTCTCATGCCCGCCCCCCCCACAGCCGCCAACCACCCATGAGCCGGAGGCATCGAGATTAAGCCGGTAGGCGGACCCAGAGCCTCCGTAAACGTACGTAATTTCAAGGACAATCGCGTCGCACCAGGTTTTTGACTAACTCGCCGAGCCGGCTCGCCGATAATACCGAGGCGACCTTCCCATGAATTGGAGCCCTGGGAAACGCATATCGCACAGGCAGCACACTATATTATGGGAATTGACTGGCAAGGCTGGATTATGGAACAGGCCTCACGATTGCAGGATTCACCCATCAGCGGCTCGCCCGCTGCCGCGACGGCAGAACACCCGGTGCATCACTCCCTGTTGCAGGTAGGCGACATCATGAGCAGAGAGACCGTCACGGCGGCCCCGCAGGACACGATCGCCTCCGCCGCGAGAAAGATGTCTCAGCATAATGTTTCGTGCGTGGTGGTCGTGGAAGACCGTCGGGCCGTCGGCATCCTCACGGAAAAGGACGTGCTCAAGGGCATCGCAGGCCGGGATATCAACTTCCATCGTCTGCGGGTGGAGCAACGCATGTCCGGTCGACTGGCGGTAATCCCGCCGGAGACGCCTATTCCCGATGCGGGACGCATCATGAGCGTCAGGAACATCCGGCGTCTGCCTGTGGTGCAGAATGGGCAACTCCTCGGGATCGTCACCGAGACGGACATCACCCGAGGGCTCGTGTCGCTGAATCCGTTGCGATACATTTCCGATATCATGACTCCCCGTGTGGCGACCGTGGCGTCCGAGACCAAAGTGGATGAAGCGGCCCGGATCATGGGGGAACAGAACGTCTCCTGCGTCGTCGCACAGCATCGCCAGGAGACTGCGGGAATCATCACGGAGAAGGACATTCTCCGACGCGTCGTCGCCCTGCACAAGAACCCGGCGCAGACCCAGGTGGCCGAGATCATGTCGTTTCCGGTCTTGGCCGTGCCCCCCACCTACTCCATCCTCAGCGCCAGCAGGAAGATGGAGACCATGCACGTCCACCGTTTGATCGTGATGGAGGAGAAGATCCTGCAAGGCGTCGTGACGCAGACGAACATTCTCCGGGCCATTCAGGACGCTTTCGAGGTCGTGGAGCGGCAGCGCCGGGAGATGGTGGCGCAGTTCGCCGAGTTGATGCGGAGCGTGGTCCAGGACGTGGCCCGAGCACAGGAATTCCTCGACCGCATCCAGAACCCCGGCAACAGCGGCCTTCCCTCCACCGTGACCGGACCCGCCGATGCAGCGGTCGAGCCCGCCGGCGTGTACATCCTGTAGTTCCAGGATCGCATAGGCTCTCCCGCAGTAATCAGCAAGGAAATCGGAACCGGCTCGGGACAGTGTTCTCGCGGGCCGCCCGACGAAACGGAAATGCCGTTGACATCCCTCGCGAGGGGGAAGTTCGCTTTCGCCAGATGCGAGCCCGTCTCGCGGGTGCCCATGGCATTGATGTGTAGTTCCGCTGATTGGGCTGCTGCTGTCGCCGCAGCCGCCGGCACGACGAAAATCCGTAGAAACTGCACCCGTCCCATACGGGCTTCCCATCTCGCCTTCCGCCGGCAGGGACGCGGTCGCACACGGCATTCCCGGTCCCTGCCGAAATCCGTCTTCGCTACATGGGGCTCGCGCCGGCAAATCATCCGCTTCGGCAGAACCGCGCCCGCCCTATGCGTAGGGCAGGTTCAGGAGCGAGTTGACCAGGATGATCGCTACTGCGGCGGCGATCGTCAACTTTCCGCTCATGTGCCGGGATCTCGACCATGAGAGAAAAGCACACATCAGCGCGGCAATTCCCAGTGCGTTGGCAACCGCAAAGAAAATGGCGATGTTGCTGACCACGTCCGGCTGAGCCTGTGTGGCCACCAGCCTCGTCTTCGTGGCGCCTTGTCCCAGGAGTTGCCAGAGCATGCTCGATTCCGTTGTCTTCTCATCGGGATCGTTCAGGTTGTACATGCTTCCGGCCGCCAGCAGGGCCTGGCCCCCGATGAACACCCAGGCCAGCAGGACCAGGGCAAGACTTCTCGTTCGTGGCTTCTTCTTGTCATCGTGCGACATGGTGAATATCTCCCCTCTCAAATTCACAGAGGTTCGCTCGAACCGATTTCGGTTGCTGACTGTATCATCAAGATCGTCGTGCATTCCATACTTCTGAGCGGCAAACCTCCTACATAGAGTATGGCATACCTTTTGGCGGCTGGCGGATTTGTTCGTACACTTTTCTATGGCATGAGCATCATGCCGCGGGGCACAAAATGACTATTGCACGGAGAAAACCATGAGAACCTTCAAAGTATCCGATGAGGTGTACGAACAGTTGAAGAGCTTCGTCGTCGACCCGTTCGACGACACGCCGGAGATCGTCATCGGCCGGCTGATCGAGATCGTCAACAAGGCCAAGAACCGCTGGTGCCCGTTCAATCCGGACGAAAACTCGGACGAAACGGAGCAACCGGTGGCATCTCGCGCACAGCGCCGGGCAGTTCCCCAGGAAGAGCCCGTCGTTGTCCTTTGATGAGTCCGACGCGTCATCCACAGGCCCACTGCGGTGGCGCAACTCAGTCCACAGCGTAGCTGTTGAAGGCGGTGGAGAAGGCATAAGCGTTCCGATGCCTGCCACCGCCTTTGGTTTTCGATGCCGACGGACGCTGCCGTATTCCACACAGCCGGACCACGCTTCCCAGGTTCTTTCGTATCACGGACCGATAATGTGGTTCCGTGCAAGGTGGGGGCGCCGTGCTCGTATAGACCTGACTCGGAAAGAAAAGAGGCACGCACCAGAGGCGGCGGAGCGGTGCGTGCCACTGACAGGTTAATCCAGCTCGCGCTGGATTCACACATAGCAGCCACTTGAGAACAAGGGCCGTCGGCGGACAAGCGGATAGGCGCAAGAGAAGTTGGCGCCTCCGATCACGCCCGTGCGAGTCACCAACCAGAATGTAAGAATCATTCCGTGCTCCGCCAAACACATCGGGCATTTGGTCGCCCAGATTCAGAAGGCCCCACGCAGACGGGCGCATTCCAAGGCCGATTTGTATTCGGGAAGACATTTCGTATACTCTGTTTGGTACGCACAGAGAAGTACGCGCAACAAGCACGCCATTTGAATCATCACAACCATCGACAACGGCTCCCCAGAATCACGAAAAGGGGTACCTACAATGAGTCTATGCACATCTCGCAGTGGCAGTGCGATGATTACCTGCATGATCGTGCTGGTGATCGCCTCTGCAATGGCAGTCGCCCTGGCCAGTATCTCCGGGGCCAATCTTCAGATCGCCGACAACCAACGACACACGAACCAAGCGTTTGCGAGCGCGGAATCCGGCCTGGAGGTCATGCGATTCTGGCTCAGCCGCGTCCAGATGCCCAGTTCCACGCCGCCGTCAGAGTACCTCGGCACAGTCATCCGGGACGTACAAACCGACCTGCAGGAGAATCTCGTAACAAATCTCATGGTCAACAACGACGGCTCAATCCCCCCGGTGCCGCTCGATCCAACAACGGGCCAGTCCTTTCGCGGACAATGGTCCAAGCAGCCCACCGACCCGATGATCCTTCAGGTGGCCACCACGGGCACCAGCGGGATGGCCGCGCGGGCCATTGTGGTGCACTTTCACATCGAGCCCTATCGCTTCCCCATCTTCAACTACGGGATCGCCACCAAGGGCGCCATCCGCTTCCCCCAGAATCCGACGCTGACGGGGACTGCCCAGAACTGGGAGGCGGATATCTACGTCGAGAGCGCCAACAGCCTTGTGGCGGTTGAGGTCGGCGGCAACGCTAATTTTGACGGCGACATCGACATCGGCAATCCCAGCGCAAACGTCAGTTTTGGGGGCGACGTGCAAATCGCAGGCGACTACGGACAGGCAGCCGTCGACGAACACATCACGATCGGGGCCGATCCGGTGCAGTTTCCCGTCCCCGAATTGACGCAGTTCAACCAATACGCAACCGGTCCTGTGATCGGACCGAGCACCAGCCTGGCCGGCGGCATGACGCTGATCAACACAACCATCCAGGCCGGCACAAATCCGACTTTCCTTGGCAACGTGATCATTCAGGGTATCCTGCTGATCGAAGCGCCCAACGTCGTGACATTCACGAGAAACGTGGCGTTGGAGGGCATCATCGTTGCCGATGGAGACGTGCTGAACCCCGGCACCAACGGCATCAGCTTCCAGGGGAATTTCTCATCGGGACCCTATCCCTCGGGCTCGCAATTCGATGCGATTCGCAGCCAGGTCGGCTCATCCATCCTCGCGCCGGGCTTCGGGGTGTCGTTTACAGGTAACTTCTCGTCAGTCAACGGCGTCCTGGCGGCCAATGACCTCTTCTTCTCGGCCAACGCCAGCGCCGTGGTCAAAGGCACGATGATCAGCTACTCGCAAAACCCCATGGTCGTGGAGGGCAACATTTCGATGGATTTCGATCGCGCCTCTGCCGTGGAGATCCCGGCGGGATTCGACCTGCTGCGGGTTCTGGAGTACGACCCAGCATCCTACGCCATGCCATTTTAGCCGGTGCGGCTGCAGGATGCCACCACAGGGGCAAGCGAATCCTTCAAGCGGCTTACCCCGCGACAACAGGTCATCGGGAACAGAGGCTGCGGACGGCAGCATACCGGCGTCTGCTACCACACGGCGGCATAGTCAGTCCGGGCGATGGTGAACCCGTCGTTCCAACCCTTCTTGTACTGGCGATCCTGCTCGTATCGCGTGACATCTCTCGTGAACCGACATAACGGATGTCCCGCGGCGCGACATCCGGCCGAGTAACCGTCAACATATCCATCGGCGTACTCGTTGCTGTACCCGGCCGCAAGCAGTCCCTTGCGGTCCATCGAGGTACATCCCGCAACGAACGACAAGACCAACAACACGACCACAGTCTTCTTCATGCCCGGTTCTCCAAAGTCACCCGTGACCGCCCTGCAGAAACACTGGTTCCGACGTCGAACAAACATTAAATATGTATTTTACCCGATGTCCAGAAAATTAGCAAGAAAAAAATGCATATCAGTGCTAATATCGCAGATTGGACACTTGGCCTTATGACACAACATCCATTGTGGCAAGCCGAGACAGCGTCTCCATGTCCCCATGCCCGACAACTCATGGGGATGGTTCCCGCCTGAGGTACATACAGACCCGCAGTCGAAAGGCAATCACGCGTAACCTCTTTGGCAGAAAGCCTTTATCCCTACCCTGACCAGATTGTGTTGTGGACCGGTCTTTCCACTTGATTTCTCCAACGTTTCAAAGACAATGCGTGCGGTGCGTCGGCATCCGGCATCGCTATGGTTGGCACAGTCTCAGAACCGGGAGCACGTTGAAGGCAAGGGCTTACATCAGGATCGTCGCTGCCGCCGGGGTATTCGCGGCGCTGTGCGGTTTGGCCAGATGGTTTGGACGAACCGGCGGCACGGCATCACAATTCCCCTGGTACAGCATCGTCCCGCCGGCACTGGCGATCATCCTGGCCTTCTTGACGCACCACGTCATCTTCAGCCTGGGAGTCGCCCTTACTATCGGCGGGCTCCTCAGCACCGTGCCGGCCGCTGCCGGACACGCTGGGGCCTGGGCGCAGGGTCTCGGCGCCGTCGGCAGCCACCTCGGCAGCACCCTCAGCAACAAAACGAACCTGTTGATCCTCTCGTTCATCCCGCCGATCTTCACCATGGTCGAGATCATCATGGCCTCGGGCGGCTTTCTCGGGATCGTCGCCTGGCTGCTCCGCCGGATTCGCAGCACCAAGTCCGCCCAGTTGGCCACTGGGCTCATGGGCATGGTCTGCTTCATCGACGACTACGCCAACGCGATCATCGTCGGCTCCATGATGCAGCCGATCACCGACCGCTTCCGGATCAGCCGGGAAAAACTCGCCTTCCTCGTCGATGCAACCAGCGCCCCGGTTTCCGGACTGGCCATCGTGAGCACCTGGATCGCCTATGAAGTGGGCCTGTTTGCCGACGTCAGCAAGCAGCTCGGTCTGGGCAAGACCGGCTACGCCATGTTCTTCGACGCCCTGGGGTTTCGTTTCTACTGCCTGCTGATGCTCGCGTTCATGTTCGCCCACATCCTCTTGGGCCGGGATTTCGGGCCAATGCGAGCGGCGGAGAGCCGCACCCACAACGGTAACGGCCCCGAGACTTCGGACGGGCGGTCCGCCGCGACCGACGCTCTCTCCGGGAGGGCTATCAACGCCCTGCTGCCCCTGGGCGGTTTGGTGATGTTCCACCTGACGGGCCTATGGATCGACGGCGGCGGCCCTAGCAAGCTGGCCGGCATTAGCTCACTGGTCAGTGCCGACTATTGGCGTGAAGTCATCGGTTCCGCCCAGCACAGCAACCACATGCTCCTGTTCGCGGCATTATTCGGAATCGCCATGGCTGTGCTCTGCGGCGGCCTTTCCGGCTCGCTTCGTCGCGCAGCCCTCCCCGGCTGCGTCTGGCGAGGCATCAAGCGGGCCTCGTTGCCGGCCGTGGTCCTGACACTCGCCTGGTCATTGAAAAGCTCGTGCGATGCTCTGGACACGGGACAATTCCTGACCGGCCTGCTCGCCGAGCGAATCCCGCCGCACTGGTTCCCTCCCCTGCTGTTCATCGTCGCCTGCATCGTCTCGTTTGCCACCGGGACAAGCTGGGGCACCATGGCGATCCTGATCCCCACGGCCCTGCCCACCGCCTTCGCCCTGGACGGCAACACGTACGGCCTGACCACCATGATCAGCCTGGCCGCTGTGCTGGACGGCGCCATCTTCGGCGACCACTGCTCCCCCATCTCCGACACGACGATCCTCAGCTCCACCGCCACCTCCTGCGGCCTTCTGGAGCACGTCCAGACACAACTGCCCTACAGCGTAACCGTCGCAGCGGCGGCTCTGCTCTGTGCCTACATTCCCTGCGCCCTGGGCCTGCAATCGATCTGGGGGCTCGGCTTGGCCGTCATCGTGGTCCTGACCGTCCTCTTCGCCCTGGGCCGGCGAGCCAACAGACAAGACTCCGACACACACCCTTTGGGCAGATAGCCCCCCAGCCCGTCTCGCCTATCCGCGTCCATCCGCGTTCATCTACGGTTCCCGTTCTTCCCGTCGGCCTCTAATCCTGCGAATCGACGGCCGCCAGGATCGCCGCGACGAGCACATCCGCACTGGTCACACCGACAAACCGCCGCACTTCGACACCGTCCCGGAACAGGATGAGCGTCGGGACTGCGGTCACGGCGTATTGCTGGGCAACCTCGCGACTCTCATCGACATCGAGCTTCGCCACCTGCGCCCGGCCTTCGAGCTGATCGGCCACATCTTCGAGAATCGGAGCCTGCGTCGTGCAATGAGAGCACCACGTCGCGAAGAAGTCCACGAGGACCACGCTCTCGGCAATGAAGCCATCGAAGCTCGCCGCATCCAACTCGACAACAGGCAGCCGCTCAAGCTCGGGAAGTTCCCACCACAACCGCGGATAGTCCCGCCCCTCCTCGATCCACCAGATGTCGTCTGTGCCGTTGTCGGTCTCGCCGATGAAGTCCCACCCGGCGTCGAGAAACGTCTTCGCCGTTTGCATCTCGGCCGTGGTCTTGCCTTCCTCACCGTAACTGTCCGTCTGGCCTGAGGTCTCGGTGTCCCAGAAGGAGCCCTCCGGCCAGGCATACGGTTCTTCATAGCCTACGAGGCCGCCGACACGGTAGGTTCCGCTGACCCGGCCGCTACTGTAGCACTGAATCACGGAGGCATCGCCCCATATGTGGCCGACGAGCCCGCCAATATTCCCCTCCGTGCCGCTGACGAGACTGTTGCTGTAACTCGTGGTAATGCTGCTGCTGTAGCCGCCCACGCCCACGAGGCCGCCGACCCCGCCGGTACCACTGACCGAGCCGCTGCTATAGCACGAAGTGACGCTACCCCGATTGAAACCCACGAGGCCGCCGACACCGTGGGTCCCGGTGATCTCTACGGCTTTCACCCCGAGATTGACGACGCTCGCGGCAGGGGCGAGCACCCCGAAGACTCCTAAACCTGCGCTGCCCTCGATCCGGAGATTCGTGATCACTTGACCATTGCCCTCAAAGCTCCCTCCAAACCAGGGGATCACAGCCATCGACCATGGGATCCCCGACAAATCGACAGACTGTCCCAAACGGTAATGGGCGAGCGGCTCGAACCACACGCAGCCCAAGTCTCGTGCATCTCGAATCAAGTAAGGCTGTTCCGCCGTACCCAGCCCCTCCGGCATCAAACGCGGGTTGTCACAACCGTAACTCAGATGGGGATACTCTCCTGGAAAGATCTGCCAGTAGTCACAGGTGCCGTTACCCACCTCATCGACGAAATCCCAACGGGCATTCAGAAAGGTCTGCAGGTCCTGCATCTCCGCAGTGGTCAGGCCTGTGCCACCGGCACTCGTCACGTGGCCCGAGGTTTGGATATCCCAGAAACAGGCAATCGTGTTACTCGGAGAACCAGCGCCCACAAGCCCGCCGACAGACGCCTCGCCGTTGACACTGCTGCTGACCCGGCCCGTGCTGTAGCTCGTAGAAACGCTCCCACCGTTGGAACCCACGAGCCCGCCGACATCATAGTAAGATCCAGTTCCGCTAACCGACCCGCTGCTGAAGCTCGAATCAATGGCGCCAGGCCAGGAGTTCAGGCCCACCAGCCCGCCGACACCCTTATGACCTCTGACCGAGGCGGCGCTGCAACTCGAAGTGATGCTGCCAAAGTTCAAGCCTACAAGGCCACCGACGTCGTAGGTCCCGCTGATAAGCATATAGGGTTC
>DCUI01000017.1 GCA_002327785.1 Phycisphaerales bacterium UBA2218
GGCTTGCTGACGGCAGTGCCATTCGGGACAGCTACCGTTTTTCGGGGAGGCAACAGCCAGAACGGTGGGCATGGCCCACCCTGCAAGGCGGTTCGTCGTGCGTCAGAAGCATGGATTCCCGCTTCCGCGGGAATGACAGACCGGGGTGTTTCTGCGTCCCCGCTTCGTGTCCCTTCGTGGGCTTCGTGGTTTCACGATACGACAAGCGGTGGGCACAGCCCACCCTACAAGGCTCAGGATTGTGTTCCACGCAGATCCGCAGGGACGCTGGGTGTGAGAGGCGGTTGAATACGCGTGGCTCGTGGGGCACGGCGATCAGGCGGTGACGCCGCACAGGCGGATCGGGAGGTGTTTGGCGTAGCGGAGGAAATCGGAGTCGGTCGTCAGGATGTGAAGCCCTTCGACGGCGGCTACGGCGCAGATCAGGAAATCGATCGTCGAGCCCTGGACGCCCTTGCTGCGGCATTGGTTGCTGAACTCGGCGGCTCGAACGAAATGCTCCGTTCGAAGAGAAATATCCGCGAAAGCATCGAGCGTTTTGCGGAGAATGTCGAACTGCGACGGGTTGGGCACGCCGGACAGAAGCTCCTGTCGGATCGGCCCGATCAGGACAATACGCCCGTCCCGGATCAGGTCCTCCATCACGCCGGCGAGGTGTTTGTCCGGTGCTTTGCGACGCAGGACCTTCGACCAGACACACGTGTCGACGAGGACTTTCATCGCCTGCGGGCGTCCTTATAGCGATAGGCGGGATCGAACTCGATCTTGCCCATGAGCTTCAGCACGCCGCGCTGCTGGCGCCGGGCAACGTACTCCATCAGGGCCGCCGTGACCGCTTCCTTCTTGGTCTTGTGCCCGCCCGCGGCCCGGGCCGTTTCGATCAGGTGGTCGTCCAATGCCAGATTCGTGGCCATACTCAGCTCCTTTCTACACAAAGTATAACACATAGATATGTGTGGATCAAGAGCCCATTCCGATGGACACCAGGGCAAAAGTCCGGTCCCCTGCGTGGATCACGTCGAGCCGGTCCAGATGCAGAAGGGGCCGCAGGGTCGCAGGCTCTTTGTCGCGTTCGATCATGCCGGAAAAGCTACCTTGAAAATTCGGTCGTGGAGACCGAGTGTTCAAGGCAGGTGATGGATCAAGGGAATCGCGGGGCAATTGCATGTGCACGTGAATTGGACCGAGCGGCTCGTAGTGTGCCCGTAAGGGCATATCCTCCAAAACACAGAATATAACGCCTCACGGCGTCACTACGAACCGGGTCGTTCTCGTCCGAGGGATGCGCCGCACAGGGGAACATGTGATTGCCCTGTCGGGAATCTGGTCTTGCGGGATTTGGCGAGGGCCGATAGGCTATCCACGGGACCGCCGGACCGGCTCGGCGATTGAGCGGCAGCGGCCGGTCGTGGTGCGTCGGATTCAGGAGGTAGACGATATGATGCTCGTGGAAGTGGCGATTGCGGGAGTGTGTATGCTGGCGGGGGCCGGCGGGATGTCGCAGGGGATGGTGGTCAAGAGTCCGGACGGGCGGCTGGCTATGTGGGTGGGCGTCGATGGCGATGGGCAGCTCACGTACTGGCTGGATCGCGAGGAGCGGACGGTGATCGCGCCGTCGCCGCTCGGGGTCACGGTCGATGGCGTCGCGCTCGGGCAGGGCGTCGCGCCGGGTCGGCCCGAGCGGTGGGCGGTGGATGAGACCTACCTGTGCCGGGGCGTCCACTCCAAGGCGAGGAACCACTTCAACGGCGTCAAGCTCCCGGTCGCCCACAAGCCCAGCGGGCGGACGTACACGCTGGAGGTCCGCGTTTTCGATGACGGAGTCGGACTGCGGTACGTCGTGCCTGGCGAAGGCAAGCGCATCGTGGCGGGGGAGGACACTGCGTTCCTCCTGCCTGCGAAGTGCGGCGTGTGGTACCAGACGAACACGAAGAACTACGAGGGCATCCACGAGGGGGCGGCGGTTGAGGCATTGAAACAGGATACGTTCATGGGGCCACCCGTCGTGGCGGAGTTGCCCAAAGACAGTGGCTACGTGGCTTTGACCGAGGCGGCTCTGTTCGACTACTCCGGCATGACGCTTCGTGCGGTCGGGGGTCCCTCGCGACGGCTGGCGGCGGCATTCGAGGATGACCGGGAATGGGAGCTGGAGGGAACGGTTGTCAGCCCTTGGCGGGTCATCATCGTTGCGTCCGACCTGAACGGCCTCGTGAACACAGACATCCTCTCGAACTTGAACGAGCCGCCGGCTGCCGAGCTGGATCATGCGGATTGGATTCGACCAGGGCGCGGGTTCTGGCACTGGTGGTCCGGCACGATGGGCAACTGGGACAGCGTGGCTTACGACCGCCAGGCGGGGTGGGTGGATCACGCCGCGAGCTTCGGCTTCGAGTACTACCTGGTGGATGCCGGCTGGGAGGAAACCTGGACCAAGCCGGGCAAGGGCAAGTGGGCGCTGCTCCGGGAACTCACCACGTATGCTTCGGGCAAGAAGGTGGGGATCTGGGTGTGGAAGCGGTGGAAGACCGGACGGACGGAGGGCATCGAGATGGAGGGGCTCGACGACCCGGCGAGCCGTCGCGAGTTCTTCCGGCGGTGCAAGGAAGCCGGGGTCGCAGGCGTCAAGATCGACTACATGGATTCCGAAGCGAAGGCGATGGTCGATTTTTATACGGACGTTCTGAAGGATGCGGCTGTCGCCCAACTCATGATCGATTTCCATGGGGCCAACAAGCCGACCGGGGAGCCCAGGCGGTATCCGCACGAGATGACGCGGGAGGGGGTGCGGGGCCTGGAGTACAACAAGTGGTCGGCCCTGCCGCCGGCCCACTATGCATCGCTGCCGTTCACGCGGTTCGTTGCGGGCCATGGGGACTTCACGCCGTGCACGTTGAACCCCGAGATGCTCAAGGGCACGACCTTCGCCATGCAGGTGGCGACCGCGATTTGCTATACCTCGCCCGTCATGTTCTATGCGGACAAGCCGGAGGTCTATCTCAAGACGCAGGCGGTGGATGTGCTCAAGGCGATCCCGTCGGTCTGGGATGAAACGATTGTTCTGCCGGGCAGCAAGATCGGCAAGCTGGCCGCGATTGCCAGGCGCAACGGCGAGAGGTGGCTCGTGGGGATCATCAACGGCGCCGCGGCGCGGTCTTACAGCCTGGATCTGACCTTCCTGAGTCGCAGGGAGTACTCAAGCGTTCAGTTGGCCGACAACCCGCAGCGTCCGGATGATCTTGTCCGCACGGATGCCGTCGTTCGAGGGGGTGCGACCTTAACGGTGCCCCTCAATGCCGGCGGCGGCTTTGTGGCGGCGTTCGAGCCGGTGAAAAGGTAGGTAGACGGATCGCTCGCTACTCGACGGCGAACTCCTTCTTGCGGGTGTTCATCTGGGCCTTGAGGCGGGCCACAATCGATGAGTGCATCTGGGAGACGCGCGATTCGGACAGGTCCAGGGTCGCGCCGATCTCTTTCATTGTCATCTCTTCATAGTAGTACAGGACGATGATAAGCCTCTCGGCGCGGGTGAGCCCTTTCGTGAGCAGGTTCTTGAGGTCCCGCTTCTGGGCTTCGAGCAGGGGATCCTCGCTGCGGTGGTCTTTGATGACGTCGATTTCATAGACGTCCTTCTCGCCCTCGGCGTCTCCACACTTGTTGTTGAGCGATACGAGGCTCGCGGCGTTGGCGTCCCGTTGCAGACGGGAGAACTCTTCGAGGTCCATGTTCAGTTCGTCGGCCAGCTCCTGCTCGTCGGGTTTGCGGCCGAGGTGCATTTCGAGGGTGTGTGTGGCCTTGGCCAATTGGTGGGCCCTCGCTCGGACGAGCCGGGGCACCCAGTCCATGCTGCGCAACTCGTCGAGGATCGAACCTTTGATTCGCGGGGCGCAGTAGGTCTCGAACTTTACTCCCCGGGAGGGGTCGTAAGCGTCGATCGCATCCATGAGGCCGAAGCTGCCGGCGCTGATGAGGTCATCGAGCTCCACCTTGTCGGGCAACTTGGCGTGCAGTCTCTCGGCGGCGTACCGCACCAGATCCCGATAGTGCTCCATCAGGAGGTTGCGGTGCTGGCTGTCGCGGGTCTGATGGAATGAATCCCAGATCTGTTCGATGTTCAGCTTGCCGTTGGTCTTTGCTGCTTGTGTCTTCACAGATCGCCTCCGTTGCGTTCGACACTCGAATCCGTGGGTGCGTGGTTGGGCACGTTGTTCACCGTTCGTCCATCCTTGTTCATGGGGCTTGGCCTATCTGTGGGCACACAATCCCATATATTCCATTATCGGCATGAGACGAGCCGACTTTAATTCAGCCATCGCATTACCCTTTGGAAGAAGCTGTCCTCCAGGTCGTCGCCGGGCTTGGCGTCTCCGACACGAGCGGCCAGCGTCGCAAACGCGGAACTGATCTGGGCTTTGGGGTAGGCGAGCACAACCGGCTTGCGCGCCCGGACCGCCATGCAGAGCCGCTCGTCCTTGAGCAAGGTCCCGGCGTAGTACAGGTTCGTCTGCAGGAATTTCCGGGCGACGTCCGCCATCCGCTGGTAGACCTGCCTGCCTTCGACGGGGTTGCGAGCCATGTTGACGACGAGGCTGATGGGTCGTTCGAATTTTTTTCGGACCAGGACCTTGATGACGCCGTAGGCATCGGCCATCGCAGCGGCTTCCGGCGTGGTGACCACCAGCACGTGATCGGATGCAAGGCAGAAACCAATGACGGAGTTGGAGATGCCGGCGGCTGTGTCGATCACGATCGTATCGGTCTCCTGCTGAAGTCCAGACAGATGTTCGATCAGGCGATGTTGCTCGCCCTCGCTGATGTCGGCGAGGCGGTCCAGTCCCGACGCGCCGCAAATGACGCGCAATCCCTTGGGCCCATGTTGAATGATCTCCTCCATCCGCTTGCGTCCGCTAATCACGTGCGAGATGTTGTACTTGCTGCGGAGATCCATCACGAGATCCAGGTTGCCCAGGGACAGATCCGCATCGAGCAGGAGCACCCGCCGGTTCTGGTTGGCCAGGCAGATGGCGACATTGGCTGCGATATTCGTCTTGCCGACGCCGCCTTTTCCGCTGGTGATCGCGAGTACCGTCGCCGAAGGCCGGCATGCGCCCGGCAGTTGCTGCAAATTGAGTGCGTAATTCTCCATACTTGCCGTGAATGGTCTTTCGGTTACTCCGCCGTATCGCAGTGGGTGGATGAATTCTCGAACGGGCCGTCGCCGGCAAGCGTGATATCCACGTGCCAGTCGCTCCTATCGGGACACACGCCGCACTTCTGCCTGAGCAGCTCGGCCGCCACCTTGCGATTCAGCGCATTCTCCAGGAGCTTGTTTACCTGGAGTTCCATGTACTCGTCGCGGCTCTTCTGAAGCAGGGTGTGGGCGTGAGCGTCGGCCACCGGCCGAATCCGCGCAGAGCCGTGGAGGCCGAACATGATGTTCGTCGTATCTCGGAAGAGAAGCCGGCGGCTTCGCAGATGCTCGGCGACCGCGTCGTTCAGCACCTGTGCGAATTCCCGGACAGGCATGTCCTGGGGTATAAAGGCCGGGGCATCGACGTGATGGATGTTGTCGTGCAGGATGCGGCGGCGCAATTCCGTGAATCTGAGAATCTCTACGAGCACCTCGGCGATATTGTCCGGAACGAGCGACAACCAGTCCATTTGCATTCCCTCAATCGTGGTTCAGGATGGTCAGGAGACGCACGGCGAGGAGGCCGCAATGCACAGCAACTCCAGTCTTGGAGTTGGACTTCCGATAAACCGGATCTCTATGAGGCATGACTGCCAAGGGAAGGGAATCGAAAGGGGATACAACGATGGGGCGGGTTTACAGAAGACACTCTTATGAAACGAAGCCGCATGCATCATCCTTGATCCTTTCGGTCTTTCGTGAATCGCCACAGAGGCGAATTGTTTGCCGGCTCGCCGACATGCTTGTCGGCGCGTTTCCTACCACTTCGTCACGTCACCGCCCGCCCCTTGCTCTCCTCGTCCTTGAGGATGTGACGGATCTGGGTCAGGCTCTTGGTCTTCCTCAGTTCCACGATTCGGGACAACTGCTCGAACACGGACTCGTCATACAGCCGGTGACCGCCCTCGGTCCACTCCACCTCGCGGATCAGACCCATGACGGTGTAGTTGTGAATCGTCTGGCGGGAGAAGGGGCTGTGACGGACAAGTTCACCGATACGGTATCGCTTTGCGGGAACCTTCAGTCCGATACTGTGTTCGCGCCAATTCATGCCGTCGTTCTCAACTCACTGGTGTTCTGAAACCGATGCGCGTGCCCACGATCCCAAAGAACCATCACACCGGCGGAAGCGACAAGAGGGATCTGCCATCACGATCCGCTCGGAGAGGGAAAGCCGATGGCCTTGTCATCGCCATCGGGAAGGCCTTAGCCGGAAGGATCTCCACATGTTTCGAAGTGCAAAGGCCACATACAATCTCCCACATCCGAAGCTCGCCTCATGTTCTCGAGGCCGAACCATAACGACCATCCAGTCGGCTGAACCGGCAGGAACCCATCCCGACAGTTGTGTTTTCGGCGATCGAGTTATCCTCTACGGATCCGACGACTAAACATACTTTACATTTTGCAAAATGTAAAAGACACTCTCAACGGTGTCAACTGTTTTTGCTGTCATTTTGTGAAAAAAATGGTGAGTTCTTATCGGGACTTGAGGGGCATGGTCCGTGCATGGGTGCTGACCGGGCGGGCGGCTTGCTTCAAGGGACCGATAAGTGCTTGTGTTCGCTTGTGTTGCCAGCGTCCGTTCCGGCTGATGCGGGGAGGGGCCGGCCGTTCGCCATTCCGTGAACATTTCCCAAATCCGTCTCGCGGAATGGTCGATAGAAACTTCGTTGAAACCCTATATGCAGGATCCCGGGATACCGGATGGATATTCGGGTTCGCCATGACTCGAAACAAGAAGACAGATCGGAATGCAGTGGACCATCAACACAGAACTTCGCTCCTGGAGCAGGTGACCCCGCTGGCCCGGGAGATCAACTGCCTGGACATAGATCGCATTGCAGAAGTGTGCGTCGGCAAGATCCCCGGGGTGGTTGGATTCCGCTTCGCGTCGTTGTATGCCCTTGACGAGGCGAATGGCATCCTTCATTTGATTAAGCACAATCATCCGTTCCCCATCAACAAGATCGTTTCCTTGAATCAGAAGGCGTCGTCTCCCATGGTGATGGCCGCCAAGAGCAAAGGGCTGATCCTGACGGGCAACATCGACACGCACACCAAGCCTGTGATCAGACGCTCCCAACGCACCTACGCACAGAACTATCAGACCCGCAATTGTGCGATCGTGCCGCTGATCTGCCACGAGCGGGTCGTCGGTGTGTTGAATCTGGCCGACAAGACAGGCGTAGAGGACTTCGATAGCGAGGACGTCTCGCTGATCGAGCTGTTCGGCCAGCTTGTCGGCGCCTCGATAGGCAACATTCGGCTGTTTGAGAAGATGCAGCGGCAGGCGACCACGGACGGTCTGACCGGCCTGATGAATCACAGGACTTTCTACGAAGCGCTGGAGAGGGAGTTATGGAGGGCCCGTCGGCACGGGGGAACCATCGCCTTGATCATGGCGGACGTCGACAACCTCAAACAGATCAACGATGCCTACGGCCACCGGGCCGGCGACAAGGCGATCATTGAGATCAGCCATCGGATTCGGGAGTGCATCCGGCAGATTGACCTGGCCGCCCGATATGGGGGCGATGAATTCGCCGTCATCCTGCCGAACACGGGCCTCAATGCGGCGTTGCTCGTCTGTGAGCGCATCGTGGACGCCGTAGCCCGTTCGCCCATCCTTTGGCAGCGCGAACAGGTTCCTCTGTCCATCAGCGTCGGAGTCGGCGAGTACGGGGCAGACACGAATCCCGAGGATATCACCAACCGATCCGATCAGGCCCTATACGTCGCCAAACACTCCGGCAAGAACACCGTCAGGGCCTTTATCCCCGTGCCGCAGCAGTAACGATGCGACAGGGTTGCCCCGGGCTGCGGATGATGCTCTACGCGGGAACATCGAATTGCTCGGCATACACCCATGGCAGTCCTTGACAACTCCACATCGGCCTGTTACAAGCGATGCAGGCGTGCGGGTTGTGCTCGCCTGTTTGTAAAACCTGTTGGTGGTTATGGATAGGGATTCTGCAATGATTGCAGCGCTCGGCGCCAAGGCCGTTCAGGATGTAGTCGATGCCGGCCGGTTTGGCCGGTTTGCCTGGCGGTCTGCTGCTACCTCCGTTCGCAGTTGTACCCGCACGTCCACTTATCCCCTGATCTGGACGCAGATGTTCATCATCGGCGTGCACAGCGTCCCCGTGATCATGATCACCGGTGCGTTCGTGGGAATGACGCTGGCCGTCCAGGCCTATGACCAGCTCGCCGGCATGGGACTGGAGGAGCATCTGGGCGTGCTGATCAATATCTCGGTCGTGAAAGAGCTGGGACCCGTGCTGGCGGCGGTCATGCTCGCCGGACGCATCGGCGGCGCACTGACCGCCGAACTCGGGACGATGAATGTTACCGAACAGATCGACGCGGTCCGGAGCATGGGGACCGATCCGGTTCGTTACCTCGTCGCGCCCCGGCTGCTTGCCTGCCTGCTGCTCACCCCTGTGCTGACCATCTTCGCCGACCTGATGGGCGTGGTCGGCGGCGCCCTGGTGAGTTTCCTGCAGTTCGGCATCAACAGCCGAGCTTACTGGACGTTCAGCGCGTCGGCCGTGGCTCTGTGGGATGTGTCCGTTGGGATTGCGAAAGCGTTTTTCTTCGGGGGGGCCATCGCCGTGATCAGTTGCTACAAGGGCTTCAACTGCAAGGAGGGGGCCCACGGCGTGGGGCAGGCGTGCACCGAGGCTTTCGTCGCCAGTTTCATCTCGATTCTTGCCCTGGATTTCGGACTGGCGGTGACGTTCAAGGCGATCTATCAGATCTTCTGGCCCATCAAGAGCATTGTGAGCTGAGGCGTCGAATCGCCCGGGACCGAATGGGTCCCTGTCTTGGAGAATCGCTTTGGAAAAAACGACGGATGGCAACGGTCAAGAGCGTGAGAAAGCCCAACCTGCGGCAATCATCGAGGTCCGCAATCTCACCAAGAAGTTCGGCGCAAAGCTGGTGCTCGACAACATCAACCTGTCCATTGAGAAGGGCAAGACCACGGTGATCATCGGCCCGAGCGGCTGCGGCAAGACCGTGCTCATCAAGCACTTCATTGTCCTGCAGAGACCGACGCAAGGTGAGGTGTATTTCAAAGGCCGGCGGGTCGATGACCTGAGCGAACGCGAGTTGAACAACGTGCGCACCCAGTTTGGATACCTCTTTCAGGAAGGGGCCCTCTTCGACAGCATGACGGTCGCCGAGAACATCATATTCCCCATCTGCCAGCACGCGAAGATCCGCGACTGGCGCCAGGTCGAGGAAGTCGTCAAGATGAAGCTGGCGATGGTGGGCCTGGACGGTTTCCAGAACTACTTCCCCTCGCGGCTCTCGGGCGGCCAACGAAAGAGGGCGGCCCTGGCCCGCGCGATTGCCCTGAACCCCGAGGTGATTCTGTACGATGAGCCGACGACGGGCCTCGACCCCATCCGCTCCGATATCATCAGCGAGCTGATCGTCAAGCTGGCGCGGGAGCTGGGGGTCACCAGCGTCGTTGTGACCCATGACATGAAGAGCGCCTACAAGGTCGCGAACCGCATCATCATGCTTCACAACGGCAGAGTCGTCGCGGATGGGGATGCCGATCATATCCGCAATCACCCCCATCCGGTGGTTCAGCAATTCATCAACGGCCAGGTCAGCGAGGACGATCTGGCGGTGCTCCGGATGAGCGGGTCCGTCGCGTCGTCACAGTTCCTGCCGAGGGATTTCGAGCTGTGACGCATCGAGAGCCATCCCGGATCGCTGCCGACCTGGCGAAGCTCATCCGTGGGGATGTCTTCGCGGACATCATCCACCGTGTCGCGTACAGCACGGATTCGAGCAGCTACCGGATCGTGCCGCAGTGCGTGGTCGCGCCGCAGGATGTCCGCGACATCGTGGCGGTCGTTCGGTACGCGGGCGAGCAGGGTCTGCCCGTCGCGCCGCGAGGAGCGGGCAGCGGGGTGGCCGGCGAATCGCTGTGCGGCGGGATCGTCCTGGATATGACTCGCTACATGAAGGGGATTGCCCGGATTGACGACGAGACTGCAACGTGCGAGCCGGGCGTGGTGCTCGACGATCTGAATAAGCGGCTGGCCCAGTCGGGCCGCAAGATCGGACCCGACCCATCCAGCGCGAATCGGGCGACGATCGGGGGAGTGGCGGGAAACAACGCCACCGGCGCCCATTCGCTGCAATACGGCCATACCGCCGCCTATGTGGAGCGGATCGAAGCCGTGTTGCCCGACGGCGGCGCCGCTGAATTCCACAACGGCGTCAACGTCGAGCAGTTGCGGGGCACGGCGGCGGAGTCTATCGCCCGCCGGTGCCGGTCGCTCTTGACGGCCAACCAGGCGGTCATCGACCAAGCGCAGCCGCCGACCAAGCGCAACCGAACCGGCTATGGCGTTGCAGGCGTCTGTCATGACAATCTGATCGACCTGGCTCGGCTTCTGGTGGGCTCGGAAGGGACGCTGGCGATCTTCACGAACATCACCCTGCGGACAGTCGTGTTGCCGGCGGTGAAGGGATTGCTCCAATTGGAGTTCGATTCGCTCGACGGTATGGCGCGAGCCGTGCCGACCATCGTGGGGACCCGTCCGGTGGCGTGCGAGCTGATGGATCGCTCTCTGATCGACCTCGCGGTCGATCAGCTCCCGCAGTATCGGGACATCCTGCCCGCCGGCGCTGCTGCGGTGCTCCTGATCGAGCATATCGGGGCCTCAGCGGCCGAGGTTCGCGAGAAGATCGAGGCGACGAGCCGGGCCGTCGGGAAAGCCGCGGCCGGCCGGACGATCATAACCGACCCCAAGGCACAGGCCCGTGTGTGGAAATCGCGCAAGGACGCGGGTCCGTTGCTCTACCGCAAGCGGAGCCGAAAGCACCCCGCCGAGTTCATGGAGGATGTCAGCGTCGATTTCAATCGACTGGCCGACTACATCGCCGGACTTGAGAAGATCCAGAAAAGGCAAGATATCGCGATGTCCTTCTTCGGCCACGCCGGTGACGGCGAGCTGCACCTGCGTCCATACCTGGACCTGGGCGACTCCAGGGACCGGGACAAGATGAAGGCTATCGCCGAGGAGGTCTTCACACTGGCCTGGTCGCTTGGTGGCTCCATCAGCGGCGAACACGCGGTGGGACTGATCCGCGCGGGGTACGTCCGCCGGCAGTATGGCGACGAGTACTACGGCATTCTGAAGGATGTCAAAGCGATCTTCGATCCCGCCGGCCTGATGAACCCGGGCAAAATCCTCAACGAGGACCCGGACGTGATGTTCAAAAGCCTCCGGCGGGAGCACCGCATCGTGCCCGAGCGGGCGCGATCCGAAATGCTGTTCAACCCCAACGAGCTGGAATTGGAGTTGGAGCAGTGCTATGGTTGCGGGCTCTGTCTCGGCCGGGAGCCGGCGCTGCGGATGTGCCCGGTCTTTCGCGCTACGGGCGAGGAGATGGGCAGCTCCCGCGCCAAGGCCAACCTGCTCCATTACTGGGCGACCGGGCAGCTCGACGAGAGGGATTTCGAGTCGCCCGAGTTCCGCAAGTTTCTCGATCTGTGCGTCAACTGCAGGATGTGCGAGCGGCAGTGCCCGTCCGGCACGAATATCTCCATGCTGATGGCCGCCGCGCGGGCCGAGTACGTGAGGCGCAAGGGCCTCCGCCGGACCGAGTTCATCTTGAGCCGCAACCGCTACCTGAGCAGAATGGGCAGCTTGTTCGCGCCTCTGTCAAACCTGCTGATGGCGTTGCCGATCTCGAAGTGGCTGCTGGAGAAGGCCACTGGGATCGACAGACGCCGGAGCATGCCACGTTTCAATCGGGGATCATTCCTGAAAGCGGGTTCCAAGTACGTGGCCGCCTGCGAGCCGGTCGTCGATCCTGTGGATAAGGTCGCGTACTTCGTCGATACCTACGCCAATTTCAACGATCACGAGCTGGGTTTCGCCGTCCTGGACGTCCTTCGGCACAATGGCGTCGAGGTCGTCCTGCCGCCTCAGCGTCCGTCGCCGGTGCCGGCCATCGTCTATGGCGACGTTCGCCTGGCGAAGCGCGACCTGGCCTACAGCGTCAAACACCTCGCTCAGGCCGTCCGCGAGGGCTGCAAGATCATCTGCTCCGAGCCCAGTGCCGCCCTGTGCCTGAAAGAGGAGCTACGGCATTACGTCGGCAGTGAGGACGCCTCGCTGGTCGCCCGGAACACGTTTGAACTGATGAACTACCTCGCGGATCTGCGAGCCCAGGGCAAGCTCAAACTCCCGGCAACGTCGATCACGGACAAGTTCGCCTACCACTTGCCTTGCCACCTCTGCGCGGTCGGCGATGACACAGTGACTCTGCGACTTCTTCAGGAGCACTTCAAGGTCGATGTGGTGGACCTGCAGGCGGGCTGTTGCGGCCTGTCCGGCACCTTTGGCATGCAGCAGAAGAACTACGATCTGGCTACGCAGATCTCCGAGAGTCTCAAGGCCGCCCTGGCGAAGGCCCCGACGCAGAACGTCCTGACGGAATGCGCCGCCTGCAAGATGCAGATCGAGCACATCACGCCGACGAGCACGACCCACCCGATCAAGCTCCTCGCCCGCAGCTACGGCCTGTAGCAAGTCATAGATCCTACCGGTCCCATGTGTCCCATAGGTCCTGTTCCTCCATGCTACCTGAACTTCACAATCGGTTCGATCTTCTGCCCGAAGGCCTTCGATGCGCGTTCCGCAAAGGCCGCAATGCTCTCCTTGAACCATGCGGGCTTCTGGGCCTGGAGCTTGCCGATGACGTAGTACCCGACGGACATGATGCCGGGGAATGTGCAATCAGCCGGCAGGGGGACGTTCAACCGGTCCCGCCCGAAGGCGGTGTTCTCCCGCCCGAAGGCGATGAAGAGTTCCTTGGGCGTCTCGACCACGGTGGTCGCGTGCTTGGATTGCTCCCAGGTGAAGACGTCGCGGGCGATCCGCCGGGCGAAGAGTTCCACGAACTTTGTGGCGAACATGATGCGGATCAGCTCGAACTCCTCCGGCACCAGCAGATAGAAGGCATCGAAGTCGCCCAGCCGCTTGCCCCAGTTCTTCAGCGTGGGATCGACGACCCTGCGGATGTGGTCGACGATTTTCTTGGCCTCGGCCTTTGGATCGGGGATCATGCAGGCCATCATCATGCCCATGTAGGTGGAGGTGTTGTAGGTATAAGGTTCCGGCCGGCTGGGGAATACGTGGACCTCATCTACGTCGTCCTTGGCCAGCGGGGAGGGATTGCACGTGAACAGGAGGATTCTCCGATTCTTGCCTTTGACATGCCGGGCAATCTCCGGGGCGTGCTTGCCGCCGGAAGCGGAGAGCAGGACGACGCCGTCAATGCCTCTGAGGGCATGGAGCTTGCCCTGGTACGAGCCCTCATCCGCAAAAACGGCATCCATACTGTCGGCGATAATCTTGCCTGTGGCGATGGCGTTTCCGCTGCCGACCACGAGCGGCCGCTTGAACTGGTGCAGGTTGGGCTTGGGGAACTCCGTGGCGGGGTCCATGAACAGCTCCAGCGCATTCATCACACAGACATCCAGGTCAATCAGCGATTTCGGGTCGAAGGCACTCATGTGTTTCCTCTGAATTTACTATTTACGATTTACGATTTACAATTGGAACCTGCCAGACAGTAGGCGATGGATGATAAATCGCAAATCGTAAATAGTAAATGATAAATCCAGAGGGCTTTGCCGTGGGATCGACGAGAACCTTGAAAGAGGCCGTGCTGTGGGAACCGGCGGATGACGGCCGTCTCCGTTGTAAGCTCTGTGGCTTTCGGTGCCTGATCGCCGACGGCAAACTGGGCCACTGTTGCGTCCGCACGAATATCGGCGGCAAGCTCTACTCGTTGAACTACGACAAGGTCTGTGCGGCCAACGCCGACCCGATCGAGAAGAAGCCGCTGTTTCACTTTCTGCCGGGCAGCCGGAGCTTCTCCATCGCGGCGGTCGGCTGCAATTTCCGCTGTGAGTTCTGCCAGAACTGGCAGATCAGCCAGGCCTGTGTCGAGCCGGACGCGCAGCGGCCCTTTGGTCCGGGCCCGCCCTCGAATCGCGGGCAGGACGCCCGCGACACATATGGGGAGAGCCTCTCGCCCGAGCAGATCGTCGATGCCGCCGTCCGGACGGGCTGCAAGAGCATCGCTTATACGTACACCGAGCCGACCGTCTTCATGGAACTCGCCGCGGACTGCGCCAGGCCGGCCAAGGAGCGGGGGCTGGCCAATGTCTTCGTCTCGAACGGTTACATGACGCCTGAGGCGATCGATTTCGCCGCCGGCTGGCTGGACGGCATCAACGTGGACCTCAAGGCCTTCAGCGAGGATTACTACCGCGATCTCTGCGGGGCCGGACTCCAGCCGGTGTTGGATTGCATCGTCTACATCGCAAAGCAGACGCGGATCTGGATGGAGATCACGACCCTGCTGCTCCCGGGCCGGAACGATTCCGACGAGGAGCTCAAGAAGCTGGCGGATTTCCTGATAAGCCACGCCGGGCCGGATGTCCCCTGGCACATCAGCCGGTTCTATCCGCAGTACAAGTACACCGAGTCGCAGCCGACGCCCATGGAGACGATGCGGCGGGCGGAGGAGATCGGAAAGGCCGCGGGCCTGCGATATGTCTACCTCGGCAACACGCCCGGCGAGAAATCGGAGAGCACCTGCTGCTACAACTGCGGCCGGCTGCTCATCGAACGGATGGGTTATCGCATCCTCGCCAACCGGGTCAAAGACTCGAAGTGCCCCGATTGCGGGGTCTCGATTGCAGGCTTTGGATTGTGAGGTGGTATGAGGATCATCGCGGATGCGAACATCCCTTTCGTTCGTGAATGTCTTTCTTGTGTTGGCGACGTGCAGGTCCTGGGCGGGCGAGAGATCACGCCGGAGGTCGTGGCGAACGCGGACGCGCTGCTGGTTCGCAGCATTACGCCCGTGAACGAGCAACTGCTTCGGGGCAGCAGCGTCCGATTCGTCGGTACGGCGACCATCGGCTTCGACCATGTGGATGTCGCCTATCTCGAACGAAACGGCATTGGTTTTGCCTCCGCGCCGGGCTCGAACGCGAACTCTGCCGCTGAATACGTCATCGCCGGACTGTTGGAAATCGCCCGTCGGCGGCGCCTCCGGCTGGAGGGTAAGTCGATCGGGGTCATCGGGGTGGGCAACGTCGGCAGCCGGGTGGCCCGCAAGTGCGAGGCCCTGGGCATGCGGGTGCTGCGGAACGATCCGCCGCTCGCTCGTAGCACGGGCATCCTGCCCGTGGCACTACAGGGGCAGGATGCCCCTGCGACTCATGGGCGGGACGCCCATGCTACTACCGACCCGAAATACGTGCCGATCGAGGCCCTGTGCGATTGTGACTTCATCACGATCCACACGCCCTTGACACGGGAAGGGGTCGACAAGACCTTTCACCTCGCGGATGCCGGCTTCTTCTCCCGGCTCAAGCCGGAGGCGGTCTTCGTGAATGCCTCGCGGGGGGCGGTCGTCGATTCCGAGGCCCTCAAGGCGGCGATCCGGGCCGGCCGATTGCAGGCGGTCGTGCTCGATGTCTGGGAGGGCGAGCCCAATATCGACATCGAGCTCCTGGAGAAAGTCGATCTCGGGACGCCCCACGTCGCAGGCTATGCCTTTGACGGCAAAGTTGCGGGGATGATCATGATTTACCGGTCCCTCTGCGAGCATTTCGGCCTGACGCCGAAATTCGATGGGAAGGATTTCTTGCCTGTTCCCGCGATCCCGCGATTGGAGATCGAGACCGGCTCGGTCGGATCGGAAAAAGGCAGATCGGGCCTATATTCTTCAACGAAATCTCTGGGTTCGATTTCGTTGAAGAATGGAAAGGGCGAATCTCTCGACGCGCGACTGGGGTTTGAGGGGGAAAAATCGAGCCAAGAGATTTTTCCCCCTCAAAGTAGGCCCGATCTGCCTTTTTCCGATCCAGGGGCTGCCGACGAGGAGCTGCTCGCCCGCATCGTGGAGAAGGTCTACAGCATCGCGCAGGACGACCGGAACACCCGGCAGATCGCAGACCAGCCGTCGGAGGGGCGCGGCCGGTTTTTCGACGCTTTGCGGAAGAACTACCCGGTCCGGCGGGAGTTCCAGAATACGACCGTCGTGCTCGATCGGCCCCGCGAGAGCCTGGCTCGAAAGCTCCGGGGCATCGGTTTTGTCGTGGAAGGGAGTTAGTCGCATGGGAACAGACGGGAGCCATGTTCTTCAATGGCCAAGGGGCCGGCTGGATTTCTCCGCCGGCTGCCTCGTCATGGGCATTTTGAATGTCACGCCGGACTCGTTCAGCGACGGCGGGCAGTTCCTCGATCCGGACTGCGCGGTCGAGCACGGCCTGAGGATGGCTGCAGAAGGGGCGGCGGTCATCGACGTGGGCGGAGAATCGACCCGACCGGGGTCGAAGCCTGTCCCGCCGGCCGAGCAGATCCGCCGCACCGTCCCTGTGATTGGGGCACTGGCCGAACGGATCGATATTCCCATCAGCATCGACACGACGAATGTCGAGGTGGCGCGGGCCGCGTTGCTCGCGGGCGCGTCGATCCTCAACGACATCACGGCCTTCTCGGACGAACGGATGGCGGAACTAGGCGTGCAGCAGCAGGTCCCTGTCATCCTCATGCATATGCAGGGTGCTCCTGCCACGATGCAGGCGGAGCCCCATTACGACGACGTGGTGGCGGAGGTCCGTGCGTTCCTCGTGGCTCGATGCGAGAAGGCTCGCAGGCTCGGCGTGCCGAAAGAGCGGATCATTATCGATCCCGGCATCGGCTTCGGCAAGACCCTGGAGCAGAACCTATCGCTGCTGCGGAACTTGGATCAGCTCGTGGCAACGGGCTATCGCGTGCTGGTGGGACCGAGTCGCAAGGCCTTCGTCGGCAAGCTCACCGGTCGGGACAAGCCCGCCGCGCGGGTCTTCGGGACCGCCGCAGCGGTCGCCCACTGCGTCCAGGCGGGGGTCTCCATTGTCCGAGTCCACGACGTGCCCGAGATGCTCGACGTCGTGAAGGTCACTGGCGCATTGATGAAGGATAATGGATGATTGTGAGCATCTGACGATGCCGCACAATCCTGCCAGTCATTCACTCGTTCTCGTACCAGGCGATCTTGTCGTCTCCGAAAGAAGCCGAGAGGACGTCCAGGTCGCCGTCGCCGTCCAGGTCCGCCGCGTACACGCAACTCGCCCGAACGGCCGCGGTCGTGATCACCTGCTGAGGTCCGAACTGGCCCGTCCCGTCGTNNGGCATACCAGGCAATCTTGTCGTCGCTCCAAGAAGCCGAGAGGACGTCCAAGTCTCCATCGCCATCCAGGTCCGCCGCATAGACGCATTGCGCTGAATCGGCCTCTGTGGTGATCACGTACTGGGCCCCGAATTGACCCTTCCCGTCGTTGGCATACCAGGCAATCTTGCCGTCAACCGCAGATGCCGACAGGACGTCGAGGTCACCGTCGTTGTCCAGGTCCGCCGCATAGACGCAGAACGCCCCATTGGTGGCGGTGGTGATCACCCGCTGGGGGCTGAAGTGCCCCGCCCCATCGTTGGCATACCAAGCGATCTTGGAGTCGTAATAGCAGGCCATTACCCCAGAGAGAACACCGACAGAAGCCGAGAGGACGTCCAGGGCACCATCGCCGTCCAGGTCTGCGGCATGGACACATATCGCCCCGATAGCCGCAGTGGAGATGACCTGCTGGTATCCAAAGTGGCCTCTCCCGTCGTTGGCATACCAAGCGATCTTGTTCTTCTGTTCGTCCTCCTCGTCTTCACATGCCGAAGCGGAGAGGACGTCCAGATCGCCATCGCCGTCCAAGTCTGCCGCGTAGACCGACTTCGCTCCGTCGGCCGCCATGGTGATCACCTGCTGGGCCCCGAATCTGCCCGTGCCATCGTTGGCATACCAGGCGATCTTGTCATCGTTCGAAGAAGCGGAGAGCACGTCCAAGTCGCCATCACCATCCAGGTCCGCCGCATAGACCGATTGTGCGTAGTCGGCCTCCGTAGTGATCACCTGCTGGGCTCCGAACTGGCCCGCCCCCTCGTTGGCATACCAGGCGATCTTTGAGTCTGCATAGCCCGACCCTGTCCAAACACGACCGCGAGAAGCCGAGAGGATGTCCAGGTCGCCGTCGCCGTCCAGGTCGGCCGCGTAGACACAGGTTGCCCCGTCAGCCTCTGTGGTAATCACCTTCTGGGTTCCGCAATGCCCCGTCCCGTCGTTGGCATACCAGGNNTCGTTGGCATACCAGGCGATCTTGGAGTCTCCAGACGAGGCCGATAGGACATCCAGGTCGCTATCGCCGTCGAGGTCCGCCGCATAGACGCAACTCGCCCCATCGGCCGCGGCAGTGATCATCTGCTGGGACCCGAACTGACCCCTTCCGTGGTTGGAGTACCACGCAATCTCACCACCAGAAGAATGAGAAGCTGAGAGGATGTCAACGTCGCCGTCGCCGTCCAGGTCTGCGGTATAGACGGACTGTGCGAAATGGGCCGCGCCGGTGATCACCTGTTGGGGTCCGAAAAGGCCCGTCCCATCGTTGGCATACCACGCAATCTTGCCGTCATACGCGGAAGCCGAGAGGACGTCCGAGTCGCCGTCGCTGTCCAAGTCCGCCGCATACGCGCAGTTCGCCCCATCGACCTCTGTGGTAATCACTTGCTGGGCTCCGAATTGTCCGGTCCCGTCGTTGGCATACCAGGCAATCTTTGAGTCTGCATAGCCCGACCCTGTCCAAACACGACCGCGAGAAGCCGAGAGGACGTCCAGGTNNTCCAGGTCGCCATCGCCGTCCAGATCCGCCGCATAGACGGAGTCCGCTCTCCAGGCCCCTGTGGTGATCACCTGCTGGGGCCCGAAGTGGCCTGTCCCGTCATTCGCATACCAAGCGATCTTACCGTCCTCGTACAAAGGATAGGAGCCCCAAGAAGCCGATAGGACATCCAGGTCACCATCCCCGTCCAGGTCCGCCGCATAGACGCATTGCGCTGAATCGGCCTCTGTGGTGATCTCCTGTTGAGGTCCGAAGTGGCCCGTCCCGTCGTTGGCGTGCCAAGCGATTTTGTCGTCCCGGGAAGAAGCCGAGAGGACATCCAGATCGCCATCGCCATCCAAGTCAGCCGCATAAACGCATGTCGCCCCGAGGGCCGCGGCGGTGATCTCCTGTTGAGGTCCAAACTGGCCCGCCCCATCGTTGGCGTACCAGGCAATCTCGTCGTCGTTCCAAGACACCGATAGGACATCCAGGTCGCCATCACCGTCCAGGTCTGCCGCATAGACGGATTGTGCGTAATCGGCCTCTGGAGTGATCACCTGCTGGGCCCCAAATTGGCCCGTCCCGTCGTTGGCATACCACGCAATCTTGTCCCTGTTGCTCCAACAGGAAACCGATAGAACATCGAGGTCACCATCGCCGTCCAAGTCCGCCGCATAGATCGATTTTGCGAAATCGAACGCGGTGGTGATCGCCTGCTGAGGTCCGAACCGGCCCGTCCCGTCGTTGACATACCAGACGATCTTGTTGTATGTGTTGCCGGAGGGTGTCGAGGTAGCGCCAGATGCGGAGAGGACGTCCAGGTCGCCATCCCCGTCCAGGTCCGCCGCATAGACGCATTGTACCCAATCGGCCTCTGTGTTGATTACCTGCTCGGGTCCGAATTGGCCCGTCCCGTCGTTNNGGCATACCAGGCAATCTTGGAGTCTCCAGAGGAGGCCGATAGGACATCCAGGTCGCCATCGCCATCCAAGTCCACCGCATAGACGCTGTTCGCCCCATCGGCCCTCGTGGTGATCACCTGCTGGGGTCCGAAGTGGCCGGTCCCGTCGTTGGCATACCAGGC
>DCUI01000030.1 GCA_002327785.1 Phycisphaerales bacterium UBA2218
CACAAATCATTCAAGAGAGCCGAAATTGTTTTTACCCAGATCACCACAGGCTATTCGATTTCTTACAAGCAGTACCTCATAGACGAGAGTGGTGAGAAACGCGGGGCAAAGCCATTCTCGGTCATTGACGGATTCTATACGCAAGAGGGTACTGCTGACCTGCGAGAGCTTTTTGACGATCAGGTGGTTTTGCAGTTTCCAAAACCAGTGAGTCTCATCAGGCGTTTTCTGCACCTTGCCACGCGCACGTACAAAAGCGATCTCGTTCTCGACTGTACTGCCGGATCGGGCACAACGGCTCACGCGGTTCTGGCCCTCAACAGAGAGGACCATGGGAATCGACGATTCATCTTGATCGAGTGCGAGGACTACGCGGAGAGGATTACCGCCGAGCGCGTCCGCCGAGTGATAAGAGGTGTTCCAGAGGCCAAGGACGAGAAGCTTCGCGCAGGTTCAGGTGGCAGCTTCAGCTATTTTGATCTTGGTCCGCCGATTGAGATGGAGAACATCCTGACGGGCGGCAATTTCCCGAGCTATGACGAACTGGCGCGGTACGTGTTCTATACCGCTACAGGCGAGGAGTTTAACCCCGATGCCGTGGACGAGAAGAGGCACTTCATCGGTGAGAGCAAGGAGCATCTGGTCTACCTGTTCTACAAGCCCGATATCGAGTACCTCAAGAGCACCGCGCTGACGCTCGACCGGGCCAAGGCGCTCGGGCCGTATCGAAGCAAACGCCGGTTGGTGCTCGCTCCGACGAAGTACCTGGACCAGGAATACCTCGATGAGATGCGGATCGACTTCGCGCAACTTCCGTTCGAGATCTATCAGTTGGTGACGTGATGGAGCCAAAGGAATTCCAGGTCCGGGCGATGAACCGCGTGAAGACGTATCTCCAGCATCTTCACGACTTGCGGCTCAAGAGCCGCCAGATCGCGGCCGAGTACGGGCCGGAGATGGCTCTGGATTTCCCCGCCAAGGCATGGGAAAAGATGGACGGGTTCCATCGGCTCTACAAGTCGCGCCCGGACGGCTTGGGTCGCCCCTTGCCCTGTTTTTGCCTGAAGGTCCCCACCGGCGGCGGCAAGACGTTCCTGGCCGTCAAGACCATCGATCTGATCAACACGGGGTACCTCAAGAAGCGGGAGGGTCTGATTTTGTGGGTGGTTCCCACGACGCAGATCTATCGCCAGACGATCAAGAGCCTGCGGAACCGGGACCATCCTTATCGTCAGCATCTCGATATCGCCAGCGCGGGTCGGACGCTCATTCTCGAAAAAGGGGACCGATTCACGCCGCAGGACGTGAGCGAGAATCTGGTCGTCATGATGTTGATGCTGCCCTCGGCGTCGCGGAAGAACAAAGAGACGCTCCGCATGTTTCGCGACAGCGGCGGATTCGGCGAGTTCTTCCCGCGCGAAGACGATGCGCAAGGCAATGAAGCCCTGCTCAAAGCGATTCCGAATCTCGACGCCTTTGACTCGCAGAACGGATTCTGGGGCAGGCTGGTCAAGACCTCGCTGGGCAACACGCTGCGCCTGCTGAACCCGATCGTCATTCTCGACGAAGGGCACAAGGCCTACAGCGAGACGGCGCAGGACACGCTCTGCGGCTTCAATCCCTCGATTCTCGTGGAATTCTCGGCCACCCCGCCCCAGGGAAGCAATATCCTCGTCGATGTCACCGGGATCGAGCTCAACCGCGAGGAGATGATCAAATTCGACCTGCACGTGTTCAACAAGGCCAGCCCCGATTGGAAAGACGCACTTCTCGACAGCCACAGGAAGCTGGAGGAGCTTGCGATCAAGGCCCGGGACTATCATTCGCAGGCGGGGGCACGTATTCGGCCGATCTGCCTGATCCAGGTCGAAAGAACGGGCAAGGATCAGCGGGGTCTGGGCAAGATTCACTCCGAGGACGTGCGCGAACACCTGACGAAGATCATCGGCATCCCCGCCGAGGAGGTCGCGGTCAAGACCAGCGAAAAAGATGAATTGAAGGACGTGGACGATATCGGCGGCTTGATGTCCCCTGATTGCCGCATCCGATACATCATCACGAAACAGGCGCTCCAGGAGGGTTGGGACTGCGCCTTCGCCTATGTCCTTTCGATCCTGACGAATCCGGGGTCGAAGACGGCCCTGACGCAACTCGTCGGGCGCATTCTGCGCCAGCCCTATGCCAGGAAGACAGGCGTCAAAGAACTGGATGAGAGCTACGTCTACTGTTTTCAGCACAAAGGTGCGGAACTCCTCGAAGAGATACGCAAAGGGTTCCGGGGGGAAGGGCTGGGCGATCTCGTTGGCCGCGTGGCGGTGGAAGACGAGGCAACGGGGGCAGGAGAGCCGGAGCGACTCTGCGAGGTGCGAGAGAACCTGCGGCCGGCGGCGGGGCAGGTGATTCTCCCGGTCTTCGTTATGCGGGATGGCGCCGGCTGGCGAAAGGTCTCCTATGAAATGGATATCGCCAGTCGGATAGACTGGAGTCTCGCCGACCTGAGCCCGCTGCATGGTCTGACGCTCTCGATGATCGAGGAAAAGGACGTCGAGCAGGTTGCGGCGGTGTCTGAGGATGTCTCGCGTGTGATTGCGGTCAAGGAAATGGCGTCGCTTCGCACGGGAGTGCTCCGCCTGGACCCGGTCTTCACCGCCAGACACCTGCTGGACATCGTGCCCAACCCGTGGCGCGCGTATGAATTCGGCCAGGCCGTCCTGACCCATCTGCAGGGCAGATACGACCATAAGGTCGTTGTCAACAACTTCGTCTTCATCATTGAGGAGCTTCGCAAGCACATGGCGACGGAGAAAGACCGGCTTGCGGAAGCGGTCTTCAAGGAACTGGTTTCCACCGACCAGCTTCGGTTCCTCGTCATCGCCAACGATCTGCACTGGAAGCTTCCCAAGAAGCGAAAGGACAGGCCGCCATGGCTGCCCAAGAACACCGGGGCGCCGCTGGAACGGAGTCTTTTCGACCTCGTGCACGACGACCTGAACGAGATGGAGAAGCGCGTCGCGTGGTATCTCGACGATCAGGACAAGCTGCTCTTCTGGTTTCGGAACGTCCCGAAGAGGGATTACGGCGTCCAAGGCTGGCGTCGCGGCAAGGTCTATGCCGACTTCATCTTCACGGACATCGATGAGACGGGCGATGGATTCAACCGCGTCTTCGTCGTCGAGACCAAGGGCATCCACTTGAAAGGCTCGGAGGATACCGAATACAAGAAGACGCTTTTCGATACCTGCAACAAGCTGGCAAAAGAGACAACGCTGATAAGCATATAGGGTTCCTT
>DCUI01000147.1 GCA_002327785.1 Phycisphaerales bacterium UBA2218
GAACAGGTCGCGCTGTAGTATTAGGCAGGTCTTTGATGGCCGTGCTGAAGGGAACGATCATCGCGTGCAAGCCGTACTGTTGTTGGTAGTCTTCCCACATCGGCACGAGGTTTCTGGGGCAGAGAATTAGCGTGCTCAGCCCTGGCCGATCATCCTGCATGATCCTTGCGACGGCCGTGGCCATGAGAGTCTTACCAAGGCCGACGACATCGCCGATCAAGACGCCGCTGCGCTTGTTCAGGTGATGGGCAGCAATCTTGACCGCGGCCTTCTGAAAGTCGAAGAGCCTATCGCCGAAATCCTTCGGGATACGAAACTCGGTGAGGCCCGCGCGGGCCTCCTGGGAGAGGTGGTACGCGATCTTCAGGTAGACGTGCCAGGGCAGGACCGGTTCGGTCCGTGCCCAGCTTCCCTCGATGATCTCCACCAGTTCCTTGGAGATATCGATGCACCACTTGTCGGTCCAGCGGTCTTCGAACCATTTGGCGAGCTTCTGGCAGGCGTCGTGGTCCAGAACGTCGATGTTCAGTTCGCCTTGACCGGCCAGCCCCGCGAAGGTCAGGTTGCTGCTGCCAAGGTAGGCGACGGTCGGGTTGATCGGGTCCGGCCGAAACAGCAGATACAGTTTGGCGTGGAGCGCATGGCGCAGGAAGAGCTTGACGACGACCTTCTTGGACTTGATCTGCGCGGCCAGCCGCCGAAGCCCGGCTTCATCCGCATCCGTGGGCGCTCCGACCGTAAGCTGCTCGCGGAACTCCTCAGCCAGCCGCGCCTTAAGCCGCAGAGCGGTCTGGTTGTCCATCGTGCCGTCACACGCAATCAGGCTCATGGCGGCTCGCAGTTCATCCTGTGGTAGTCGCTGCATCCCGACCAGCAGTCGGCAGCAGTGGCCATCACCGCCGGACCAACGCTCGACATGGGAATCCAGTGACTTCCAGCCGCGCAGGTTGAAGTAACCCACGCAGAAGTCCGCCCGGTCACAGATCGCTATCGTGTCTGTCAACGCTGGCAGGAGTTTGTCATGGATGTTATCGAAGATCCGCGGCAAATGAGTACCTCCTTCCCCCCGTAGAAACCACCTGCTTCATTGCGAACCGCCTCCGGGAATGCGCAGAATAATCGTGCTGCCCCAATCGCCAATGCTACCTGGCAATGTCTCCGCCACGTCGCGGCCTCCCAACCAACCAATGCCTCTGGATTCGGCTGAATCCTACCCCCTAACATCGGCAGGAGCAAGGGGATTCTGAAGGCCAAAATGGGCCATCCAGGGCCGAAAACTGCCTGCCGGTGCCAGTCGAACCCTGCCTGATATAGGCGTTTCCCGCCGTCCCAATGTAGATGCGAGAATCCAACCCCGCCGCAAAACCCTTGAGTTCTTGCGTGCCGCACTGGCCCCAGAACCGAAGGGATTGACAGATGGAGCCGGGCTGTGTAAAAGTGCCCATAAATAGTGACAACTATGGACGCTTTTACACAAGGGAAAAGGGCAGCATAGGGCTTGGTGGCATGGTAGATCGACAGGACAAGGTACTGGCTATCGCGAAACGAAAGGGCATCCTTCGCGTGAAAGATCTGCACGCAGCCGGCATCCACCCGGAGTACCTGCGCCGGCTCTGCGAGAAAGGCGTGCTCGCCAAGATCGGCCGGGGCCTCTACATGCCGGCGGATGCTCAGCCATCTGCCAATATCAGCCTGGCTCAGGCAGCCCGGCGGGTCCCTCATGGCGTCGTCTGCCTGCTGTCGGCCCTTCGCTTCCACGGGATCGGCACCGCCAATCCCTTCGAAGTGTGGATGGCCCTGGCTCGGGGCGTACGCCGCCCTCGGGTCGAATACCCGCCACTGCGGACCATGCGTTTCTCCGGCAAGGCCCTGATGGAAGGGGTGGAGCGTCACAGAATCGAGTCCGTTCAGGTTCAGGTCTATGGCCCGGCCAAGACCGTGGCCGACTGCTTCAAGTACCGCAACAAGATCGGCCTCGATGTGGCTCTCGAAGCCCTCCGGGACTGCCTCCAGAGCCGTAAGTGTACCCGCGATCAACTCTGGCAGTATGCCAAGATATGCCGGGTGACGGAGGTCATGCGGCCGTACCTGGAGGTTCTCCTGTAAAGACCGGTCCTGAAGCGAGGGCGGCAGGTGCCTGTGAGTATTGCCTGGGATGCAGCGTGCTCAACTTGTCCTGTCGGCCATGTCCACCACGATTCGGATCGCCCGTTCCAGATCGAACTCGGCAAAGTCCTTGCCCCGAAGAACGGGCTTCAACTGCGGCTCAAGTTGTTGCCGGAGCATGGCCAAGCGAACGTGGGAGACATCCGTCGGATCATTGCCAGGCACAGCGAGCTTCTGGCGGACCAGATCGATCAGGATAGGATCTTCCGGTTGAAGGCCCAGCCATTGCACAGCGTAATCGAGATCGTAGAAATCGCGGATTGCCACTTCCCGGCGTGACAGAGCGGCCCGGAACTTCTCCGCGAACGCCTCCATCCTGGAAATGCAGGGCAGCGCGATCGCAGGGACCATCGGCCGGCCCGACACGGGGTCCAGCAGAACAGTCCTCGCGACCCCGTTGAACACCGGCGTCAGGAGCGGCTCGCGCAGGCCGATCTCGATCTTGATGGTGTCTTGCTGTTGCCCGAAGAGGGATGCATAGCCGACGGCCGCGACGTATTGCGTGGAACGGTTGGCCCCGGCCAACGGCTCGATCACACGGAACACGTCACGCCGCTTCGCAAGCTCTGCGACGATCTTCTTCACGCCCGCCGCCTGCTTGCTGCGTGCAGCCCGTGCGGCGTCACACGGCGTGGGGATGACGAAGTCAAGATCCTCGCTCAGCCGGTAGAACTCGGCGTGCACCTTGGCCAGGCACGTCCCGCCCTTGAACACGAGTGCCCCGGCCTTCGTCAGGTGCTGCAACAGGACGGTACAGAAATAGTCCTTCTCCACGAGCCGGGCCGAGAACCCTGTTTCGGCGGCCGTGAAATTCACCGCCTCCCGGAACATGTCTTGATCTTCATGGGCGCGAATGAGAGTTGGATCAGGTTCGATCATTGAGCACCACACCCCACCGTCGGTTCACCGTCCCGCGTTTGGGCCTTGTGGGAATCCACGGGATCAGACTCGTGGTCGGCTTCAGGGCCTTCTCCAGCTTTCGAAGCAAGGCATCGTCGGCCCCCTCACGTTCCAGCAACGCACCAATCCGGCGGATGGTGCCTGTGTCGCCATAACGCAGGGTGGCCTTCACGAGATCAGCCGCGCTTGTCCGCTTGGCCATCAGATCTTGGCGAATCCATGCATAACCACGAGGAAGGCCGTTGAACCGCGACCAGTCATACACGGCATCCACGAGCGTCCGGGTGCGCGATGCATAGACAACGGTTTCGCCATCTGCCTTGCGGCTTTCCTGTGTGTCGCCGAGCCGTGCATCCGCCACTTTGATGAGGGTCAGGGCCACCGCTCCGATTTGTCGCTCGCCCGAGAGCCGGTTGTTGTAGGCGTAGACGCGGGCGGGGACCTGCTCGTCGAACCCGTAGAGATTGAAGGCGTTCGGGCCGCAAATCTGGTAACGACCCTGCTTCTCTGCCATCAGCGTATTCAGGGCCAAGACCTCGTCCGGGCTCCACTTGCCGCCCAGGGGCAGTCGTGGCGGGACCAAGTACAGCCCCCGATAGACCCTCGCGATCATGCCGGCCCGCTCCAGCCGACTGAGCAACTCCCGCTCCTGCGTGCTGGTCAGATGCAGTGGTTCTCTCAGTTCGCCTGTCCGTACGGTCGTCAATTTCCGCAACTGGATGTAGGCGAACAGCCGGGTTTCAAGTTGTCCCAAGCCCTTTTTCATGGGTTGCATTGTACAGAAAGGATAATTGCCTTACAAGCAATTATCGAGAAATAGAACACAACCGGATGCACTGATTATTCGACGCCATCCCCGGTACTGCGGGGACCCCATAGGGGTATGGGAGGGGCTCCCCCGAGCTTCGACGCGAGAGCAACTGGCAGAAGAGAGCGGCCTGTCTCAAGGGGGGGCATCAACCAACCCGGACTATGCCCCAGGCTATCACTCCAGCAGTTCCTTGAAGCGGACCCCGTCTACGCACTCCAGAGACTCCGCCTTGGTCCGAAGCCATTCCTCGCCCCGCGCGTCGCTGAGAATCTTGGCCTTGAGTTGTTTCAGGGAATCCGGGCTCGGTTTGAGTCTGTCCACCTCGATGGCAGGGAGTGCCTTGAGGGCCTTCTCCAACCGGGTCTCGCGTGATTGCCAGGGGCTCCGCTCCTCCCTGAGTTCTTCCAGCCGGAGATTGTAGAGGTTGATGAAGGCGTCCAATCTCAGGTTGTTGCCGACCAGCATGCCGTCGTCGGGCATATCCATCTCGACCGCATCGGCTGCGATGTCCAGGATTGCCTTGATGGCCAGGAACGACCGGATGTTTTGCTCGATTGGCTCCAGCTTCTCCATCAACTCCGTCTCGACCTGCTCAATCGACTTGCCCGTATCGCCGCGGTAATCGATCAGCCCCAGGATCAACTCCGTGCTGCGGGTAATCCATTCGCTCGGCCTCGACGGCCCCTTGTAACGGCCCTTCTTGTCCTGCCAGACGGTCGGGCAGTCGTCCAGGACCGCATAGGTGTGCCGGAACCGCTCATCGTCGTCGAGCCAATGCGGCTGGTACTGGTCCATGAACGGCTTCCACTCCGGAAGCTCCTCGCAGGCGTAGAGTGTCTGGCCGCTGACGTACAGCAGATCCACCAACTTGGTGGCCTCCTCGGGGGCCAGCCCGTTCTCGTTCCATCGCTTCAGCAGGGGCTCGACCACCTGCGCATCTTCCTCCTGATAGACCGCCGGCAGCTTGCCGCTGGTATGCAGCTTATGGATCTCGTCGATGGCCTGCTTGCACAAGCCGGCGTACTCCTCCGGAACGGCGGCGACGAAATCTTCCACGGATTCGATGTCTACGCCGGATTCCTCGACGGCGCTCTTGGCCTCGGGCGGCGCGATCGCATAGAACCGCTGCTCAATCACGTAGCCCAGGCCATACTCGAAGGCCAGCTTCCCTTCCCGCTGCGCGGCCACGATCTCCTCATACTGCCCCCGCGTGACCACGCGGGGACCGAACGACTCGAACAACTCGACCGTCCGGTGCTTATCCACATCCTGGAGGGCACGTTCGAGGAACCCGATTTGCAGACAGGCATCTTTGCACGCCAAGTCGGCCAGGACACAGCCTTTGTAGAACCCCCGGCTCAGGGCGATGAACATGTTGTAGTCGCGGACATCGGCGCCTTCCATCGGAGCCTGCTGAATGGCCGCCATGTCGGCCTCCGTCAGGACGGAGTCCCTGTGAAGAAAGGAGTCGATCATGTCTTGGAGGAGGAGCTTGCCGGCTTCCCAGCCGGTCAGTCCTTTGGTGATGATCCTCTTGATCGCCGTTGCTGTGACGGTCTTCGTCATGTCATGATCTCCTTGACTGGACGACTGCTGCCAGCCGTTCCAGTTTCGCCGCCAGTTCCGTCTGTTCGATCGCTTTGAGCACAGATTGCAGGATGGCCTCTTCCAGCTTGGCCTGGGTCTCACTGATCTCGCCGGTCCGGTAGCGAGCCAGAACACCCCGAAGCTCTTCGGCGATGTCGCTGCTGTTCAGTTTTGGACCAGTTTGGGTTCTCAGGCCGGTCTCCACGTACTCGCCCTTGAGTTCCTCGAAGTACCGTAGCTGGAGTTCCAGGAGCTTTTCGGTACGGACCTGGGTCAGGTCCCGTCTGCCGATCTCGATCTGGATGGCCTTGAGCTGCTCTCCGATCAGCCGGATTCGACCTTCCTTGAGCAGGAAGAACTCCTCCTGGAGGGCCTCCAACTCCATCGCCCGCGTCGCGGCGACCTGCGCCTCAAGCTCCGTGTTCCAGGCCGTCAGGGTGCCCTTGGACACCCCCAGTTCCCGCCCAATCCGGGCATAGCTGCACCCCTTTGCCCGCATCACCACGAAGCGGTGCTTCTGCTCCTCCTTGCCCGGTGATTCCATTTCGTTGATATCATCAGCGTCAGTGTCGATGTCTTGCTCTTCTATAGCCTGTACCATTTCTGTGACCCTCCTGTAGACCGGCGGGCAGCCGGTAGTGTCGGTGGCAGTCGAGTTCCCTGAATACGGCTCGCCCGCACAGCCGTCGTAGAACCCGCATAGCCATAGCCCGACTTCGCGGATTCGGGG
>DCUI01000130.1 GCA_002327785.1 Phycisphaerales bacterium UBA2218
CAAATCATTCAAGAGAGCCGGATATAAAGGGGTTGGCACTGTCAGGCGTTTCAGTAGCATGGGCATCTTGCCCATGAATCGCAGGGTCATTTTGGCCCTGTAAATCATCGCCGTTCCATGGTCGATACGCCCATAGGACCCACGGGCGGGATGCCCGTGCTACGGTGCCCCTGGTGCACGAAGGGCGGGAGTGTTATAGACTGCCGCAGGGATCGACGTTTCGCATGGCTTGGTCGCCGGCGCGGCGGTCGAGGGCCGGACCCATAGTAAAGCCCGGTTTTCACCTCAAAGGAACAGGACGGGCAAAACCGCCTGCGGGACAAAGGCCCGGACCACATGCGTGGATCTCTGTCGCGGTGCTGGCGGTAGCCGTCTTTCCCGCGGCGCTCGCCCATGCGAACTTGATCACCAATGGCAGTTTCGAGACGCCGGACCAGCCGACCGGCACGTGGAGCGTCTACGGTAGCATCCCCGGCTGGACCACCACGTTCGGCCCCGGGATTGAGATCCAGGATCATGTGACCGGCTTGGCGTATGATGGCGACCAGTTCGTGGAACTCGACAGCCACAGCCACAGCGGCATGCTGCAACAGGTTGCCGTGACCGCGGGCGCGTCGTACGATTTGTCCTTCGCCTATTCGCCTCGTCCCGGCGTCGCCGCGACCTCCACCGGCATTGAAGTCTGGTTTGACGGCGGACTCCTCGACACGATTGCAGGCAGCGGAATCGGCCTGTCGGACACGAGCTGGAGCGTCCTGAACTACAGTGTCATTCCCACCGGAAATCTCGTGAACCTGGAATTCCGGGCAGTGGGAACCAGCGAGAGTCTCGGCGGCTATATCGACGACGTGCAGTTGAACGGTTCCACAGTTCCAGTCCCAGGCGCCGTCGTGCTGGGCACACTGGGCATGAGTCTGGTCGGGTGGCTGCGGCGACGTCAGGTTCTGTAGTGGTCTGACAGTTCAGAGGTGGATTCTCAGGGCGACGGCAAGCGTTCCGTCGCCCTTTCTTTTTCCCGGATGGCCGCCTATCGTGTCACGATGAAGCACAGGTCGTAGGGTTCGCCCTTGCCGACCTCCTCTCTTTCCTTGCCGCCGTTGTCTTTGCCGTCGTCCGTGACGCTCCAAAGGACGTAGCCCGGCTCCGTCCGGCGGTAACGAATCGGCTGGCCGTCGAACGGATCGATGGGGACTTGCTCGATATACTTGGGCACAAGGTCGTCCAGCCGGTCCGGGATCTTCCCTGCCGCCAGTCGGTATCGCTCGATTGCCGTCGCCGTTCTTGCCAGCCACAGGTGCGCGTACGCCCGCGAATCGAGCTCTGCGATGCGAACCATGGCGGGCGACAGCACCTTGACCACGATGTGCAGGAAGGAGAGCTTCTCTAAACGGGTCGCGATTTCGCGGAATCTCGCCACACGCTGTGTGCGAGGAAGGCCGGCGGCCTCGACACAGGCATTCATGTAGTCCACGATGTCGATCAGCCCCTGCGATTGGACGCCGGGGAACTTGAAGATCACGAGTCCCCGCCCCATCTCGCCGAGCATCGAGGGGTCCCGGACACAGTCGATCATGTAACATTGCTCGGTGGTCATGGCCTGGACCAGGTCGATCCGCTCGCCCGTCGCGGCCAGAGCCGCGTCGAGGTCCTTCAACTGTGAATCCATGAAGGTCGTAAGGCTCAGGGCCTGCTCCAGGCCCCCGATGGTCGCCCCGGTGCAGGCAACACGGACCAGGTAGGAGATCAACTGGGGCTCGTTCTGCAGTGAATCCCCGACGGATAGTGCGTTTTTGATACAGGTCACGACCGCGTTTGGATCGCCCTTGCTCGCGTAGTGAACGTCGGCCAGCCTGAGCAGCAGTACGCAGGACCGTAGTGAGCTGAGATGCGGATATCCCTGCCTGTAGTCATAGTCGTAGCGGCAGATCGGGATTGCCGCGGCCTCGCGGAGCAGCGCAAGGCATTTCTCATTGGCGGCCAGACAGTCCACGACCGCCTTGGCCACCGGTTCCGACAAAGCGACTCCGCGCCGGGGCGATTCGTACTTCCTGCCCACGTAGGGCACGTTCGCATCCTCCGGCGGCGGCACGAAGGCCGCGAAGGCGCTTTCATACACCGGGGCGGCGTTCTCCATGCCCAGGGGCAGCTTGTTGCGCAGGGCCAGTTCGGCCAGGCTCGTCGGCTGCCCCGCGGCACGCAAGGCCTCCAGCCGCCGGTTCGCGCCGCTGCTAACCAGTCCGATGTACACGATGGCAGCCCCCAACAGCGCGACGAATACCGCCAGGATTACGTGTCGAACCTTCAGTTTGAATTGCCCGCCGCGATTGCCACTGTCACTGTCGTGATGCATCTCTTTCCCTTTCGCCGTTGTTGGCACTTCTGTACTACTCCGTCCGCCGGGACAACGAGGCAATCATACCAGAACACGCCCGGAGCCGAAAGACGGTGTACGCGCCGATAAGAAGACTACGCCGTCCACGCTCAAATAGTGGTCGGCGTGGTTTGTGACGAGGGCATCTTGCCCTCATTCTTTGCCTTCGCAGAACCACGGACGCAAGGGCGGGACGCCCTCGCCACACGACGGCGACTGTACCCACCAAATTGGAGTAGCCGGCGTACTACCGCTGTTGCCTGGTCGGCGGAACCGCCGATCATCCATCATTGATAATCCCTCATCAATTCCATGTACCCTCCTCTACGCGCCGAGGCGGTTTTCGGGTAGGATGGCTGCCCTGTCAGACTGTGAAAGATACAGCAGGAACAGAGCTTTGATTTAGGCAAGGAGTACGTCATCATGGCACAAGCAGACATCGGGTTGATCGGCCTGGCCGTTATGGGCGAAAACCTCATTCTGAATATGGAGAGCAAGGGGTTCACGGTCGCCTGCTACAATCGCACCGTCTCGAAGGTGGACGGCTTCGTCAACGGCAGGGCCAAGGGCAAGAACATCATCGGCTGCCACTCCATCGAGGAACTGGTCGCCGGTCTGAAGACGCCCCGCAAGATCATGCTCATGGTCAAGGCGGGCAAGCCGGTGGATGCGTTCATCGAGCAGTTGCTGCCCCACCTGGCGAACGGCGACATCCTCATCGACGGCGGCAACAGCAACTACCAGGACACCATCCGGCGGACCGCCCTCGTCGAGAGCCAGGGCAAACTCTACGTCGGCACCGGCGTCTCCGGCGGCGAGGAAGGCGCGTTGCTGGGCCCGGCCATCATGCCCGGCGGCTCGCCTGCGGCCTGGGAGCACGTCAAACCGATCTTCCAGAAAATCGCGGCCAAGGCCCCCGACGGCACGCCCTGCTGCGAGTGGATGGGCGAAAACGGCGCGGGCCACTTCGTCAAGANNGCGACATGCAGATGATCTGCGAGACCTACGACCTCATGAAGCAGGGCCTGGGCATGAGCAACGAGGAAATGCACCAGGTCTTCGCCGAATGGAACAGGGAGGAGCTGGATTCCTATCTGATCGAGATCACCGCCGACATCCTGGCCGTCCGAGACGACGAAGGCCGGCACGTAATCGACGTGATCCTCGACACGGCGGGCCAGAAGGGCACCGGCAAATGGACCGTGATCGAGGCGCTCGACCTGGGCCAGCCGCTGACGTTGATCGCGGAGGCGGTCTTCGCACGCTGCTTGTCGGCTCTCAAGGCCGAACGCGTCGCGGCCTCGAAGGCGCTGCAGGGCCCCAAGGCGGTTTTCCGCGGCAAGAAGGCCAACATGATCAGCGACCTTCGCTTTGCCCTGTACGCCTCCAAGATCGTCAGCTACGCCCAGGGCTTCATGCTGATGCGCGAGGCGGCCAAGGAGCACAAGTGGAATCTGAACTACGGGGCCATCGCCTCGATCTGGCGCGGGGGCTGCATTATCCGGTCGGCCTTCCTCGGGAAGATCAAAGAGGCGTTCGACGGGCGGCCCGATCTGCCGAACTTGTTGCTGGACCCATTCTTCAAGAGCGCGGTCACGAAGGCGAACGGTGCCTGGCGGCGCGTGGTCACGACCGCGGTCAAGCTGGGCATCCCGGCGCCGACGATCGGCTCGGCCCTGACCTTCTACGACGGCTATCGGCACGAGCGGCTGCCGGCCAACCTGCTCCAGGCCCAGCGTGACTACTTCGGTGCTCACACGTACGAGCGGGTGGACAAGCCGCGAGGCGAGTTCTTCCACACGAACTGGACCGGCCGAGGCGGCACGACTTCCGCTTCCACCTACGTCGTTTGAGCCTGCGTTTGTGGCATGTCCGGAAGGGCATGTCAGGAACCGCGTTGCGGCGTCAGTCAAAGCCGACGCCGGCGCCAAGAGTATCGGCCGGTCGGCCCAAGGCTGACGACAGATCTGACCGCCTGATAGCGGCGTGCCGGTCAGAACACAGATGGTGCTGAGGTGGAGATTGTATGAGATACCTGCGAATCCTGCTTCTGGGCTGGCTGCTGGCTGTGGCTGCCTTCGCGGCCGTCGGCTGCCACACGATGGAAGGAATCGGTGAGGACCTCGAACAGGCCGGCCAAGCCATCCAGGATGCATTGAACTGAGGTGATCCGCCGGCGCGAACCTCGACGGCCACAGTTCGTTCTCTTTCCTCGATTTGGCGCCGTGTCATTTCCCCGACAGGTGCTTTGGGGATTCCAGCGGCCTGCAGTTAATTCGAGACGTTCACAGAAACGCCCGCCGGCAGGAAGTTCTCCATCACCCACAGATCCCCACGCGCGGTTGTCACCGAGAAGGCGATTCGTTGGCCGTCCGGGTGGACCCGAAAACATCGAGAGTACTGCATGTGCAGGTCCGTTTCGAAGATCTTGCGGGGCTGGCCGCCCTCTGTCGAAACCTGCCAGAACTCATTGACCTCCTTCGAGTTCTTGCCGGCGACGGGTTCTCTGTGCAGCGTGAACAGCACGGTTTTGCCGTCCCCCGACCAGCCCGTTTGAGTGAGAAAGCTGGCGGGCTCCTGATCCCATTGCAGTAGTTCGGTAGGCTGACCGCCCTGGGAGGGAATCAGGAGGATCTTCTTGACCCCTCCCTCCGCCCTCTCTTCCGTTCCCTCATTGGAGGCGACGGCGATGAATTCTCCGTTCGGCGAAAGCGCCGAGCCAGCCCAGGGGGCCTTGGGTGAATATGTGAAGAGGATCTTCTCCTGGCCACTGTCGATCTCTCTGCGAATGATTGTGTTCGTCGTGTAGTACAGGATCTTCCCGTCCGGCGACAGTTCTGCCATCATCAGCCAGTATGGGGGCTTGCCATCCAGCAGAATGGTGCTCTCGCCGGTGACTGCGTCAATACGGTACACCCGGCCCGGCAATAGGACGTCCTCGTCTTTGTATGCTACCAGTCCGGACGCCAACAGCGAGCGTCCGTCTGGCGACCAACGGAGATATTCGAATCCCGTAACCTTGTCAGGAATCTCCCGCTCCTGACCCGTGTCTAGGGAGCGAATGCGGATCACAGGCTGCTCGGAGGATGTGGCTGAGGGTGCGCAGTAGGCAAGATACTTGCCGTCCGGCGACCAGTCGGCCACATCGGAGCCGGGGACCCGCAGGCGGGCCGGTGCAGACAAGAGCCGACCCGTGGCCAGATCGACCACTGCCGTGTGGATGTCAATGTCGCGGTACGCCATGCGATAGCAGTAGGAACCGTTCTGGGCAAAACCTACGGGCCTTATGTCGCCTGTACTACGGCCGACCAGTTCCGGTATGCCTTGTCCCTGGCCCTGACCCATGGTCACAGGCACGAGCCAGATGCTCCACGGCCCCATCCGGTCGCTGACGAACAGGATGTGTCTCCCATCCGGCGTCCAGTCCAGCAGTCTGTCGTCAGCCGCGTGCACTACGAGAGGCATCTCCCGCTTGGAGTCGATCTCGATCGCGAAGATATCACGTTTCTTGGGGGCATCCTTGGACGCCCGTTCATACGCGACCGTCTTCGCGTCCGGAGAGAGCCTGATGGTCGTGCCGTAGAACTCACCCGTCAGTTTCTTGATGACCTCCGTGGAACCATCGGCAATGGAGACGGATACGATCTCGATGTCATTGAAGAAGTGCATCACATCCGGCCACCGAAGAGCCAGAAAGCGACTGCCGTCGGGGAACCATTGGACGGGCCGCACCGTACCAGGGTACGCGAGAGGCGGACCGGAGCCGGCAGGCTCCAGGGCAGAGCGTATGATGCCGGGATACAGGACGCGCTGCCCCGAACCGTCGGCTTCAATGAGACATACGTCGGACCTCTCCTGAAACCCGACACGGTAGGCTATCGTCTTGTTGTCCGGCGACAGGATGGGCGATTCAGGATTGGACTCTTCAGGTACTCGCTTCGTCGGCTTGATCCTGCGTTGCTCGCTGGTAGCCAACTCGCAAATGAAGATCTCTCCTTGCTCCCACCCGGTGTGACAGAGATATCTTCGGTCGGGCGACATACTCACGTCGCCCCAGACCTTTTCTTGCACCAGCCGCATCGTCATGCCAGCCTGTCTCTCAGTCGGTGACGCGGCCGACACGGCGTCTCGTGCGGGATCGACCAGAGATATAGTGCCCAACACCACAACGACGCCGATTCCCAGCGCAGACCAACGATACGAGTTGCTCCTGAATTGCGCAATCATGGCAATCCTCCTTTTCAATTGGGACCTGCCTTCGAGGATTCCGGCCATGGCCGGCAGAGGCCGCGACCGAGAGAACCGTCGTAAGAGAGCTACGATTGCTTGTCCATATTCTTGTGACTCCTGTTGCCCGGTGCGCGCGAGCACCAAGGTGTCGCAGGCCAGCTCGCGGTCAGTCCGCATACGATGGAAGGCAAGCCAAATCAGTGGGTTGAACCAGTGCAAGACTTGCAGGATGCTGGCGAGCCAGCCGAGGTAGATGTCATGCCGCTTGAGATGGGCCAGCTCATGGAGAAAGACGTATCGTATCTCCTCTCGGCTGGCCGCTTCGAGCATCGGCCGGGGCAGGAGCAAGCGAGGCCGGACGAATCCGAAGAGGGCGGGACACTCGATTCGATCGGTCGGAATCAACGCCACGAGGGTCTGGACCCCCATCAGCGTCTTGCATTCCTCAAAAAGCTCCAGCGTGATTTGATCCACTAATGGGCGGTCGCGTTTCACAATCCGCCAGAGGGCAAAGTTGCCGGCGAAGAGGTGGCCCCCAAGTATCGCTGCCCCGATCAGCCAAAGCAGGGGCAGGATCTGACGGAGCGACAGGAGAGACGGTTCCAGCGGCTTCTGAGCTTTCGCGAGAGCCTGTGTCCCTCCGGAGGTCACCTTCTGAGTGGATTGGCTGGACATCGTCTCCTGCTCTATAGTCACCTCGCCTGCCTCGGGGATTCTGGGCGTGAGGAGATATGGATCCTGCTCAGGGACATGGGACATCGCCCCAAACTCGGCCTGCCGGACGGCTGATGGAAGGAGATTGAGCAGACTAACCCGGCTTGGAGGCGCCCAGGGCACGACCATGCGAATCAACAACACGAGCCAGAGAGCATGGGACCAGCGGGGGCCGAGTCTATGGCCGAGGATTTTCTGAGCCGCCAGAATCAGGCAGATCACCAGACTCGCGATCAAGGTGGTTTGCCAAAGCCACTGCAGAAACGGCTGGACGAGTGTCGCTGACCACTCCATCGTTATCCCTTTCTCTTTTGAGCCAGGATATCCTGAAGCTCATCGATTTCTTCGGGGGATAGGTCCGTGCCTTCGAGGAAGGCCGCCAGCGCAGGCTTCATCGCCCCCTGGTAGACACGGCGAATAAAGGACTGCGTCTCAGATCGAATGCATTCCGACTCACGAACCGCGGCCGAGTACCTGTATCGCGTTCCTTCATCTCGAAAGCTAACGGCCCCCTTCTTCACGAGCCTGCTGATCAACGTCTTGATCGTTCGGGATTTCCACTTCACCTCGCCGGACAGCTTGTGGACCACTTCATTGGCGGTCAGTGGTCCATGCTCCCACAGTATTCGCATCACGCGCCACTCCGAGTCGGCGATCCTGGGCAATCTCTTTGTCATCCAGTTCTCCTATGATTACAGAAGTAGTCAGAAGTATGATATTACAGGTGTAGTCATAGGGTCAAGGGAAAAATCGGAAAAATCTGAAGCGTCGTTCGCGAACCTGCGTTCTTGAGGTCGAATCGAGATTTATGGTGTGTGCTTGGGGCAACGTTCCTAGCGGAACCTGATCCACTCCAGGCATAGGCCGCCGGCCGGGGCGAGGTGGCCTGCGGCCTTGCGGTTGCGGGCCGCCAGGATGACGGGCACGTGCTCGGGCGGCCAGTGCCCGCGCCCGATGTCGATGAGCGTCCCCGCGAGGATGCGGACCATGTGATGCAGGAAACCGCTGCCTTCCACGTCGATGGCAATCGTGTCGGGGTCGCCGTCGCAGTTCTGCGCGACATCGCAGCGGAACAGGGTCCGCACGGTGCTCTCGCCCTCCTCCACGGCAGCAGCGAAGGAGCGGAAGTCGTGCGATCCGACGAAGTATTGCGACGCCGCTCGCATGGCTTCGACTTCCAGCCGGCCCGGGAAATGCCAGCAGAAACGAATCCGATGGACGGGACGGAGCCGGCCGGTATGGATCGTGTATCGGTAGGCCTTGCGCAGAACATCGGCCATCACGTCGAAGTCGGGTCCGACCTCCTGCGCGTTCAGGACCGCAATATCCTGCGGCAGGCAGTCGTTGAGGGCGAGGGGGAGAAGGTCTATCGCAATCGGATGCGCGGTCTCGATCAGGCCCACCTGCCCGCGTGCGTGGACCCCTGCGTCGGTGCGGCCGGCCCCTTGGACGTGCGTCGGGTGCCGCAGCAGCGAGGTGGCCGCCTCGCAGAGCATCCCCTGGACCGTCTTGAGACCCGGTTGGATCTGCCAGCCGTGGTAGTCGGTGCCGTCGTATGCGATCACCAGCTTGATCTTGCGTCGGGCGGGCATGGCGAGAGACTACCAGAGACCGTGCCCTCGTCCAAGCAAAAAGGCCGGCGTCCTGCACGTTGGTCTTGATTTGCACGCCGGGCGGCATAGAATCTTGCGGCTATAGCCTTCGTCCGGCGGCGTGTCGGTGCGAAGGAAAGAATAGTTGAAGAGATCCGGCCGTGCCACAGGAACGATCCAGAAGTATTCAATACATCAACAGACTCCGCATCCTGTCGATCTACGCGGTCGTCACCGCTCATGTCACGATCTGGCTGACGATGGCCTCGGCGCCGTTCACGTTCAACTGGTGGCTGGGCTGCGGGGTTTTCTACGCGTGTTTCTGCTCGATCCCGGTGTTCGTGATGATCAGCGGAGCCCTGTTGCTGGACAGCTCGCGGGCTGAGTCGCTGGGCGAGTTCTACAGAAAGCGGCTGTACCGGGTAGGCGTTCCGCTGGTTGCCTGGACCATTGTGTACCTGGGCGTCCGGAGGTTCGTCGATCACGAGCCGCTCACCGCCGGACGGGTCTTCGGGCTGATGATCACAGCCGAACCATACTACCATCTGTGGTTCCTGTACATGATCCTGGGCCTGTACTTGGTGACGCCTCCGCTGCGGATCTTCGTGCGGCACGCCACGCGCAGCGAGCGGCTGTTCGTCATCGTTCTGGTGCTGGTCCTCGCGAGCGCCTACTTCCAGGCCGACGCCCTGCTCTGGGAGAACCAGCGGTCGATCTTCACGCTGTTCATTCCGTATATCGCGTTCTACCTGTGCGGCTATGAACTCAGTCGCATCGACCCTCGCAGAGTCCCGCCCGCGAGGTACATCGTCCTTGCCGTGGTGATTTGCGTGGCCTATCTGGCCGTCTTTGTCCAGCCCTTCATCGCCCGCCAGGGCGGCGTCGGCCCCGGGAGGCGATTCGTTTTCGACTTCTTCAGCCCCCCGATTATCTTCCTGTCCATCGCGATTTTCTGGGTCGCCCGGCGTTACGACGTCACGGCCGGACCCGCCGCCGGCATCTGCAAGACTGCCGTCGAGTGGATCGCCTCGACCACGTTGGGCATCTACGCCCTGCACCCGCTCGTGCTCATTTGGATTCAACACGCCCTCCGAGGCCGCGCAGGCGACGGATCATTCCTGGCGGGTGTCCTCCTGGTGCCCCCGATCACTTTCGCGGTCTGCTACCTGATCACCTCGGTTCTGATGAATATCCCGGTCCTGCGACGCACGGTCTGTTGACTTCAACCCCAAGGGGCGATAATATAGCGGTATTCCGGGAATGGAGCCGTACTTCCCGTGTTGAGTGTTGGAGATGCGGCCTGGAAGCCGTGGAGGAGCGGAGATTCGGACGAGGATGACGTGCTATGAGAATGCTTCTTGCCCTGGCTGTTCTTGCGGCGGCTGCTCACGTGGCGCGGGGACGTGTATGGACCACCGTCTATCGCTGCGATGAGGCGACACCGCTGGAATCGGTCGATCCGAATGATCCCGCAGTGTACCGCGAGATCATGGTGGGCACCCATCTTGTCATCGTCGTCAGCTCGGATACCGACCGTTACTGGACGGGGAGCCTGCGGACCTCTTGGGAAGACGCGGAGTACGGAGTGTTAAGTGCCCGAGGATACGTTGCCAAGCCCCCCAACTACCAGGATTCCTGCCTCGAAGCAGCCGGGGAAAGAGCAGTAGTCCTGTCATACCTCGGCATGGGTGTGGGATACGATCTTGTGAGCAGTGCGAATTTGGGTCTGCCGGGTCATGATCCTGTTGCCGGCGATTGGTTTGTCCTCGATTATCACGCCCACCGGGTCGGGTTCTGCGATGTCTTACTCTATGGCTACACCGTGGACTCCGAGGTGCTCATAGAGACCCTCTCTTTCACCCACGTCCCATCCAGGGACTTCAATGGCGATGCCGTAGTTGATTTCACGGACTTTGCACTGCTATCGTCACGATGGCAACGCAAAGCAGAACTCGACCCGAACAGCATCGATGCCGGGTTGGACCTGGACTCGGATCACCAAATCGATTTCGACGATCTGATTCTGTTCAGCGAGTACTGGCTCGATCGGACCGACTGCACCACACCTGCCATCGACCCAAACAATCCAGCGGACGACGCGGACAAGAGTCAGGGCTATTTGCAGGCTGTCCTGGAGTAAAAGTACCAGACTCCGGTGACTTTGCAGTCGTAGATGGGATCAGGGATGCAGGGGGTTTCCTGCCTGAAAACCATTACCTGCGTTGGGCAGGTCCCACTTTCCGCCGGTCCACAAGCCCAGCGTTCGTAATAGTATGCGAATGCGCCCGCGCACAACTCATAGGGGATATAGTCGCAGCCGATCCAATCCTCTTCCTGTCCAAGTCTGTTGCAAGCATAGGCGACACCGCCGACGATCTCCTTGATCTTGGCATCGGGGACTTCGGCGAGTTGGCCTGCAATCGGCCGGTTGGACAGCAGCAGGGCGGTGCCCTCGGTCCATTCCAGCGGGAAGAGGTGAATGTTCTGGCGGTAGTAGAACTTCCTGCTCGATAGGTCGATGAGCCACACGTACTGATTGTCCACGCGGTCGAGCACGACGAAGTGGCCGGTGCCGGGGATGTGCAGGACGGCCTTGGTCGCTCCAAGGTTCTCCAGCCCCGCCGGATCGGTCTTCACGACCCGGCCATACAGCCCCATGCTCTGGGCGAGCTGTTTCAGATCGTACAGGCTTGTCCGGCCGTCCGGTCCTATAAGATTGGCGATAGCAGCATTGGATGCGGACTTACCGAATCCGGATGCGACGTATTGCAGGGCGGCCGTGGCGCAGTTCTGCGGCCGGGAGCCCTCGGCGGCCCCGTATGCCAGCCGCTGTGCCAGCAACTCATCCGTGTCCGCTTCATAGGAGTTGATATACAAGGCAGAGGACGCCATGACCGGCGAGGCGTACTCGACCAGCGTGTCGAGCCCCAGGGATGCGTCGAAGCTGCTCAGCGCCGGGGTGCTCGTGCTGATGGACGTGAAGGTCCACTGTTCCGAGGTCGGCGCCTTGCTCTCAATCCTGTCATTCTGCCGTTCGATCGTGACTGATGTTGGCGCCCACCGGCCCGAGATCGATTGATAGCCCGAGCACGTATAGGTCACGACAAACCCGCTGCTGCTCGCGAGTGTTGCGGTGGTCACGGCGTAGTCCTTCGACGGATCGAGAGCCAGCTTAGCGGAGGTCCCGTCCGGATAGGAAATCGCCATCTGGACGAACGTCGTCCCGTTGAGACTGACCTCGCCGGCCGAGACGCCCGCGGCGGAGAGACTCGCGTCCGAGAACCTGCCGTAGCCCCATGGGATCAAGCCCGCCGTCAATGGGCCGTTGACCTCGCGGGAGAGCTTGCCGGCCGCATCGACCATGGCCTGTCCCCCGGAGGCGGAGTAGGTGGTATATTCCTGCCCGTCCCAGGCACAGATCCGGTGCTGGTTCCAGGTCATGTCGAACGCATCGGTCATGGAGTTCGAAGCAAGGTCCGCCGACGGCTTCACCGTATCCGTACGGGAGTTGACGGTGATGTCCCAATAGAACCGCTCGCCGTCGTATTTCACGGTCTCGCGGGAACTCATCGAGTACTCATTCGCCAGCTTGTAGCGCACGTTGAACGGGATGGCCGCGAGCATCGTGTCCTGCAGCTCCGGCGTGAGTTCCCTCTTCTGGTCGTCCTGCGCGTACTGCTGTATGGCGGCATCGATCTCGGCCTTGATCAGGGTCTCGTCGGTGACTTTGGCGGCGCCGTATTCCTGGTGTGTCGCCTGGATCGTGCCCGCGGGGATCCACGTCTTGCGCGGCTGGCTTGTGAGTCGCTTGAGAACGTCCTGGACTTCCGCTTTGTCCAAGGCGCGTTGCCCGAAGGTTGCGGGCGTCAGACAGAGGGACACTGCCACGAGGAATGAAATGGTCACGGTCTTCATTGGATTCTCCTTCCACTCGATTGATGGTCATCGTTCCACAATAGTATCTGCTTTCCGGGCACCTATGCGCCACCAGCTTACCAAAGTTGCGCAATCTTCGCAAGTATCCATGGACCAGTTTCTTCAGATTTCGCAATATGTCGGCAGGGGGGACACGGGTGGTTCAGTTCCGGACAACGGCTGTGGTGGGGCGTGGGTGGCTCCGCCCAACTCGTTTGGTGGTGTTGTCTCGATCCAACCTGCCTGCTCTTGCCCGTGTTGACATGGGCGGGATGGAGGAGAGTCAGGCGCGCTTCGGGGCTTGTGGCAATTCATAAGTATAACTGCTGAAACGATTTGCATTTCATCTGGGTCCGGTGGCGAGCCCGGCTTATCGGTTCGGGTCTCCCGTGTTGTCC
>DCUI01000208.1 GCA_002327785.1 Phycisphaerales bacterium UBA2218
TGTAATTTATTGACGGTCACTAAGGGAGCCGAGGGTCCGACAACCCAGCCAATCCGCAGGCCGGGCAGACCATATGCCTTGCTCATGCTGCCGACCGCCAGGACCTTGTCGTAGCGGCCATAGAAGGAAGGATTCTCTTCGTCGGGCTCTCGCGTCGCGCCCCGGTAGACCTCGTCGGCAAGGAGCTAGGCTCCGACCCGTTCGGCGCAGGCAACAATGCGATCCATTTCCGTACGCGTCAAGACCCGACCCGTGGGATTGTTCGGATTGCACACGGCAATCAGCTTCGTGTCGGACGTGACCACCGCCTCCAACTCCGCAAGATCCGGGGCCCAACCTACCTCTTCAAGCAAATGAAATGCCTTGATCTTCAGATCGTGGTTCTTTGCAATGCCCCAAATCTGCATGTAGTTGGGTAGCATGATCACGATCTCATCGCCCGCGGACAGCAGTGTCCTCGTGGAAAGGTAATTCGCTTCCGCCGCCCCAACGGTGACCAGAACATTCTCCGCCTTTGCCCCATCGTACAGAGCGGCGATGTTCGCCCGGAGTTCCGGAGTGCCGTTGACATGCGGGTAGCCGAGTTCGGTGGTCCAAAGCCGATCCATCACGTCCGGACGATCTGCCAGGAGTTCCCGAAGAGGCAGAGGATGCACGCCGCTTTCGGAAAGATTGTAGGCAACGTCCTGTTCGAACTCAGACATCATGCGCTCCATCAGAAATGGCTGAAATCGCATTCCGAGTAGTCCTTTCTGAAGCATCATCTTCGGTGCTCAGCCGGGTGTCGCGGCGGCACTCAATCCTTTGCCCTCATCATGGGGCCTCTACCTTCCCATTTTGACACATATACACACAGTTCACTGACCGATTCCTTGTAGAAGACCATTGTCGACGGGCGCGTGTTGCGGTAGAATGCTGTTTCGGGCTAATCGCAAGCGTATTTGGGAAGACTGCTTGAGACACCGCCTTTGGAGGCATGAGTCGCATGAGCGCAAAAAAAATGCCGCGCATCCTCATCCTGGTGGAGACATCGCGCGAATTTGCCCGTGGACTTCTCTCCGGATTCGCCCACTACTCTCAGATCCACCGTCCTCTGATGTTCGTGACGCCACCGCCGTTCTATCTGCGTGGGTCCATCGAACGACAGCAGTTCTTCTCGTGGATTGACCGGTTGACCATTGACGGTGTGGTTCTGCAAGGGCGCTTTCTCTCTCAGCGTATCCGCGATCTTGGTGTGCCCATCATCGCGCTCGACATAGAGAGCCAACCGGAAGGTATCCCGTGCATTCTCAGCGATAATGAGGAAATCGGGCGACTGGGAGCCGAACACCTTCTGGACTGTGCGATGTCGCACTACGCCTTCTGTGGCTACAATCAACTGTTCTGGTCCGAGGCTCGCTGTGAAAGCTTCTGCAAGACCATGGAGGAAAGAGGGCACAGGGTCTATCTCTACCGCCCGACCGAAAGCAAGACTCCGCAATCCTGGACAAGAGAGTATGCTCAGATCACCGAATGGCTCGATAGCCTGCCCAAGCCCCTGGGCCTGATGGCCTGTAACGACGACCGTGGCCAGCACATTCTGGAGGCCTGCAAATTGGCCGGTTACGCCATTCCGGAGGAGATCGCCGTACTCGGGGCCGACAACGATCAGCTCCGGTGCATGATGACGACACCTCCACTCTCCAGCATATCGATGAACCTGGAGAAGGCGGGGTACCAAGCCGCCGCACTGATGACCCGGCTGATCGAAGGAAAGAAGCCGCGCGACATCATCGTTGAGCCCACGCGTGTGGTAAGGAGGGAATCCACGGACATCATAGCTGTAGATGACCCAGAAGTGTCGTCCGCGCTTCGCTTCATAAGAGACCACGCCGGCGAGATGATTCAGGTCAACGACGTGGTCAGTGCACTCTGCGTATCCCGTCGCAGTCTCTACGCCAAGTTCAAGGCACGGCTGGGACGTAGCGTGCACGACGAGATCGTACGCGTACGTCTCGGGCGGTTGCTCACACTCCTTTCCGACACAAACTTGCCGATCTCGCAGATCGCTAGAATCATGGGATTTCCAGGGCCTGATAAGCTCTACTGCTTCTTCCGCCGCGAAACCGGCAAGACCCCCTCGCAGTATCGAAAGGAGATGCTGCCTTACGCTGAGTAAGGTCGCTCCCCGCCGGATGATAGGGGACGCTGGAACCGTCGACGACCATCGGCCAAGTCTGCACGGCGGTGTTGCGGCAGACCTTCCCTGACACCCAGACCTGAGGCATCAAACGGATCGCGACAGACCGCTGCGATTTCCAGAGACTCAAGGCACACTTGGCTCCAGACGCGCGGCATGCGCTTTCTGGCACTTACCTCGCGGGCCCAAGCGTCACCGGGCCGAGCAAGCCCGAGGAAACCAGGGGGGTGTTCCTATTGTGTACATGCTGCATGTTGGTGCGAGTGATTCGTTCAGGCGCATCGAGGAGCTTGTCGCCCACAAGACGGTTGTTCCAAACGTTGGTCACTTTGACTTCGAGATCATGCATGCCCCGTGTCAACAGTCCTGCAGGGACTCTCACACGGAATGGATACGTCCACGCAGTACCGAGTGGTTTACCGTCCAGGTTCACTTCGGAAACCTCACGTACTTCGCCAAGGTCCAGCCAATGATCCGTTCGTGCACGCACCGGCATTTCGAACTGCATGGAATATGTCGCCGTGCCCGAGAAGTACCTAATCCCGTCAACATCCGAGGTCGTCCAGTCTATGAGCCTGTCCCACTGAACAGACTCAGGAGCACGTCTGCCGGGCTGGAATTTGACAGTCCACGTTCCCTCAACAGAAGTCTGTTCGGCCGACTCAGTCGCAGGGGGGTCGGCAGTCCTTTCAGGAGCCACGCCGTCACGTCTGAACACCACAATCGCCGATCCAAAAGCCGGAAGATCAAGCGCGATGTCGCAGGCCCCATCGTCATGGCGTTGGACGACGTTCGCCAGACATATCATCCCTGTGACCGGACACCATACCTCGGGCCTGCCGTCGGCGTCCCGAAACCTGCAGAGAAGAGACTTCGTTTCTTTGGCGCTGTTGCAGACAAAATAGACGTCGGCATTTTCGCAGCGACGGTGTATATAGTCGATCCGCAGCGGGCCTTCCTCGGAACCGCCTTTTAAGACAGTGAAGTCCTGCTTGACACCCATATGGGCAAGGACCTTGCGAGACGTCATGTTCGTGTAGACCCTGCCCCTCCCAAATGTCCGGCTCGTTGCAGTGTCTTTAGAATCCGATCTCGGCCAGAATTCTCCTGTGATCGCCTCGACCTGCCGGTCTGCCTGTGGATAATCCGTCAGAGTGTTGGTGCGCATCGGCCGAACCGAACCGAGCAGAGTCGCGCCTTGCTGTATAAGCTGCTGGATCTTCCCCAGGACCTCCAGAGAGATATGGTCGTAATCGGGCAGGACCATGAGTCTGTATCGCATATTTCCGACGGTCAACCGGCCTGTGTGCGCATCGAACTGCATTCGCTCGAGTATTGAACGTGCGTCGATGTAGTCGTAGCCGTATCCGCTGCCCAGAGGCTGGAACTCCACGGGAAGGTCCCTGCCACAATGGAGGCATTTGTCGGGGGGATAGATGGGCTTCAAGCTCGGATCGATCCGCCTGGGCGGTACAAGATTGGGAGCGTGATCGCCATAATAGAAACAGACATCGGCAACGAAATCGCCCTGCTGCATCATATACGAGCAACGTGCCATGTATTCCAGCATGGGACCGGACTGTTTCCACCAAGTGTTGTTGGCGTTGAAATGTTCACCGGCGTGGTACGCATAGCCCGGAAGACCCGCCTCGGGGGGATTGTGGGCGAAAGTATGAAAAGTCAAGCGATTGAGCCCGTCACAAATAGCCACATCAAAGAGCTGTTTGAAGTGAGCCGGCCCATCCAGCCAATGCCGCCAGCCGGTAAAAGACTCGGAATCGACGTAACGCCGACCGTAGAGATTGGCCGCACTGGCCGCTTCCTTGGTTACCCAGAACTGCTGTCCGTTCCAGAACTCGCCACGCGGGATATCGACTTCGCCCATGGCCCAGATCGGATCGACGCGAGGATAACCACCGTGACCGGCTTCGGCGCAAAGCCTCATCCCATGACGGTTCAGAATCTCGCGGCTCAAACGGAAGTGTCGCTCGGTAATCAGTTCACCCACCGTCTTGCGATAATCGGCCCAGAAACGGGTTTGGATGTCCTTGTCCGACAGCTTCCAGCCTTCCAGGAGCGGCAGATACCTGCCGGGATCGTAGCGCCGACGTTTCTTGAACTCATCGACGAAATCCTCCGTCCAGTCATTTGCCGGATGAACCTCATAACTGTCATGCGACAGGATCTTCAGGATCTCATGTCCGGGATCGATTTCGGCGAGCTTGTTGATCATGTGCAGCATGTGCCTTTCCGTCGCGCCCGCACTGAGATGATCAATGATCAGACCTTTCGACTTCGGACTCGGGACGACCAGCCCCTGGTTCGTGCCCCGGCAAACAAAACGCATGATCGTCCAGTCTCCCGCCGGGACGTTCCCCATCAGCCGTCCATTGTCGTCCATCCGGTCCGTCAACTCAATCACGCGATCGAGTGAGATGAGCTCTTTGCCGGCGGACTGAGGAACCGCCAGAATTGAGATGTCATAGAAGTATGTGTCCGTCTCGCAAGGCACCGGCAGAATGCGATCCAGCTCCCTCGGTCCGTTAACGTCAACCGCACTGCTTGCGATACGCTTGCTCCCATCCGGCTTCTTCACCCATGATCCGCCTGCATTCCAACTGCTGGCAGCGATCATACCCAGTTCCAGGCCCAGTCTCTTCGCTTCGGTCATGGCATGCTGGATCGACTTGAGAGATTCATCGCCAAGAAAAGCAGGGCCGACAGGAACGATCCCTACGGGCCTGATGACTCCGACATCCCATATTTCAAAGCCGCGCATGCCCAGTGCCTTGGCCTCCTCCATTTCGCGTGTGATCTGGTTGTGGTCGACATAACCGTTAAGCCAGCACCAGTACGCTCCGGGCCGAGCCTCCAACGATGGAGCGGCAAACGCTTCGGGCGACACCGAATCTGGGGAGACCAGGGAACCGCCAAAGGCGGGGCCACCGAGAAACAGGGCAATCAGCAACAAACACACAGGCGAACCATTCCCGTTTGCCAACCGACACGCTGCCAATCCCGCAGCGGGCGTTGTGGTAATATGGGTGTGCATGTGGATAAGCCCTTTCAAGAAAGGCAAGACTCGAATCGTAGACCGCTGGGCGGCTGCACAACAACAACCGCTTGTTGTTCTTCCTGGCAGCAGATCACTTTCCATTCTCACTGGTCGGCGCCGGCCTTGTCCGAGATCGGTTTCAGTTCGGCAAGGGTCCTTTCGGCCTCCCGGATGCGCCGCTCGATATCCCCCTGTTTCAGGATCTTGCGAATCTGGTTGTCGATAGACCGGCGCGGCGCGTTCTCTGGCAAGGTGATCTTTTTGGGAGTTTCTTCAAGAATCCAATCGTCGCTTCGCTGCGCCGCAAGCGGCACGCCACGGTTGTTGACAATATTCGCGATTGGATTCCGCGCCCAGGCGTAGCGGTAATGGACCGGCTCGGGGACAAAAGGGCTGGTCAGCACAAGGCTGTCACGCTGGTACGCGGGCTGATTGCGGTTGTCAACCTTGCCGTCCGTATACCACTGGACGTCTGCAGGATAGAAATGCCGGTCGTTTCCGGCGATGGCGAATCCCATCATGCGGCCGTCGCTATCGTCTTTCGTCTGAACGGAGGTGCTCATCATCAACCGGATCCTGCCGTCGCCTATCTTCACATCCTCGATCGACGGGGGAAGCCAGTACTCATCAGCGTCGCGCCCGTCCCAAGAATGGTACTGAGAAGCCAGGGCCCATTTCGCGGCGCGTTCCCCTGCGGGAACCTTGATCTGGGGGTGGTACCAGCTCTTGCGCAGGTCGAATGAGCTGACGAAGCCGATTCCCTTATCTCCGGCATCATAGAAGTCGCGAAACGTCTTATACTGCGCCTCCCTTATGAAAGCACCAGCATCGTACATCGGTTCGAGATAGTACTCCAGGGTTTGCGGTTCCCCGGCGGTGCACAAGGATATGATGCAGAACGGCATCTGTGGATCGTGGAACGCCGCGCGCCAGGTGGTGATCATTTTGCCAAAGACCTGGTAGTACATCTCCGCCCCGGCGGAACCGTCAAAACAGTTGTTGAAGCCCTGGTGAAAGACGGCCCCCTTGACGGAAACTCCCTCAAGAGGCCGGATCACACTTGCATAATAGTAGCCGGGCCGATTCTTGTCGGCAGCCGGGCCTGGCCTCAGGTCGCTCGGAGGCTGGCTGCTTGCCGGCAGAGGATTGCCCTGCTCTGCCAATGCCTTCTTCCTCCGTTCGTAATTGGCGATTCGTTCCCGCAGTTCGGCCTGGGCATCATAAGCGGCGATCTTCTCACGCCACTCCTGGAGCTTCTCCTGGGTTTCGCGGCCCTCGACTTCATGCAATACTGCCTCCGGCGTCCACGCCTCCACCGTGGTTCCTCCGATCGAGGCATCGATGAGCCCAATCGGGAGCTGGGTGGCCATGTGAACGCGTCGGCCGAAGACGTACCCGATTGCCGAGAACTCCGTCACGGCATCAGGCGAACACACTTCCCAGTCGCCCTTGCGAAAATGCCGGCTGAACCACGAACTCCACTCATGGAGTCGCTCAAAGCTCCTGACCGAATCGAAACCCTTGCCTTGTGGCATGGTGAGCAGGCGGATCTGTGGGAAGTGCGCTGAGACGACTTCCAGTGCCCCGTCGTCCACCTTACTGATTTCGAACTCCATATTGCTCTGGCCGCCAAGCACCCAGACGTCGCCGACAAGGATATTCTCCAGTCTCAGCGTCTTATCGTTCCCGCGAATCGTCATTGTCCGTGGGGTATGGTTCGCCGGCATGGCATTGAGAGTCACCATCCACGATCGATCCGCCTTCGCGGTGGTCTCAGCGGCCTGGTCCACAAACGAAACTGCAACCTTTTCACCAGGATCCGCCCAGCCCCAGATCACAATGGGTTTGTTCCGTTGCAGAACCATGTTCGTCTGAAAGACGTTGCTCACACAAAGACCTCTTCCGATAGCCGGAACATGGACAACATCCTCCTCAGGCATTCTCCCCTGGCTATTCTGAGAAAGAACAACAACATCGCAGCAACACACAACCAGCAACAGACACGACACTACTCCGGTTTGGCGCATTTCAAACTCCCGTTGTAGAACAGTCCCCCTAATGCGAAATACCTCATTCGACCGCGCGAGGCTACTGGTGGGCCTCTCTGAACACAGACACAAGGCCCCGGGAACAGACTCGGAGCCCTGGCACGCTCACCTCGCCGACGGAGTCACCGTCCCCGTCCTCGCGTGCTGGAAATGCCTGTCAGAACCCGACGGTCCATTCCACAAGCGCATTGTCGGCCCTCGTGACCGTCAACTTCACGAGTCCATTGCCGATCGTTGCGAGTTCAGTCTGTGTATCCCGATCGTTCACCGCCGCACCTTGGGCCTTGTGGCCATTCGTTGCTATTATGACTGCGTAGCTGTCGCCGCCCGTTATTCTGCTGATTCCTCGCAGGAGATTCCGCCCCGCCAGCCATTCGGTTCGAACCAGATCGACGTATCCCTGCATGACGTGTCGATTCGTGGAGATGAACTGCGGGTGGTCCGTGACTTCATGGACGGACATCATGCGAGCCTCTCCCGGACGCAGGCGCTGGGTTAGGCTCCCGGACCCTGGGAATTCGCCTACGAAAGCGTCATTCCAGAAATCGTATACGTAGTACCGTTTCCGCGGGTCCAGTCCCAGCGCTGCCTCCGCGGTATCGCCGGCAAGCGAGACCATGACGTCCATTGTATCCGCGGCACTCGGATTGTAGAAGGTCAACTGGTGCCAATCTGGAGATACCTCGAAGTCGTAGATTCTCGGGTACCTCTGGGTCAGGGCATCGACCGGTCTGGCGTTCTTCGGGGTGGTGTGGAAGGGGTAGATCCGTGTCAGATCGTGTATGATCTCCGGCGACAACTGAGCGAAACTGTTCGCCAGCAGCAGCCGCCCGGTGGTTACATACGACATGGTGAGCAGACTTCGGACCGCGTCCCGATCCTCGCGCAGCCGCCAGACGTTCTTCGAATCGGCGTCATAATTGACGACCACACGATTCTTGTACCAACGGAGGCCGCAACGGGTGACCACATCGGGCGAGATGCTGGCGGTGTCGTTCTCGGTCCTTTGCGAGGCGACCAGGCCCAGCGCGATGTCCGAGCCGCGTTCCATGTTGCGTTCGTGGATGTAGCATTCCGGGCCCAGACCTTCCTTCGCCAACCGGAAGATGTTCCGATACGCGCTGGCCGCGGTCGCATAGGGATCTTCCAGGCCGCCGGCGGCGGCCCATCCGGTCGCCGGATAATCGAACATCAGCCCTTTGATGCCGCCCGCACGATACGCGGCGTACACCTGCCGCATGTGTTCGATGAAACCGGGGTCCGTGTAATCGTAGCCCCACAGGCGGAAGTTCTTCAGCCAGGCGTTGCCCCAGAAGTCGTCGTCGTCCAGGGGACGCGTGTATGACTCGTGCCTCCATGCCGTGGCGCTGTTGAAAAGCATGTGCTCAGGAAACGCGAACGCGTAGTCCTCCGAGCGGAAACTGGTCTGGCAGTAGGTGAGGGGGATGCCGCCCCGCTCGGTAACCGCCTTGCCCCACTTCTCGGACGTCTCGTACGGTGGTTTGTAGGTGCCACCGGTGAAATCGTCCAGGTTGGTGCTCCCGTGCTTCTGGAAATGCGCGTCGTCCCACCAGCCCTGCTGATTGTCCCTTGCGTAACAATCCGGGACCAGCCGTACAGCCGCCCGCGAGAACGCGAGAAAGCCGGACCGGCGAATGTTTTCCATCTCCGCCACCGCGCCGACTGTGTCGTTCTTGGCTTGGCCGCCGCCATAGCCCCCATGGTGCGCGTACCACAGGCAGACCGTCGGGAAATCGTACATGTTCAACTCGATCTTCTGTGCGGCCCGAATGGCCCGCCCGTATTGCTCCAGATTCTCGAACGGGTTGCTGGTGGTGAAGTCCACATAGAACCGGTCGTCGGGCAGGTAGCGAACGCCGGGATCAACCCGCTTGCCCACAGGGTCCTCCGCATACAGACTGCCCGTCATCGCACGTCGGGGTCGCGGGCCAGCGTTGACCGATGTCAGGTGTTCGTCCAACAGAGGCACGGGTCCTTCACGCAGCCAGACCTCGTTCACGATGACCTGTGGATGATCCGTCCCGCCTGTAAACCGGATGCGTATACGGCCGGCATTGTACACCTCCCGGGGCAGGACCAGTTCAACCTGCTGAGGGTCTTCCTTCCTCTGCCTGCTCCACATCGGCAACCTTTGCCCGTCCAGGAGAACACGCCGGATCTCGCCGTTTCCGCTTTCCACAGACACTGACTGGATACGGTCCTCGTTGTCCGTATGCCACCAGGAGAAACCGAGGCGATACGTGCAATCCGCGTCCAGATTGGCGGCTTCCAAGCCTACGCCTTCTTCTCCGGCGGCTGCCGTGGCAAGTTCATCTCCCCACAGCGCCAGATAGCTGAACCGGCGCCTTCCGGGGCTTTCCTGCACATGCAATGATTCGCCGCCCGGACCGGTGTCTACCATGTCATCGGGCAAGTTGAGGTAGCAGACCAGCGAGGGCTTGCCGTCTCGATCATCTGCCAATTCCACCCGCCGAGGCTGGCTGATCGTGGCGAATTTCTCGAAGTCGTGATAGGTCAGCCCGCCCATCACCAGGGAACGTCGTGTCTGCTTCTCACAGAAGGTCATCAGCACATTATTGCGGCTATGAATGTAGTTACCTTTGTGAACCGGCGAGTATGCCCGCACTCCCCACTCCAGAGGCTCGCCGCCACTATACCCATCGACCAGCCGAAAGTCTTCGGCCAAGGTCCATCCGCTGAATAGGATCGCTTCTGAGACCGGCCTGATCACCTTCAGTTGAACGGGGTGGTCGGTCCGGTTTTCGGTACCGCCCGCGAGGACAATGCATCCCCTGTCTTCATAAACAGTCACCTGGAACAGCAGTATCACCTGCCCGGGCCTGCCGCTTTCGATGAGGATTGTCTTGCCGTTGCCCAATTCATCTGATACGGCCTCGCTCTGCCAGCGATGTTCAAAGCCCGGTGTGGCCGTTGTAAGGTCATTCACCTGAAAAACGGCTTCCTTGATACACACGGAGTGATCCCGCCTGTCGATCGCCGCGTAGCGACCAGTGGACAGGTCGTATTCAAATCTGACCACATCATTCTCTATTACCAGTGTCCGGCCTGACCGAACGACCACGACCTCCGCATGAGCGACCCCGCACATGGCCATGAAGGCAACAAGGGATCTCAGCCAGTTGCATGCCGCTAATGACAAGCGCCTCTCTCGTATCATTCTGCTGCTCCTGCAGGCACGAGTCCTGTGTTCATTTCGTAGACGGATGGGTGATAGCATCAACCATCGCTTGGAAGTTCTCCATCGGCGTGTCTAATTGCACGTGATGTGTCGGCCCTAGGATGAGGCCTCCGCGCCTGCCCAGGACCCTAATTCGGTCATGCACCTCCTGCCTGACCTCTTCTGGCGTACCAAACGGCAGGGTGTGCTGCTCGTCGATCGAGCCCCAGAAGCACAGCACATCGCCATAAGACTCCTTCAGATGCTGTATATCGAGACAAGCGGGCTGTATCGGGTTGAGTACGTCGACGCCAATCTCCACGAGGTCGGCTATTGCCCTGCTGATGTTGCCACAACTGTGGTAGGCCACCTTGATGTCGGGGTTGACCTCCTTGAGCGTCCGAATGAAAACTCCAAGCCTGGGTTTGAGGGTCTGCCGCCACATGTCGGGCGACATGATCATCCCCTGCTGGCACCCTATGTCGTCGCCCAGCCAGATCATGTCCACACCCAGCTCCACGAGCTTCGTGGCCGCCGCGAGATGGTAGTTGTATGGGATGTCGAGAATGCGCGCCGCAAGCTCAGGATTCTCAATGAGATCCATCATCATCCGTTCCAAGCCGCGAAGGGCCCAGGCCGTCTCCCAGATCGTCGTGACCGTTACGCCCACAATCCAGTACTCCTGGCCATGCTCTTCGATCAACTTGCGCGCGTCGTGATAGAGGCCAGGATCGTTGGGATTCGGCGGTGTGTAGCTATCCAGGCGTTTCTCATCAGCCAGCGGGTGGCCGACCAGTTCGGTATAGATGCCTGGGCCGAATCGGGTTTCATAAGGGACGGCCCGCCAACCGACGCCCCACTCATCGACGTACTCCTCGCCCGGTTCACACGTCTGATAGTAGTTGTTGGCCCATCCCACTGAGGTCAAGAGGAGATCCTCCCCCAGAAACCGCTCCAGCTCATAGGTATTGCCTCCTCCATGCGGGTTGTGCACCTTCCCGGTTGCTCCCTGGATCTTCTGTTCGAGCCGTCTGGCGAACTCGGGCGTGAAGCTGATCTGCATAGGACACCGGTCCGTCTCCTCATGAGCCAGCGCTAGAGCCACGCGATCACGATGTTTCATTCAATCGGTCCTCTCTTGGAAGGTATTCGACGTTGGAACGGACCAGGCCACACCGCCTGGCGATATACCAGAACGGCTGTACCTGCGACGTCTATGGCTCCGGCCGCGAGGAAATGGATCATCCGTCGCTGACGCGTAGAGAGATCTTGGCCGGTCGACTGGTTTCCATGCGAAGCCAAACGACGAGATCATAATTGCTGACTTCACGAATTTGACCGACACGAAAGGCATCGCCACGATGCACCTCTTGGTCGTCCAGCCTCAGGGTTGCCAACCGATCTCCCCAATCCTCAACGACAAACGCAGGATTGCACACCGGATGCTCGGAATCCGCTCGAATGACAAACTCCAGTACGTCACGTCCTGCGTTCTTTACCGGGGAGATCACGTAGCAACGCTGTGTCGAATCGTAGCGCCAGTCCGCGCCGCCCGATTCGACAGTCAGCGAGGGAGGCATGACCCAGGACTTGGCCAGGGAAGTGAGCTCCTTCGGGTCTCTCCGAGTCGCACCATACATCCAGGCCCAATAATATGTCTTTCTTTCCCCCTGACGGGGGTTTGGAGTGGCCCAGGCCAGCGAGAAATGCGATGCTCGATCGGCGGCCTGGCAATAGCGGCCGTCGGATGGAATCAAGGCCACGGGCCAGTGGTTCCACCACGGGAAATGGGAAGCCTCTTTGCGGTGCTCGTGGGCAAAGACGCTGAAATTGCAGTCGAGCTCAAATATCTGGAAAGGCTTGTACTCCGACTTCAGGTTGACCATCATGATGTTGGGACTTTCTCCTGGGCCGTCGCCGAAGTGGATGTATCCCCCGCGTTCCCACCGCCCCTTCTCGCGGATGACAGGGGAGCGTTCCGCCCAGCTATAGGTGTGTTTTTCCCCCTTCAGATTCACCAGGGTTAGCGCCGCCAGGTCAACCACATCCTCCGGCTTCTGACCTGGCTGGCAAAGCACGATTACCTCCTCGGGCCACAGGGCGGTCCCATCCGTATGCTGCACAACCTTGCGAATGCCCACTTGATCAGGATAGAACGTGTAGTACTCATCGACCCAGTCCTCCCACCCTGAGACGGGGTTGACCTGTGAGTGATTGCCATTGGCCGAGGTGGGACAGTAGCGCCAGTGCACCACCACGCGAGCAGGCGTATTCTCGACGATCCGCACGTGGGAGAATCGGCAACGAGGGTCCAGCATATGTTCGATGCAGCCGTCCTGACCATTGAAGTTCTCGATGCTCTGGTCCGCCATCCACAGGTCGTTCTCCATGACCCAGGCAGGGCCGTACCGTGTGCCTCGCCAGAAGACGACCCGGATCGGCGAATCGTCGAATTGGACCACGATGTCCGGATCGGAAGAAACACGCCAGAGGGCATCCCATTCGGGATGGTATGAGAGGTTCACGTAGGAAGCGCCGAACTTGCCGGGACCGGGGGGCCCCGAAGGCATCACTCTCCTGGGCAGATCCGGAGCCAAGACCGGCTGCAACGCCTTGGAACCCTCCGCAATTGCCTTGTCGGCGAGACATACATCGTAGATCTTCAGTTCGTCAAGCACCCCATCCAGTGCGTACCAGCAGGGCAGCGTTGCGAAAGCCCGGACCGGATGGGACGGTTCGATCTTCTGGCGGGCCATCCCGATCCGGAGGTCTTCGACAGCCGCCACAGAGAAGCCGCCTTCAGTGTCCATGCGACCGGCCTGCTGGCCGTTGATGTGAAGAACGATCCCCCTTTGCGGCGCGTACGAAGCGGCGACATGGGTCCATGTTCGAAGCGGTATGCTCTGC
>DCUI01000171.1 GCA_002327785.1 Phycisphaerales bacterium UBA2218
GGCGCAACCTGGCACTGTCCAGTTCTTAATGTCCCTGCGGAAAGACATGCCCTTACGGGCACACTACGAACAGACCGGCGCTCAAGCGCCATCGGTGGACCCCGGTTTGCCCAATCCGCGAATCTCGTCCATGGCGGCCCAATACGCGTCGAGCGCCCTGCGGCCTCCCGGGGTCAGGCGGTACTGCGTGTGAGGGATTCTGCCGACGATGCTCTTGCTGATTCGGATGTAGCCGGATCGCTCCAACCGACTGGTGTGAACGGAGAGGTTGCCCCGGGTCAGCTTCAGCAACCGGCACAGCGAGGCAAAATCGGCCCACTGCACGCCGGACAGCACCATCAGGATTCTCAACCGGGCCGGCTCGTGAATCACACGGTCTACGTCTCTCATAGCAGGTCGCTCGGCTCAGCACTTCATGATCCCGAATTCAGCCAGCGGCTCCCGGCCCGCATCGGTCATATAGTATTTCATGTTTCTGCCACGTCCCTGCTGGACCAGCCAGCCGTGCCGGACGCAGTACGCGAGGAAGCCGCCGCCGATGGCAAAGGGATTGACGGGCTCTCCCGGGGGCGCCGCACCTGCCGTCCCCCCGCTCGCAGGCTCCTGCTGCGCCTCGTGCCACTTGCGGTGCCGTTCTTCGGTCATCGTCATGCCCATGTGACGGATGAGTTTCCCTTTCTTGCCCATGTTCGTCGACCTCCACGAATCTGCGAGTTCATCGAACGCCATTCGTACACAGGATGGACATTATACAAACATGTTTGCTATACAAACAGGACTTGTCAAGAGAAAACTCTCGCGATTTTTCATGCGGACTCGGAGAGACTCCCGTGTGATCCCGGCTTTGTCATCCGGAGGCGCACCCGAAGGATCTGGTCAGCGAGCCAAGAGGCTTCCTTCGGTCGCAGGCCAGATCCTTCACTCCGCTGCGAGCCATTCAGGATGACAGACGCGATGAGGACAAGTTGCAGAGGCTCCGTGCGGCCAGGGATGACTTCACGCCTCGGCGGTCGGGCTCTCGTACGGCAAGTCAATCCGAGGGTCGGCCGTAGACTTCGACCTCGATGTAGTGGTTCAGGTCGTTGGAGGTGTTGCCGTTGCTATAAAGGCGGACGTAGCGGCCGCGAATCCCACGGGCGTCGAAGATCTCGCCGAAGCAGGTATCGACGTAGTGCATGTCCATGCCGATGCCCAAGCCGGCGGAGTTGTCCATGTCGTTGTTGAAGATGGTCGTCACGTCTGCGATGAAGTCCGGATCGTCGGAAATCTGGACGATCACATCGAAGTAGACTCGCGGTTCCAGGTGGAAATGCCATAGTCGGATGCCATAGATCTCGTATCGACCTTGCAGGTCGATCGTGACGTGCTGAAGCAGCGGCCCCAGTTCGACGTAGCTGCCGTCAACCGCCTCCTTGTCACCGTCCGTGACCATTTCCAGCTCGCCTACCACAGGCTCCTCGTCGCTGGCCGAAACCGGCTTGCCCAGTGCGACGTTCTTCGTTCCTTCCGGGGCCAGGAACGGCGGCCCGGGTTTCGTCTGGACCGGCTTGACGCGAGGGGCGCGAATGTCCTTTTCCGTCCCGACAAAGATCGGCCTCGGGAAGTCGGTTCGGACCGGGACCAAAGGCGCGGCCGGCAATCTCTCGGAGACATCCTCGGGGGCGCCCACGTCCTTCACAACGCGGATGAGTCGAAAGCCGTTGCTGTAATGCCTGGCGGAAGGCGAAGTGCCCATGCGGCAACCCGAGGCCAGCCAGCCGGGCGGGTTGCCGAACGAGCCGCCGCGAGATACCCCATCCGTCGGACCGTCCACACTCCAGCGCGGCCGCCCATCGGTCGGCGCGCCGTCATAACTCGTGGAAAAGAAATCCAGGCACCATTCCCAGACGTTGCCGTGCATGTCGTACAGCCCCCAGGCATTGGGTTGCTTCTGCGCGACCGGGTGCGGACAGCCCCACGAATTGTGTTGGGACCAGCCCATCGCGCTGATCTCGCCGGCAAAGAGGCCCGTGGTTCCCGCCCTGCAGGCGTGCTCCCACTCGGCCTCGCTGGGCAAACGGATTTCCTGACCGGTCTCGACGGACAACCACTGGCAGAAAGCCATGGCATCGTTTCGGCTGATGACAACGGCCGGGTGGTCGTCGGTCGGCTCGAAGCCGGGGCGGTGCCAGTCGAGGCCTCGTTGATGCGAGTGCAGGCCGGGCAGCGGACACGTGTAGGCCCAGCCTGCTCGCTCGGCATCCGTCTTGTACCCGGTCGCCTCAACGAACGCGCGGAACTGGCGGACCGTGACCTCGGTCCTGCCGATGCAGAATTCACCGCCGATGCGCACCTCATGGACCGGCTGCTCATCGGAATCGCCGGACGAGGAACCCATGAGGAACCGGCCCGCCGGGATGCGCACGAGCTTAAATTCGATGTCGCCAACCCTCCGGGTCGTGAGCGAATTATCAGAGCCATTCACCTGTGTCGTGGCTTGAACGATGTTCGCTGCGCTCGTCAGGAGCATCGCCGCTGCAAGGAGGCAGAATGAGCGCGCAGTATGTCCGTTTCTCATGGCGTAATTCTCCGCACATCCGTCGTCAGTATTCGATCAATTGCCGTTTATCGATTTCACGGGCCGGCCGTAGACTTCGATCTCGATGTAATGGTTCAACTCGTCGTGGGTGTTGCCGTTGCTGTGGCAGCGGACGTAACGGCCCCGCGTGCTCTTTCCGTCGATGAGCTTGCCCTCGTAGGTCTCGGTGTAATGCAGGTCCCGGCCGGCGCCGAGGCCGAGCGAGTCGTCCGCATCGTTGTTGAAGATTGTCCTGACGCCGGTCTTGAAGGCCGGGTCGTCGTACGCCTGCACGACGACGTCGTGATAGACTCGGGGCCAGCGGTGCTGGTGCCAGATCACGATCGCGTAGATCTCGCACTGCTCCTGCAAATCAATGGTGACGTACTGCGGCTTAGGGCCCAACTCGACGACGCTGCCCTCAACCGCTTCCTTGTCGCCGTCGGTGATGAGATCGAGACTGCCGGTCAGCGGCTCGGAATCACTCGACGACACCGGCTTGCCGCGTGCGACGTTGCCCGTTCCCGCCGGGGCAAGAAACGCAGGGCGCGGGCCCCCGCGCGGCCGCTCCAGGTTCGGTGTTCGAGCATCGACCGGGGTGCCGGCAAACTTCGGCCTGGGCAGTTCGATCTTCAGCGGTTCGAGCCGAAAGCCGCTCGCGGGCGACGGCGTGGGGGTAAAGGCCGCCGGCGCCTCGCCCGGCGTGCCGCGATAACCCTGCCTCATATCGGACACCCGGGCCGTCCGGGGCACGCCCACGTCGTAGACGCTCGTGGGACCCGATGTCGGATAACTCATCACCCAATCCTCGCGGGCCAGTACAGTGCCCGTCGAACCCTGGTACTCGACGCCGGCGGCGACCACGCGCTTCGTCCTGGGGTCGGCAAAGACCGTCATCCTGAGCCCGGTGACGGTTTTGCCGTCGATGCTCAAGGCCGGATCGGCCGTTTCGATGGCGTACGCCCGCATGGTCCGGCCTTCCTGCTCGACGGTCGATTCCTCCACGACCACATCGTCCTTTGCGGCAAAAACCGCAAACGTCTGCACGAGATTGTATGCGGATTCGGCGCCGTATGGCCCTGCCTTGGGCAAGTCGGAGATAAACAGGGTCTTCAGACGCGGGCTGTAAGTGATCTTCATCTGCTCTGTGCCGTAATCGTAACCGACGACGGCCTCATCCTCCGGCACGACATAGACCTCCTTGGCCGCGAAGTTGCACCACTGCTTCTCAATCCGTGCTTCGCCGTTCGAATACCGCGTGGCGACCGCCAGCAGCCAGGGGGCGCTCTCGGTGGCCGCCCGAACTCGGTCGAACGGCGTTCGCCCGACGACCGGCCCGAACCACATCCAAACCGCCGCCGTCGCGGCAACAAGAATCGCAGCCGCGATGGCCAGCCGCAGGAACGGAGAGGTGGCCCTGTTCGTAGTGACGCCGTCAGGCGTTTCCTGATATGCCCTTACGGGCACACTACGAGCGCGTGCCCGCTCGAACGTCTGGAGCATCTCCCGGCGGAGCCGCTCGCGGTGGGCAGAGCCGGGCTCGTCGTTCGTCTTCATCCCGGCAACGAGTTTTCGGAAGTCTTGCTCGTTCTCGAACATCTGTTCTTCTCCACGTGGCACCGCCGCCCTCGACGGTGTTCAACATGAGTTTGCAGCCCATGAAGACACGGGCGAGATGCCCCTGCTACTGTTCATCCAGATCCCCCCGCAGAACCTCCTGCAATCGGCGGAGGACCCGGTGCAGCGTCACACGAATCGTCGCAGGCCGTGCATCCACGATCCTGGCGATGTCGTCATAATCCATGTTCTCAAAGAATCTCAGCGTCAGAATGGTCTGGTGCTCGGGCTTGAGCTCGCCGATCGCCGCATACAGCGTCGGCCAGTCCAGGCTAAACCACTCGTCCGAGCCCTGCTCATCCCCCCGGCGGCCGCGCACGAAGTCTTCCATGAGTCGTTTCCGCCGCATGGTCTTGCGGATGTGGGCGTTCGTCTGGTTGACCGCGATGGTGTAAATCCAACTGCGGAAATCCTGCTCGGTCGCCCCCTTGAATTCCCGCATTGTCCGCGCGACCGTCAGGAAGACCGACGAGGTCACATCCTCGGCGGTCGAGCGGTTGAACAGCCGGTGCATGCAGAATCGGAAGATCCGCTCGTAATACAGGTCGTAGAGCCGCCCGAGCGCGGTTGCCTGGCTTTTCGCCAGGACCACCAGATCATCGTAAGCTTTTTGTCCAACAGGTTTTGCCATAATCGCGACCATGGCATGGTTTGAATTGCGCATGCCGTCAGCATGTTACACCCCGCGTTGCGGGAATCCCAGAAAAACGACGCGAGAAATGACTGGGGGCATGACTGCTGTTGTGCAAGCCGGTCGACTGGTTTATCATGGTCCTGCTGCTGCACAATGATCGACACATATTTTGAGGTGATCTGCTATGACTCGGTACACTGCGCCCCAAGCGACTGTCCTTCCCATTTGGTTTCCTGCTCGAATCTTTATATTTGCCCTTGCCTGCTTCGTAGGCATTGCGGCGCCGGCCCGGGCGGTGGACTCGGTGAAGCTCAGGAATTCGTTCGCCCAGCCGCCGCGGCAGTTCGCCTCGGCGCCTCTTTGGGTCTGGAACGACCTTCTGACCGAGCAGCAGATCGTCGATACGCTCCGCGACCTGGCGGGCCAGAAGGTACGGCAGGTATTCGTCCACCCTCGGCCCGGCCTGATGACGCCGTACTTGTCGGATGATTGGTTCAGGCTCTGGAAGATTGCCCTCCGCGAGGCCGAGCGGCTCGATATGAACGTCTGGATCTACGACGAGAACTCGTACCCCTCGGGCTTCGCCGGCGGATTCGTCCCGGACGCGATGCCGGAATCGCGTGGCATGGGCTTGGGCATCGGCGAGCAGGAAGCGCCGCTCAAGATTGATAAGGATTGCGTCGCCGTCTTCCGCCCTGTGCAGGACGGGTACGAGAACATCACCGAGCAGGCCAAGGCCGGTCAGGAACTGCCTCAGGGCAAGTACCTGGTCGCCTCGCTGCGATGGGCGGGCACCTCCGGCTGGTACGGCGGCAAGTTCTACGTCAACCTCCTGACGAAAGGCGTCACAGAGAAGTTCCTGGACATCACGATGGGCGCCTACACCCGCAATATCGGGGAACAATTCGGCAAGCGCGTTCCGGGCGTCTTCACCGACGAGCCGCACCTGGCCCCGGCGGGCGGTCTGCCCTGGGCGGACGATCTGCCCGAGGTGTTCCGCAAACGATGGGGCTACGACCTGATCGACAACCTGCCCAGCCTCGTCCGGCCGGTGGGCGACTTCCGTCGCGTCCGGCACAACTACGTCCAGGTCCTGCTCGATCTGTTCATCGAGCGATGGGCCAAGCCGATCCACGATTACTGCGATGAGCATGGTCTTGAATTCACCGGGCACTACTGGGAACACGAGTGGCCCAATTGCCTCATGGCGCCCGACAACATGGCGATGTATGCCTGGCACCAAAGGCCCGCGATCGACAACCTGATGAACCAGTACAGCGAGGATGTGCACGGCCAGTTCGGCAACGCCCGGACGGTCCGGGAACTGGCCAGCGTGGCCAATCAGCTTGGACGAGAGCGGACGCTGTGTGAAGCCTACGGCGCCGGCGGCTGGGACCTGCGGTTCGAGGACATGAAGCGGATCGGCGACTGGCTCTTCGTCCTGGGCGTCAACACGCTCGACGAGCACCTCTCCTACATCACGATCCGCGGGGCCCGCAAACGCGACCACCCGCAGTCGTTCTCCTATCACGAACCCTGGTGGAAGGACTACCACGTAATGGCCGAGTACTTCACGAGGCTTGCGATGGTCATGTCTCAGGGCCGGCAGGTGAACCGCGTGCTCGTCCTCGAACCGACGACCACGGCGTGGATGTACCAGGGCGACTCGCCCCAGGCCGCGAGACTCGGCGAGATCGGCAACAGTTTCCAGCGGTTGACCATGTCCCTGGAACAGGCGCAGGTGGAATATGATATCGGCTGCGAAGACATCATCGCCCGGCACGGCTCCACGGACGGCCCGCGTTTGAAGGTGGGCCAATGTTCGTACGACATCGTGGTCTTGTCGCCCTTGACGGAGAACCTCAACGCCAAGACCATGGACTTGCTCGCGGACTATGCGCGGGCCGGCGGCAAGGTGCTTTGCTGCGGCGAAGCGCCGAGTCGGATCGAGGGCCACCAGTCGGATCGCGGCGAAGCGGCCGCGAAGCTCGCTGGCTGGAAACGGATCGAGACAACCGAGCTCCCGCAGACCCTTGCGGCCGACGCGAAAGGCGGATTTGCCATCGAGCGGAGCCAGGGCGATAAGGGCATCCTGTTCCATCACAGGCGAGTGGTGGACGACGGCGAGTTTCTCCTGTTGGTCAATACGAGCATCGAGGTCCCGTCGAGCGGCACGATCACTTCGGCCGCGCGGAGCATCGCGCAATGGGACCTGCACACGGCCAAGGTATCCACGTATCCAACCGAAAAGGCCGATAGCGGCGTGACGACCTCCTTCGAGCTTCCGCCCTGTGGCAGCCTGCTGCTGTTCCTGTCCGACAAGCCCCGGCCCCCTGAGAAACAGCCGGCACAGAAGACCCGTGTGATCGAGGCCAAGGACGATCTCCAGATCGCGCCGCTGGAGGGGAACGTCCTGACCTTGGACTATATCGATGTCACGGCGGGCGGCGAGACGAAGAAAGGCATCTACTTCTACAAGGCCTCCCAGTTCGCGTTTGCGAAGAACGGCATGCCCCGCAACCCGTGGGATAGCTGCGTCCAGTTCAAGGATGAGTTGATTACCAGGACGTTCGGCCCGGACAGCGGGTTCGAGGCCACCTATCGATTCACCATCGAGGGCAGTGTGCCCACACAGCTCTGGATCGTCATCGAGAGGCCCGATCTATATACGATCACGTGCAACGGCAAGCCCGTCGCGGCCCGCGAGGGTACCTGGTGGCTGGATAAGTCTTTCGGCAAGATCGACCTCGCGGGCGCCGCCAAGGTCGGCGAGAACGCCGTGACGATTCAGGCGTCGCCGTTCACGATCTGCCACGAACTGGAGTCGGCGTATGTCCTCGGGACCTTCACGCTCAAGCCGGTGGAGTCCGGCTTCGTCATCGTCGGTGAGTCGAAGCCCGCGATGAGACTGGGAAGTTGGAAAGAGCAGGGCTATCCGCTCTATGCAACCGGCGTGTCGTATAGTCGCAAGTTCGAGATTCCCCGGCCGGCAGGGCAGTACTTCGTCGAGTTGGACAAGTGGTACGGCAGCGTCGCGGAGGTCCTCGTGAACGGGACGCCGGCGGGCTGCATTGTATCGGCGCCGTGGCAGTGCGATATCACGAAGGTCATGCAGGCCGGGACGAATACGATCGATGTCCGCGTGATCGGCACGCTCAAGAACACCCTCGGGCCGCACCACGCGGGCAGGGGCCTGGGCAGCGCATGGCCGGGCATGTTTCAGCAGGGTCCCGAAACGGGTCCGCCGGCGGGCAACAGCTACCACACGGTGGATTACGGGCTCTTTACGCCCTTCATCCTCAAACAGATCGCAACCCAGTGATGCGGACTGTGAATGATCCATGCACGGCCCAGGCTCTGTCATCCTGAGCGTCGAAGGATCTGGCCCATGACGAGATGTATCCTCTCGAACGATGGCCAGATTCCTTCGACGCTCGGGACAGGCCAGTTACTCTCCGTGCTCCTCGTGCTCGTGGTGGTGTTCGTGCTCATGCCTGGCGGCTTTGCGCCTGGACAGCAGGAGTTGCCAGACCCAGCCGAGGCCGGTCATGCCAAGGAAGGTCCCGGGCAGCACCCACGGACGCGGGCCGATCGTGGAGACGACCGCCATGCCCACGCCGAGCAGGGCGGTCTGGACGCCGAGGAAGATCGTGGCGGTGCCGACGACGCTGTAGGCCAGCGCGATCAGCGCCTTCTTGACCACCCAGACCAGGAAGATTGCGACGAGCCCGCCGCCCAGGATCGAAAGGCCCACCTTCCAAGCGTGCGGCTCCACCGCCTGCCACGTGTTGTCCAGCACGGCGCGGAGGCGCTCGCGAAAGGTCTCTTTCTTGCTGATCTCATTCACGTAGTTCAGCCGAGTGGTGCGATCCATATCGGTGAACGACTGGACCGGCATCGTGAATCCGGCCCGTGTTTCCATTGCCGTCTGCTCCGCCTCGGCCGGGGCCATGCGATCCAGCAGCACGGCCAGATAGCCCGCCCCGCTGACGGCCGCGATGACCAGCACCGCCAGCACCAGGATCAGCGCGTTGCGCAGCATCACGGACGCAGTCGCAAGCACTGCCGCTCCGACCAACATGCACAGCCACAGGTGCCATCCCAGCCACTGGCTGACCAGCAGGCCGGCGACTGAGCCGACCGCCGCTCCGAGCAGCCCGACGATCACCGTGCTGTAGCGGCTGCCGCCAAGCCAGAACACAAGACCCACCACCAGCATGGGCAGACCGACTCCCAACAGAATGGCCGTGCTGAGGGGCAACAAGAGCGTCTCAATTCTCACCAATAGTTCGTACATATCTGATCCTCAATTAATTCGCGGCCAACCCGCAGCTTGACGAAGCACAATAGAATCCTGCCACCAGCATACCAGATTTGGCAAGCAGGAAAAGCCTTTGCCATCCCCCGCAGCACAGGCCTCATTCATCGCATCGGTCCTATGGGTCCTATTCCACCTGCCTCTGGCGACCAAGCCTGCGAGCCTGTACAATCGCAGGGCCGGATCGAAGCCGATCCTGCAAGAGATTGCGGAGCCCAACGTGAGATCGGACGACCTTCCTCCATCCCGTCGTCAAGCACTTGTCCCCGGATCTTTGTCGCAAGCACACCCCCGGCACAGCCGATGACGACTCCTCGCCGCCGTTGCCGCCCCGGCCGACAGCGAGCCATCCCGCGCCGAGCTGGCCTCGGCCCTGGCTGCGCTTTCCCCCGATCAGCGGGAAGTCGTCCTCATGCGCTTCCTCGACGACATGAGCCTCGAAGAAATCGCCCATACCCTGAACACGCCTTTGAATACGGTCAAGTCGCAACTCGACCGGGCCTTGGACACCCTCCGCAAAGACCCCCGCACGCGGGACTATTTTCTCGGGTGACGGACGACCTCTCAGGTGTGAAGTCTCACGTGTCGTACCGGTTCCGCCACGATGCCCTGATGCTCGTTGTCGCACAGGGCGACGAAGACATGGACGGTCCTCACGCGTTCCTGTGCCACGCCGGGGACAGCAAACGAACACGCGAACACGATGCTGACGATGGTCTTCATGGCGATCTCCATTTCCACCTCACGGAGTATAGTCACGACTTGGGCGACAAGGCAAGCTTTGCCGGCTCCGTTTCGCCTCGCAAGAAGAATGCAGTTGAAAACGGACGGCGCGTTCGATTATGCTGCCGTGCGAACCTACGTCAGTATTATGGAAAGGATGAGTCATGAGCGTCCGTCGCGTGTTCGCGTCGTTCTGTGTTCTCTTGTTTGTGGGCGGTAGTTTTGCCGCGAGCAACTCCGGCGGGAAGGTCTGGCTTTCCGATCTCGATCTCAGCAAGACCCAGCAGGGCTGGGGCGAGCCCCGCAAGAATCTGTCTGTAGAGGGCAACCCGCTGAAGATCGCCGGCCGTACGTTCGAGCGGGGTCTTGGGACGCACGCCGACAGCCTCCTGTGCATTGAACTCAACGGCGGCAGCAGTCGGTTCCACGCGATGGTCGGGGTGGACGATGAGGCAGGCACCCGCGGGAGCGTTGAGTTCCGCATCCTGGCCGACGGCAAGCAAATCTACAAAAGCGGCCTCATTCGCAGCAACGATCCCGCCAAAGAGGTCGATGTCGATGTCGCCGGCGTGCAGATGCTCGTGCTGACCGTCGATTCCGGCAACGACATGAACTACGACCACGCAGACTGGGCCGATGCATACTTCACAGTCACCGGGACAGCGCCGAAGACGGTCGACGCCCCGCGGGAAGAGGCGGTTATCTTGACGCCCAAGCCTTCGCCCAAACCGCGGATCAACAGTGCCCGCGTGTTCGGGGTTCGGCCGGACTCGCCTGTGCTGTATACGATCGCAGCCTCGGGCCAGCGGCCCTTGTGGTTCAATGCAGAGAACTTGCCGGCCGGGCTCAGCCTCGACCGGGCGACCGGGCGGATCACCGGACAACTCCGTCGGCCCGGTGAACATAGAATCACACTCGTGGCCACGAACGACCTCGGCGAGACCAGGAAAGAACTGCGGCTGGTTGTGGGCGACACGATCGCGCTGACCCCGCCGATGGGCTGGAACAGTTGGAACTGCTGGGGCTGTGCCGTCGATGACCGGAAGATTCGCGATGCCGCCGATTCGATGGTCAAGTCGGGACTCATCCATCATGGCTGGCAGTACGTCAACATTGACGATTGCTGGATGGTCCGGCGCAATTCCGACGACGCGACGGTCGGCGGTCCCACCCGCGACGAGGCCGGACGTATCCTGACGAACAAGCGATTCCCCGACATGAAGGGCCTGACCGATTACGTCCACAGCCTGGGCCTCAAGGTCGGTACGTACATCTCGCCGGGCCCGTGGACGTGCGCCGGATACGAGGGAAGCTGGCAGCACGAGCAGGCGGACGCCCAGCGATTTGCCGAGTGGGGCTTCGATTATCTCAAGTACGACTGGTGCGGCTATGGATCCATCGTCCGGCAGCCCGACCTCGAGCAGATGCAGGAGCCGTACCTGTTCATGCGGATGTGCCTGACCCGCACGAATCGTGACATCGTCTACAGCCTGTGCCAGTACGGCATGGGCGACGTCTGGAAATGGGGCGCCCAGGTCGGCGGCAACTGCTGGCGAACCACCGGCGACATCACCGACTCCTGGGGCAGCATGAGCGGTATCGGGTTTGCCCAGGCCGAGCTGGCCCCCTACGCGAGCCCGGGACACTGGAACGACCCGGATATGCTCGTGGTCGGCATGGTGGGCTGGGGCCCCAGCCTTCGCGACAGTCGCCTGACGCCGAACGAGCAGTATACGCACATCAGCCTGTGGTGCCTGCTGTGTTCGCCCCTGCTGATCGGGTGCGACCTGACCCGGCTCGACGATTTCACGATGAATCTCCTGACCAACGACGAGATCCTCGAAGTAAACCAGGACCCGCTGGGCGAGCAGGCCCACCGGGTCACGCAGGACAACTACCGTGAGGTCTGGACCAAGAGAATGGAAGACGGCTCGACCGCCGTTGGCTTGTTCAATCGCGATGAGGTCCCGCAGACAGTCACGGCCAAGTGGTCCGACCTGCACGTCAGCGGCAAGCTGCGAGTTCGAGACCTCTGGCGGCAACAGGACATGGGCGTCTTCGAGGGCGCATTCGGCGTGGAGGTCCCGCGTCACGGCGTCGTCCTCGTGCGGCTGTTCCCGGCGGCCCAATAGCACGCCGGCGATTCGAATTTTCTATCGAGTATGACGGCGTCACCACGATCGCATCGGAACAAGTCGCAGTCGCCGACCCTGCACCTGAGACTTCAAACCTCAGACTTCACACTTCCGATGGGTCGCCGTGCAGAACAAGCCCAACCGCTCCAGACGCCGGTCAAGGTCAAGTTCCCTGCAACAAAGAGGTTAGGAACGGTTCGCTTCGAAGCGGGTTCGCCGCGACAGACCCAATTCCCGCCGGTCGGGACGGGTGCGAGGCGGTCGCGGCTGCGGGCCCCGGGCCCGCTTGGACACTATTACATGGACATGATGGGGGCGCAGATGTAGGATGGTCAGCCGATTGAATCGTGAATCCCCGGCAGACAATCCGATGTTTCGCTGCATAGGAATTGAGCGATCTGAGTATGGAAAAAGACGAAGAGCTAACAAGTGACGGGCCGAACGAGAACGGGAGTGCGGAGCGAGGGCTGGATTTCATCCGGCAGATTGTCGCCGACGATCTGAAGACCGGCAAGTGGGGCGGGCGGGTCGCGACGCGGTTCCCGCCGGAGCCCAACGGCTATCNNAGTCGATCTGCCTGAACTTCGGTCTCGCCGAAGCCTATGGCGGCGTCTGCCACATGCGCTTCGACGACACCAACCCCGAGAAGGAAGAGCAGGAGTACGTGGACTCGATCATCGAGGACGTCCGCTGGCTCGGGGCCCAATGGGACGACCGGCTCTTCTACGGATCCGACTACTTCCAGCAGATGCACGACTGGGCGGTCGAGCTGATCCGCAAGGGCAAGGCCTACGTGTGCGATCTCACCGGCGACGAGGTCCGCGAGCATCGCGGGACACTCACGCATCCCGGCAGGCCCAGCCCATATCGGGACCGGACGATCGAGGAGAACCTCGATCTGTTCGAGCGAATGCGAAAGGGCGAGTTCCCCGACGGCTCCAAGACCCTCCGGGCCAAGATCGATATGGCACACCCCAACCTGAACATGCGGGACCCGATCATGTACCGCGTCGTGCACGAGACACACCACCGCCAGGGCGACAAGTGGTGCATTTACCCGATGTACGACTGGGCCCACGGATTCGAGGACTCGATCGAGCGCATCACGCACTCGATCTGCACGCTGGAGTTCGAGAACCATCGGCCGCTGTACGACTGGTTCATCGACGCGGTGAACGAGGGCCGGACCGACGACGGCTCCGGGCCCTGGGGCAGGAAGATCCACCACCCTCAGCAGATCGAATTTGCGCGACTGAACCTGACGTACACGGTGATGAGCAAGCGAAAGCTGCTCAAGCTGGTCAAGGAAAAGTTCGTTCGTGGCTGGGACGATCCGCGGATGCCGACGATCTCCGGCATGCGGCGTCGCGGCTATTCGCCCTCCGGCATTCGCCAATTCTGCAAGCTCATCGGCGTCAACAAGTTCAACAGCACGGTGGACGTGGCCCTGTTGGAGCACTGCCTGCGGGAGGACCTGAACAAAACCTCGCCCCGCGTGATGGCCGTGTTGCACCCGCTGAAGGTCGTCATCGACAACTACCCCGAAGGGCAGGTCGAGGAGCTGGACGCGATCAACAATCCGGAGGACCCGGCCGCCGGCACGCGGAAGGTCCCGTTCTCGCGCGAGCTGTACATCGAGCAGGAGGATTTCATGGAGGAGCCGCCGAAGAAGTTCTTCCGGCTGGCCCCCGGCCGCGAGGTCCGCCTGCGATACGCGTATTTCGTCACGTGCACCAGTGTCGTGAAGAACGCGAGCGGCAAGGTGACCGAGCTCCACTGCACCTATGATCCGGCCACTCGCGGCGGCGACGCCTCCGACGGCCGCAAGGTCAAGGCCACCCTGCACTGGGTTTCGGCTTCGCGCTCGCTCAAGGCCGAGGCCCGGCTCTACGACAGCCTGTTCATAGTTCCCGATCCGGACGAAACGCCGGAGGACAAAGATTTTACGTCGAACCTGAACCCGAACTCGCTGGAAGCCCTGACCGACTGCTATGTCGAGCCCTCCCTGGCGGCAGCGGCCCCTTTGAGTCGCTACCAGTTCGAGCGGCTCGGCTACTTCTGCGTCGATCTCGACAGCGCCGCGGGCAAGCTCGTCTTCAACCGCACGGTCACCCTGAAAGACACCTGGGCCAAGATCCAGAAGGCCCAGTCATAGTGATATGAGAAAGGATTGAGATGACTGGAAAGAAGGACCCCAAGGCGGCTTCTGTACTCAACAAGGATGATCTGATCGTCATCGGCGGGGCGGGCGGATTCATCGGCGGCGCGCTGGCCCGGCGGTTTCACGACCAGGGCTTCACGCGGATTCGAGCGATCGACAAGAAACCATTGTCCGAGTGGTATCAGCGAGTGCCCGGCGTGGAGTGCCTGTGCATGGATCTGAGCCGGGAGAAGAACTGCCGACGGGCCTGCGAGGGGGCGGTCGAGGTCTACAACCTCGCGGCCGACATGGGCGGCATGGGCTTCATCGAGCGGTTCCGCATCGAGTGCCTCCGCAGCATCCTGATCAACACGCACACGATCGAGTCGGCGTACCGCGCCGGGGCCCGACGATACTTCTTCTCATCCTCCGCCTGCGCGTACAACGTCGAGTTGCAGAAGAGCCCGGACGTCCAGGCACTGAAGGAATCGGACGCCTATCCGGCCATGGCCGAGCGCGGCTACGGCTGGGAGAAGCTCGTGAGCGAGATGTTCTGCCAGGAGTACTGGGCCGAGCGGGGGTTCGAGACGCACATCGCCCGGTTCCACAACGTCTACGGTCCCTGGGGCACCTGGGACGGCGGACGTGAGAAAGCCCCCGCTGCGATCTGCCGCAAGGTGATCGAGGCCAAGGACACCGGGGCGAAGGAAATCACCATCTGGGGCGACGGACATCAAACCCGCAGCTTCATGTATATCGACGACTGCGTCGAGGGCATCGACATGATCATGCACTGCGACACGCTCATCGCGACGCCGATCAATCTCGGGTCGAGCTTCCTCATCTCGGTCAACGACCTGGTCTCGCTGGCGGAAGGAATCGGCGGCATCAAGCTCGATCGCCGGTACGACGTGGACGCGCCGAAGGGCGTCGGCGGGCGGAACAGCGACAACACGTTCATCCAACAGGTCCTGGGCTGGGAGCCGAGCACGCCGCTCAAAGAGGGTCTGAAGAAGACCTACGCGTGGATCGAGAAGCAGTACAAGGACCGCAAGGCCGGCAAACGCACGGTTAGCTGAGAAGACGCCGCAATAGGACGGATAGGACCTATGGGACTCATGGGACCTATCCCGGGCCATCACCGTTGCGACTGAGGAATTCCGGATGAAATCCAGGCAACAGCATGAGATCCCAGACGTGCTCGGTGGTCTGCCGTATCGGCTTGCGCTGGCCGGCGGGTGGATCGATCAGCCGTTTGTCTCGAAGCACAATCCGTCGCCGCCCGGCTCGATGGTCGTGGTGTGCGTCGAGCCCGAGTTCTGGTTCATGGAGCGGGCCGGCATCTGCATCGGCACCCGCAACGTCGCGATGAAGCTGTGGAACGGCCGCCTGCCCGACGGCGACCCCGAACGATTGGTGCAGCAGCTCTATGAAGAGGAAAACAAGGGCAAGGTCGAGCCATCGGGTTCACAGGATATGATCGGTTTGGTCTATCCCGGCGTCAACCGGCTCGACTACGACTTCGCCCACCGGGGCGGCATCTTTCCCCGGCGTATCGAGTCGAACAACGATCCACAAGTCGCACGATGGTTAGAGAGCGTGATCCACGTCCTTCCTGTGAACCAGCGTCCGGAAGGCTACAATCCGCTGGAGGTCAAGAATCTCGATCCCGACTGGATCGAGCGGCTCGGACGGTCCGGCCGGGACTGCTACGACGCCATCGTCGCGCGGGACAGCGCCGCACTGGGCGAGTCGATGAACGAATGCATGCGCTGCTGGGAGGCGATTCTGCCCGGGACGGTCCGCCATCGCACGATCCAGATCAATCTATTGGCTTTGCTGAGGCGCTACCAGTCGAGATACGCCGGCGCCATGTACTCCGGCTGTGGCGGCGGGTACCTCTACGTGGTCTCCTGTGAGCCCGTCGCGGGCTCGTTCGGAGTCAAGGTGAGAACCAGGCAACCATGAGCGATGTTGCCCGGCTCGGCTCCCTGTGCCGACCGATTCGCAAACAACGCCAACAGAAGCAAGACAAGTGACAATTGAATCGATCGCGCCGCAGTAGCGGACATACATTTCTCCTCGATTCTTCATCCTGTGCTGACTGCACGGTATTGCTGCAGAATATGATAGTACGTTCGGTGTGGCCCACGGCACCAGTCAATAATTGACATGCCTTGGCCAATTCCTGCCATTTGCAGCGAGTGGACTTTTGCCGAGGATGACGGGCTAGTTGGGCAGTGTGCTCGCTTGAACAGGAAAGGGCAATGCCATGAGAAGACCGAACACAAACCAGATCCGGCTGACCGTGGTGTCTGCCGTGTTCATTCTTGGGACGGGACTGCTATGGGCCGGGCAGCCCCGGAAGGAACTGCACCTTCCGATCGCGCCGGGCCCATTCCAACCCCGGTTCGAGTCCTTCGCCCAGTATGAATGTCCCGAGTGGTTCCGCGACGCCAAGCTGGGCATGTGGGCGCACTGGGGGCCCCAGGCCGTGCCCAGGATGGGCGACTGGTACGCCAAGCACATGTACGTCCAGGGGCATCGGCAATACCAGCACCATTTGGAAACCTACGGCCACCCCACGACGCACGGCTACAAGGACATCATCCCGCTCTGGAAGGCCGGGAAATGGGACCCGGACCGGCTGATGGCGCTGTACAAGAAGGCCGGTGCTCGATACTTCGTCAGCATGGGCTCGCTTGACCCGGAGGCCGGATGAACCCAGGCAACCGGATGTTGTTTCTTGTGGATGTCCATCGCGACATGCGTTATAGTGATTCTCGGGACCGGTTCTCTTGATCAGCGTTTGTTGATGTGCGGCCCTGCTGTCGCCGATAGTAACCCGCGATCGTGCCGGAGCCCCCCGGCATGCCTGACAGCCTGTATCACAGGCGGGAGCCGGTCGTTCCATATCTTCTACAGACTCTTCATCGGGAGGCTCGATCATGAGGCAAATGGGAAATCTTGGTTTCGCGGCGTTGGCGATGTTTCTTCTGGCCGGCTGTTGTTCGATGTGCTCCCTATCGAAGCGAGCGATGCAGCGGCACGGCGTGGTCATCGGGATTCCCGCCGAGAGTATCCCCGAGTACAAACGGCTGCACGCGGAAACCTGGCCCGGCGTGCTCCACGCAGTGGACAGAGCACACATGGACAACTACTCCATCTACCTGGGCGAGATTGCCCCGGACCGCCACTATCTCTTCGGCTACTACGAATACACAGGCCGTAACTTCGACGCGGACATGGCCCGAATGAGGAAGAACGCGAGCATGCAGCAGTGGTGGAAGCTCACGGACCCGCTGCAGGAGCCGCTGCCCACGCGGCAGGAAGGCGAATGGTGGTCGCAGTGGCAGGAGGTGTTCCACTACGCCGGTCCGGCATACGACAAACGCGACGTGACCCTGCGCTGGGGCTCGATCATCGGCATTCGCGAAGAGAGCCTTCTTGCGTACACTCAGTTGCACGCGGCGGTGTGGCCGGGCGTCCTGGCGGCGCTCGGGGGCGTGAACATCCGCAACTACTCGATCTACCTGGGCCAGGTCCGGCCGGGCGAGCACCTGCTCTTCAGCTACTTCGAATACGTCGGCGACGACTTCGATGGTGATATGAAGCGCATGGCGGCCGACAAGGTGACGCGGCTCTGGTGGACGTACACGGACCCGCTCCAGACCCGCCTGCCGGGTACGCCGCAAGGCGCCCAGTGGAAAACCATCGAAGAGGTCTTCCACACGGACTGACGACAGTCGATTTGAGATTTCAGATTCTGTCAGCACATGTGGCCGTGGACCTTCGAGGCTCGGAATCCGAAGATTGCGATGACCACAAAGCAGATCAGCGGCAGCACAAACGATGTCCACATGCTCGACAGGGTCATGAAGCTCAGGCCGAAGGCAGAAGGCGCGGGCCGGTGGTTTTTTGCTTGCCGGGAGGTGAATGTAAGGTACAATATGGACGATACTATACTTATGAAGAGGCTTCTGCGTGGGGTCGTCGCTCGTGCGATTCATCGCGTGTGGAGGCCCTATAAAAGAGCCACACGGAGAGGTGTCGGAGTGGCTGATCGAGCTGGTTTCGAAAACCAGTGTACCGTTTACGGTACCGCGGGTTCGAATCCCGCCCTCTCCGTTATTCCTGCGAGGCATTCTACAAGTCCCTGTAATTCAGGGACTTGTAGCGTTTTCTCGATTCTTGACCGGTCCATTGCCCTCAAGTTGCCCTCAGACGTCGAATCTTCCTGCCCCTCATCGGCCCCCATGCCGGCCGATTCCGCCAGGGCCTCCATAGCCCGTTGGCTATCCTCATCATGCAGGTGATAGTACAGGTCCAGCATCTGCGACGAGCTGTGCCCCAGCTAGGCCAAAGCCTTGCGGTACGCAACGTTGTGGTTGGCGCAGAGGCTAGCGAAGTGATGGCGAAACGAATGGAGCTTGTACTGCCTGGGGTCCTCGAAGCCACAGGTCTGACACAGCTCCTTGACCCGTTTGAGCAATTGACGCTCGGTGACCGCCGTGAACACCCTGCCGGTCCTCTTCGCCGGTGACCCCAGGAGGGGTGCAATGGAGGCGTGCGCGGGCACGAAACGGTCATCCTTGTCCTTTGTCGTCCCGGATGAACCGCCTCGCCTCACGTGAACAACGTATGTGAGAGAGCACTCAAGAAAGCAATTTTGCACCGCAAGAATGCCTACTTCTACAAGACCGAGAAAGGGGCTCATGGGGGAGACTTGTTCATGAGTCTAATCCACACCTGCGAACTGAACGGCGTCAACCCCTTCGAGTAATCGACCACGCCCAGAGGGCG
>DCUI01000170.1 GCA_002327785.1 Phycisphaerales bacterium UBA2218
ACACGGGTTTTGTGAACGTGGGTACAGACACTGCCCCGCCCAAATCGAAACCACAACATCTAACGAAAGGGAAGAAGATGAGCATTCCAGGAATTGACGCAGGAAACTCCCGTTTCAAATGCGCCGTGCCGGACATCGCCGGCCAGCCGAGATTGGTCACGAACCGTTTTGGCGAGTCGTTCACCCCGAGCGCTGTGTACTTCGCGCCGGATGGGAGCATCATTGTCGGCACAGAGGCCCTCAACGCCGGCTTTGTGGACCCGTCGCGACTGGTGGTCAACTGGAAACGCGATATGGGTACGACAAAGCCCCTGTATGTGGGTGACGATGGCACTGAATACGCCGCCATGGACATCCTGGCCATCCTGCTCAAGGACGCCAAGGACAATATCGAGGCCAAGACGGGCGAGGTGGTCAATGAGGCGGTGGTCTGTGTGCCGGCCAACTACAACGATGCCCAGAAACAGCAGACCAAGGACGCCGGCGCAGAGGCCGGGATCAAGGTCATTCTGCTGCCCCATGAGCCGACTGCGGCGGCGCTCGGCAATGACCTGCACAAGCGAAAGAATTGCACCGCCCTGGTCTACGACCTCGGCGGCGGGACGTTCGATGTCTCGATCGTCCGCTCCAGGGGCGGCGTCTGTGACATCATCGCCACGGGCGGCGAGCCGGCCATCGGCGGTCGGGATTTCAACGACCGCGTGGCCGACAAGATCCTCACGGAGTTCGAAGCCAAGCATGGGTTCAGGCCGAGCCAGGAGAACGACCCGGTCTTTTACCAGGAGATGGCCCAGCGGATCGAGCAGGCCAAGATCGCCCTCTCGGCCCAGCCCCAAACCTCAACCGTGGTGTTCTGCCGGGGCAAACAGCTGCAGATGCCGATCACGAGAAGCCAGTTCGACTCGTGGGTGATCGACCTTGTCGAAAAGACCATGATCAGGACCCAGCAGACGGTCCGGGACGCGGGTCTGACCTTCGCCGAGATCGACGAGATCTACCCGGTCGGCGGTGGCTCCACAATGCCCCTTGTCGTGGAACTGCTGGAGAAGATGACCGGCAAGAAGGTCTCCCGACGATGCGAGCCTCATTCGGCGGCGGCCCTGGGCGCTGTCCTCGCCGGACGCATCGAGTATGAACGGCAAGGCCGGGTGTACACCAGTGGCAGTGTCGCACTGCCGCCCCCGGGCGTGATTCTCCATGACATCCTCAGCCACTCCATCGGGGTCATGGCCCTCAGCGACGATAACCAGGAAGTCTGCGTCGCGATCTTGCCGAAGAGCACCCCGATCCCCTCGATCCAGACGAAGCTGTTCAAGCTCAGTGAGCCCAACCAGACGGCCGCGACGATCCAGATCCTGCAGGGGGAGGACGGCCAACGAGCCGGCGATTGCCTCATCCTGGGCCACTTCGACCTCAACGATCTTCCCGCCCGGCCAGATGTCATCGGTCGAATCGAGGTGACGTTCTCGCTGGACAGCAGTGGCCTGCTCTCCGCGAAGGCGCGCGACAATGCCAGCGGGGCAACGGCCGAGCTGCAGATCGACTACGAGGTCAACGGCGGTGCCGCGGCGGTCGCCCGAACGGCAGCCTGAATCGTGTAACCAATCAACCGAACGGCGGCAGATGGTGACGTCATCATCTGCCGCCTTCCTTTTTGAAGGAGTGATCGATATGAACTATCTGAACATGGCCAATCATGTGCACACGGGCGTGGGTGTCGAGACCACTGTGACGCTCGTGGACGAATCGCCTTCGATGGATGAGCAGGACCTCGCCCCCACCAGGAGAGCGGCAGCCATCAAAGCCAATATCAAGCTCACGGAGGTCAAGGCCAGGTACCATCCCGATGATGGTATCGCCGTTGTCGGATTCAGCGCCAAGGCCCGGGTACGCCTTGCCCCGGTCGTGGTGAAAGGTTCGCTGCCCGATCTGCGCCGCGCCCTGCAAGACGCGGACGGCGGCTACGGCACCAATTTCACCGCGGCACTGGAAATGGCGGAAGAGTGCCTGTTTCCGGGGCATCCATGGCATCAAGTAGGGTCCGTCTCACGGATGCTGTCGAGGCTGCTCTATGAAACGGGCACTCCGAAAGGGGCGGGTCTGTCCCAAGGACAGTGCCCCGTGGATGCCGTCAAGCGGATCGTGCTCTTGTCGGACGGCCAACACAACACCGGCGTTTCCCCCGTCGCCGTGGCGTCTCGGCTCAAGGGGGCCGGCGTCACCATCGACTGCATCGGGATTGCTGGTCGCCCCGATAGTGTCGACGAGGACCTGCTCAAGGAGATCGCGTCCCGGAATCCCGATGGCAGCATTCGCTACTGCTTCATCGGCGACAGCGATGCTTTGCTGAAGAAGTACCAGGATCTGGCTCGTCACATCCGCTGTGCTTGAGGAGATGATCGCAATGGTTATCTACAGAACAATCGTATGCAATGCCCTGAACCTATTCGTGCTTGCCATTGATATCACGGCATTCTTCATCGTCGTCAGCATCGTAATGCTCATGAAGGATGTCTCGTGGCTGCGTCCCTTTCATCAGGCGGGCAGGGCCTTGGTGAACGGCTACACGGGATTGGTGGGTCGTTGGTGGGCACGATTCCATCTTCGGTCCCTGAGCCCGCGGGGCAAGTACATCATTGGGCTGTTGATCCTTGAGGCGATACGGCTGATTCTGGTCGGTATCACCGGCCTTCTCTGAGGCCGACCGGATCAATGATCCCTCCGAGGTGACACCCCTACGTTCCTCAACATCACTCTGCAGAACCTCTGCCGAAGTGATTCCAGAGTGAAGACCATATCCACATTCATTTGGAAAGGGTTCTCCATGCTTACCGTGTTTCCGTTACCGATTGGCGATGCCGCCACGATTGTCCTTGTGGCGGTGTTTCTCATCGTGTTCGTCACGACGTACCACGTACTGAAGAAGATGCGGCTCTATGAGTCCCCCGGAAGCTTTGTGCTGGCGGGGTGTGTTGCCCTGTTGTCGGTGCTGGGTTTGCTGCAATTCACGGCAGCGCCACCGCCGATGTCCTCACAGCCCAGACCCGCCGTCGGGCACAACATCTACATCGAGCTCATCCTCCTGCCCTATGCGGCGTTGGCGGTGGCCATCGTCCTGATGACTCTCTTGGCCTGGATATCCAGGCGGTTCCGCGGGAGCCACCGCGACAGACCCGTCGAGGCCAACCGCCATGTGCTGGAGCGGTCTGGCCTACATGGCCGCATCAAGGATGGTGAGCTGACGCCGAAAAGACGTTGTCCACATCGAGTTCGACATATCCAGCAATAACTGCGCTTTGTGAAGGGGCGCTCTGATGAACAGAAAGCTGACACAAGTGGAGCTTACCGTCGCCCTCAGCAGCATACCGCCGGTCCTGACGCCGGAGGAGGCTGCGCGGTTGCTGCGGGTCAAGATCTCGACGTTGTACCGGCATGTGTCCGAAGGACGATACCGGGGAGCGGTCAAGCGGGGTAAGCCACTGCGATTCTGGCGTGACAGATTGATACAGGAGTTTATGCAATGACATGATGGCATCGACCCGCCGGCGGCGGGATGCGCCAAACGAGGGCTCGCGCCGCCAGGGTCGATCCACAGTCAGCACGCCGGCACATAACACGGGCGGGAGGGCACTACCGACCGCCCCGTGCTGACTTGGCGAAGGAGACCGAACGATGCAAGACCTAATCGATCAAGATACCATGGCCATTTGCTCGGTGACGGCCGTGGCCGCCCAGGTGGGGCTGTCCCGAGCGAGGTTCTACGAGCTTATGAAGGAAGGGGTGTTCCCCCGGCCGCTCTACAGTCTGCGGACGAAGCGACCGTTCTACCCGTTGGATCTGCAGAAGAAATGCGTCGAGATTCGCACGACGGGAATCGGTCTGGCGGCCCAGCCAATCGTGTTCAACGCTCCTTGTAAACGGGGCAAACACAACAATCAACCTGAGATCGACTATGACGAGCTCGCGCGGACGCTGCGGGGAATGGGGTTGCGAGTGACCAATCAACACGTGCGGAAGGCCATCGCCGAGGTCTATTCCAAAGGATCGGCCAAAGGAGTCAGCGAGGAGTCGATGATTCGCGACCTGTATCTGCATTTCGTCAGGGAGCGGTAGATCTCTGTCCCTTGATTGTCGGCAAAGGGCTCGAAAGCCCGTTGACTACCGTCCGGTGATCGTCCGAATCCTGTCAGATCCTTTGAAAATAGTTGCGCTGGATTGAACATGCGCTACAATAGAGCCATCAAGTGCCAACTGCCGTTGTGCCTTCGGCGTGACGGCCTCACGTAGGAGTGAATGAAATGAAACTTGCAGACCGCGAACGCGTCGACGGCACGAGTGTCACGATCGGCCGTCGTGTATACTACCGGAACAAGAAGTACTGCACTTCCAAGTGCTATGCCGCCGAATACCGGGATCTCGACGGGAAACAGGTGTGCCGAAACCTCAGGACGCGGAGCCGGACCGAGGCCCGACGCAAGGCCATCGAGATTCAGCAGGAGTTGGAGTCCGGGATCGTACGGGCCCCGGAGTCCCACCTGACCGTCAAAGACCTCATCGTTACGTACCTCCAGTCCATGGACGCCAAGGACGCTGCACCCAAGACGAAGTGGAAGTATCGGGCCGACTTGAACAAGCTCGAGGACTACTGCCTGGAGGCACAGATCAGGCTGGCCAGTCGGTTCTCGGAGAATGATCTGTATTGCTATCGAGCCTCGTTGAAAGGGCAGGGCTACGCCGACAAGACCATGGAAGCGGCCGTGGTCCTGGCCAAGCAGATGTTCAAGTGGGCGTGGCGGCGGCTGCTGCTGAGGGACTACCGGCTCGCCGGGGCCTCCTTCCCGAAGGCCAAGGCCCAACCCCAGCCCTGCTTTACGTCCGGGCAGGTCAACGCCTTGATCGGCGCCGCCAAGGGGGAGGAGAAACTCGCCTGTGCCCTGATGGGTTACGCGGGCCTGCGTATCGGGGAAGTCGAGCAGTTGCAGTGGGACGATCTCCATGTCGGTGGTGGTCGCTTCACCATGATTCACGTGAGGCGAGGTGGTTCATCCGGGACGACAAAGGACAAGGACGACCGTTTCGTGCCCGTCCACGTCGCCATCACACCCCTCTTGGGGTCCCCGGCGAAGAGAACCGGCAAGGTGTTCAAAGCGGTCACCGAGCGTCAATTGCTCAAACGGGTCAAGGAGCTGTGTCAGACCTGTGGCTTCGAGGACCCCAAGCAGTACAAGCTCCATTCGTTTCGTCATCACTTCGCTAGTCTTTGTGCCAACCACAACGTTGCGTACCGCAAGGCTTTGGCTTGGCTGGGGCACAGCTCGTCGCAGATGCTGGACCTGTACTATCACCTGCATGATGAGGACAGCCAGCGGGCCATGGAGGCCTTGGGGGAATCAGCCGGTGCGGGGGCCGGGGACGATCAGAAAGATGCCCCCTCTGAGGGCAATTTGAGGGCAATGGGCCAGTCCAGAATCGAGAAAACGCTACAAGTCCCTGAAGTACAGGGACTTGTAGAATGCCTGTCAGGCATAACGGAGAGGGCGGGATTCGAACCCGCGGTACCCGAAAGGGCACACTGGTTTTCGAAACCAGCTCGATCAGCCACTCCGACACCTCTCCATAAAGGAAACCACGTTTTCGTCGTGGAAAACGGGCTGTCGATCCACGGAGTATACGTCGGATACCCGTGGTTGTCCACAAAAATGCGCCAAGGTGTGCGCCAAAGTCTTCATGCCGTCTCCACCTTGCACTGGTCCCGGGCGAATCGGGGCAATCGATTGACGGCCTGCTGCTTGCGCCCGGCCAGCAGGTGCCCGTACCGTTGCATCGTCAACTTGTAGTCTTGGTGCCTCATGACCTCCATGACCTCCAGGGGCAGGACGCCTTGGTCCAGGAGAAAGCTGCCGCAGGTGTGCCGTAGCGAGTGTAGGCCCAGCTTGCCCTTGTGGTTCTCGGCCTCGACCCCGGCATCCACACAGTCGGCCCGGACCATGGCCGCACTCGTCTCGGGGATTGCCGGGAACAGGAGCACGTTGGGCATCTTGCCCCGGATGTATTCCCGCAGGACTTCCCCGGTCTCCGGGGTAATGCACTGGACGGCGGGCCGCTTGTTCTTTGTGGCCCCGTCCGCGCCGCCCTTGACGAAAATCTGTAGCCTCTTGAGGTCCACGCTCGCCACAGTCAAGGACCGCAGTTCTCCCCGCCGCAGGCCGGTCTCGAACGCCAGCAGATACAGGAGATACCGCTGCATCCCGGTCAGGCCGTACCGCTCGGGGCCCGTCCGTGCTGCGTGCAGCAGAGCCCGCAATTCATCCGGCTCGAAACACCGGCCGTAGTTCTCGGCGGGCTCGACCTTGCGGATCTCCAAGGGAAGGCCGGTATACCCTTGCCTGAACGCCCACCGGCAGAACCGGCGGAATGCAGCGGCGTAGAAGTGGGCCGTCTGTTGACTCATCCCGTTCGGCCGGCGGTCGATGTACTCGTTGACCCTCTCGGCGGTCACTTCATCCCACGTGCCGAACCCGCAGCCTTCAATGATCTTGCGGACCCGTGCCGTCATTGTCTTGGCCGAGGTGTCCACCGTAGTGGTCTTCTTTTTCTTGTCGGCCTTGCTCTTCTCGAAGATCGCCCGTTGGAACTCCGGCAGGTACTCCAGGAGGGGCCTGACGACCTTCGGTGCCATCCGCGGCAGTAGGCCCAGGTCCGCCAGCCGCTGCTGGAGCTTCCGATCGGCATGGTCCTGAAACCACGTCACAAGGCCCGGGTTCGGCTGCCCCACGGCGGCGTAGTTCACGAGGTCCCGGATTCGCCGACCGACCTCTCTGGATAGATTCTCGCTTTCACTGATCGAGAACTTGAGGACCTTGCGGAACCTCCTCTCTCGGCGGTCCACGATGTCAACCGTGTACTTCGCGACCTCGTACCACCGGCCATCCTTGCCTCGAAACTTCGGCCTCCACGTCCTGATTCCGTCCCTCATAGCTCTGCCCTTTCAGAAAGGTGGCCGGGACTGTGAACGCCTCTTGAGAGCGCGGTCGCCTTGCGGTTGGACCGTCCCGGCCGTGAAGTCTTCTGGATATGAGCAGAATCGATTCAAGAGTTTTCACAACCTCATCTTGCCGCAATGCCACACGGTTGTCAACCGCCTTTCCGACTGCTGGGACACTTTCTTCATCCAGGCGATTCTTTCCTCGACCTTGAGCATAGTGAACAGCCCGGGGAAAGGCGGGTCAATACGTTTGTGGTGAAGCGTGCATGGGAAGTCCGCTCTGCCAACCTTGAACGGTTCACGTACCGGAGTGCACAATCGGTCGCGCGTCGGCTGCCGGCGGTCCGGACAACCACCTATCACGACTGCTTGATTACCTTGCTGCCACATCGAATCCCAACTCTATTTGGCCCGTTTTCGTCATAACCCGCTTGCTATTCGGCCTATGCGATAGCAGTTCTCTCCTGTGTTGTTCCGCCCACCGTTGGGGCTCCCGAATAGGTTGCTCCCCTGCTTGCCGCCGCACTTCCGTGTCATTTTCCGTCGTAGCCTCCGCTTGTGTGTGGATGAAGTCCACCATAATCGAAGCCACTACCGCGGCCTCTGCATCCCGGTCCGATGGTATGGGCTCGATGGTTTGGCTTTCTGTTTCATGCTTTAGCCTCCCGTCCGAGACTCTCACACCACCTTTGCAGGCTCGGCAATGTATAGCGCACGCACCGCCCGAGGTGTATGACCGTGACCTGGATACGCCCAGCGCGAACAAGACCGAGAAAATGGTTGCGACTCACCCCGCACGCGGCTGCGGCTTCCCGGTCGGTGAGTAGCAGTCTCGGAAGGGGGGCCAGCAGTATGCGCTCGTCCGTTTCAGGAACGTGATCGCTGGGGGGAGTCTCGACCTCAGTCATTGACGCATTCCTCCAGTGTTCTCCCGTCGGGTGTAATCTGCCGAGGCGGGTGCAGCAACCTGAAGATCTCGCTCGCTGGGAAGCGGAATTCGCCGTCCGGCAGCGCGACATGAAGGAGCCTCCCTCGCTTCGCCAGCAGGGGTGACAGTAGCAGGGGGTCAGTGTCTGTTGTTTTTTGGCGTACAGACATGTTGATTCCTGAGATCACGGTTTTGGGGGAGTATGGGCCTCACGCAACCGCTGGAGAATGAAGACGCGGTTTCTGATGTTGTTTCAGAGCACTAACAACCTTCCGCATTTGGGCCACTTCACCCCACCTCGGCTGTTCCGTTGTCATAATCTGCATTTGGTCTCCTTTCTCCCCTTTACCCATAGGTTGTAGCGGCTATCTTGTGGGCAGGGTTTCAGCAGTCAAAAACTCTGGATGGGGGGCCGGGAGAATCGCTCAGATTAGGGTCACGTGGGTGGCGAACAGATCCGTCAGTCTTCAGTATTTTGGACGCCAACTGAAATCTCCTCCAATGTCTCCCCGCTGTGTATAGGGAGGAGAGTGCATGGTTTGCTTCTAACATGGTCTATAGAAGGTGTCGACGATGAGATTCAGGATGACCGCGAGCGACTACGAGGTCCTCCACACGGTAGCGGAGTGTCGGCTGGTAACTATCCCGCAGTTGGCGGCTCTCCTTTCCCGGAACGGCAAGAGCCTGAGCCAGAGGATCGGCCAACTGGCTGCCGAAGGGTTGCTGGCAAATGCGCCCCGGGGCCCGGGCCAACGGCGAGGTCGGCCCGAGCGTGTGGTCTCACCGGCCGCAGGTGGGGCAGCGTTTCTGCAGGAGCGAGGACTGATTGACTCACACGCGTCGCCCGAAGAGATCCTGGGCGAACGTGTCCCGCCACAGGCTCATCAGCTCCTGCTGAACTGGGTCCGTGCCCATCTCCACCATGCCGAGACAGTCGCACCTCACCTGAAGATCCGATTCTTCGCCCACAACTCCCCGTTCCTGCCGGCGGAGTACTCGAGCATCTCCATCGCCGCCGATCCGTTGCCGGATGGAGCAGTGCCGCAGAAGAACGTCAGCTTCAAGCCGGATGCGACCTTCTCGATTTCTGACGCGACACAGGGTAAGACCGTCCTATTCTTTCTGGAAGTGGATCGGGGCACCGAGATCGTGGGCAGCCCGAAGCGAACGCGCAAGGACATCCGTCAGAAGATCCTCAACTATGGGATGTGCTTCGACATGCAGGCCTACAAGAAGTATGAGTCGCTGTGGAACTGCAAGCTAAACGGCTTTCGCCTGTTGTTTGTCACCGATATCGTGGCACGGCTGAGCACTCTGAGCGCGCTGGTCCGCGAAATGCCACCGTCCGACTTCATCTGGCTCACTGAACAGGCCCGCATGTTCAAGGAGGGGATCTCGGCACCGATCTGGGTCCGGGGCGGACGGCTGGACGCTCCTCCTCACTCGATCTTCGGACGATGGAGCTGCCAGGCGCCCTTGCCGTAGCTACATCTCCAAGCTCCGCTTGATCTCCTCGTAGATTCGGCCTGTCAACTCGTCCGGTAAATCCACCGAGATCTCCCGGGTGCGACCGTAGCGGCCTCGCGATACGACATGACTCTGAAGCAGGGAGTACATGTCCAGCTCGTTGAGCATGTCCCCAAAGGCCCGCCGAGTCAGGGGCCGCAGTCCGGCCTGATGGCAACACGTGCTGTAGAGATGGTAGACTTCACCGGTTTCTCCTTTCTCCCTACTACGATTCGAAACACACTGGATTACCGCCGCCATCGCTGCTTGGAGCTGGCGCGGAGCGGTGCGAATCATGGTCACGTACTTGTCCTGCTCGATCTCAGAACAGGCATGGTCCACGATCTCCAGCGAGATCCTGCTCCCGGCCTTTTCGGCGAGGTAGGCGCTCTTGGCCAGCAGGGCCACGGCTTGGCGGGCGTCGCCATGGTCGCGGCTGGCCAGAGCAGCGACCTTCTCGATTACACCTGCCTCCACCGCCTCCTGGTGAAGTGCCTTCTCCACGCGGATGTTCAAGATGCGCTGCAGGTCCACCGCATCGTAGGGTTTGAAGACAACCTCGTTGAGCTTCAGGAAAGACCGGACCCGGGGATCGAGATTGTCCGGCCAGTCGAGACGGTTGGATACGAAGACGAGAATGAGTTTGGCGGGGATCCGCTGGGGTAGGCGGCGGACCAGAAACGTCATGAAGGTGTCCTTGTCCCGGCGCAGGTTGTCGACCTCATCGACAAAGAGCACGAGATAGCCGGTGTAGTGCGCCAGGGCGGATTCGATTCGCAGCATCAGCTCCTCCAGGGAGATCCCCTTCTTGTACCGCTTGCTGGCATTGAGCAGGCAGGCCAGGTCGTTGAGGGCCCGAAAGCACGGCATTGGGGTCGACAGATCGAGATGTTTGTACCGCAGGGCGACGTTCTTTTCTGCGCACATCTGCGCCAAGAGGTTCAGGAAGTAGCTGACGGTCAGGGTCTTGCCGGTTCCGGTCTTGCCCCAGATGGCCAGGTGGACGGGGTGGTCGTGGCGGAGGACGGGCGCAAAGTGAGAGCTCAGCTCGCGGATCTCCACGTCGCGGACATTGGCATTGAAGATCTCCTCCAGGACAGCCAGCTGTTCGGCCTTGATGAGCTGCTCATCATCCAGGAAACGCCGGTTCCTGATGATGGCATGGTCGAGCATATGCTGAATCTGTCCCATGATCTTGTTGCGGACCGTGGTCGGTTCCATCGGAATCTCACCTCCAGAAGTTCCAATGGAACAGGAAGTATAAAAAGCTATCGGTTCGTGGTGGCCGGTCAGAGAGAGTAGATTTCCGATGGAGATTCCCTGCCGGCGGAGTGGAATTGTCTCCTCTGTGTGCCGTCACTGGCGAGTTGTGCTGCTTTCGGCGGGCCGGCCTTCGGTCCTTTCCTACCTTCCCTTTCCTACCTTTCCATATAGAAAATAATAGATATATATGGTATACAATCATTCTTTCTTCTCCGCCGGTTCCATCGGAAAATCACTCCCACTGGCGGATCTTCCGACCCCGAGGTTCTGGATTCACAGCGGCGCGCGGCGACCTTGCCATCAGGGCTCCCTTCGCCGGTTCGGGGACTGTTGAGGGGGCTCGTTTCGGGGGTCTGAAGTGTAGATTAAATCGGCCGAAGTGTGGATTAAATCGGCGCGAAGTGTGGATTAAATGCCCTGAAGTGTGGTTTTATTCGGCCTTGTAGGGGTCTGAAGTGTGGATTAAATCATGCCCCCAAATGGCCCCAAAACGCTCCTAAGGTCTTTTCTGATAGGCACTTGCAATTGTGTGGCAAAAATCGACTATATACGAATATTGATTATTTCCACACTTCAGATTCCTTTGATGACCAGTCCCACGGTGCTCTTGACCCTATGCTCTCGCCTGCCGGGACGCCGATTCCGACGTATTCGACCCCGCCGGTCATGCGCTGTTGCCCGCGCTATGTGTCCGTTGGCGAGAAGAGGGCCAAAGCACGGCGCAAGCTCGAACAACTGAAGAAGAAGCACCCGGGTATTCGCCCGGTTGTCATTGAAGGCAATACCCTGGTCCGCACGTGGTGGGGCAAGGCGTGGAACGGCAATCTCACCAAGTATGCCGACTACTCGAATCGGGTCGGACGGGGGCGCAGTTACGTGCGGCACGGGGCCGTCCTGGACCTGCAGATCAGCCCCGGTCAGGTCAAGGCGCTGGTGCAAGGCAGCCGACAGAGCCCTTACACCGTGACCATGCGGATCAAACCCATAAGCAAGGCCATCTGGACAGAGATCCGGGCCGCCTGCGAGGGTCAGCTCGCCTCCTTACAGGAATTGCTGGAGGGCCGGTTCCCCAAGGGCCTGGCGGAGTTGTTCACGGCCAAGGGCAGTGGCCTGTTCCCCTCGCCGAAGGAGATCGAATTCGAATGCAGTTGTCCCGACTGGGCCTACATGTGCAAGCATGTCGCCGCCGTCCTCTACGGCATAGGAACACGGCTCGATGAGGACCCGAGCCTGTTCTTTGTCCTTCGCAAGATGAAGATGGACGACCTCATCACCCAGGCTGTTCGCGACAAGTCTGCAAGGCTATTGAAACAGGCGAAGAAGAAGACCTCCCGCGTGATCGACGACGCCGATCTGGGGGACGTATTCGGCATCGATCTGGAGTCCGCCGGAGTGGCACAGAACGACGGCACGGAGGCCACGATCGTCGAGACCGGCATCGCGGCGAAAGCCCGACGCAGGGCTCCCGCCAAGAAGGCGAAACAGAAGCGGACAACGAAGAAAGCCAAAACGGTCGTCAAGAAAACGAAGCGCGGCAGCAGTGCCAGGATGAAGAAATAGGACTCGCGTAAACATCCACGGCTAACCAACAAATTACGGTACTCATTTGAATTGGTCCGTTCCTCAGCGGCATTTACAAACCATGATGAGGGGTGCACGTATTTACTGAGGAATTTGTGGCTCTCTTGACTGATTTGTGGGT